>JAFSVD010000044.1 GCA_017450275.1 Desulfovibrio sp. | reverse complement strand
TTTTAATTAAAAAAAAGTCAAGCCAGTTACCGTTTTAATTAAAAAAACCCCCTCGAAGGGGGGCTATTTACCGTTTTAATTAAAATTTTTGCCCAGTGTACGTTTTAATTACAACGTGTACGTTTTAATTAAACGACCTCAGCAAGGACATCAGCGAAGAGATAAACAACGTGCTGACAGACAAGACCAAGGGAAAAGTCGACGAGCTGAAGAAGGGAGAGGCCAAAAAAGCGGAGGAAAACAAGCAGGCGGAAGAAATCAACGCGCAGCAGCAACAGCGGGATGCAGAAATCAGCTCCATACAATGGAAAGCCAACGTGGCAAAGGAAATGATTCAGAAGAAGAGTTCTCTTTCGGTCTTTTCCACGACGTTGGAAAATATGCTGAATAAACTGGGAGCGATGAAAACGGCTGCTGAGTACGAATTCAAACAATTTAAACAAAACTTTGACGATATGAACGCGCAGATACACCAAGCCTATATGACAGGCGTCTAGCAAAAAGGAGAGGCGACGGAGTGAATCCGTCGCCTCTTGTTTGTCTGTTGCGAGACAAGCTCTGCAGGGAATCTACGAGACGGGCAAAGGGCGTGCTGCTATGGTCTTCAGATCCGTGACCAGCTTGTTTCTGAGTGCACTCGCCCGTTCGACATCCAGCATGATCATGTCCACTTGGCGGGTATGGATCAAAAGATAGCCCAAAAGCCGGGTTTTTTGCAAAATCTCCTCCGCCGCATAATCCTCAGCCACGGCAAAGAGGCCGTCTTCCCGAACATCAGCCCGAAAACCATAGGTTTCCAGCAATTCCGCCACCATCTGCGCCCTCAGATGCCGACGTTCGCGATCCGCAGCCCCGCCCTTGAACTGAAAGTTGACGAAGTTTTCGTGGTTGGTTTTACCAGCCAGGCTTTCCACCGTGCAAAAATGATAGCCATAGCGAGCCTGCAGAAGCATGTAGGTATCGGAAACAATAAAGAAGTTCTTGTTGGCCATGGCATTGGGTGCCGTGATTTCCAATTCCGGATTCATGGTGCTTTGGAGCATAACCGACATAAAGCCCGAGGCACTCGTTGCCGGCGGCCCCATCCATGGCACAGCCACCATGCCATCCCACAGACTGAGCATAGGACGACTGGCAATATCCTTGACATCGACCACACTCCCCTGCACAGCATGGTGAAAACCACCCCCCATGTCGATGACCCAGTACTGCAGCTTGGCACCAGCCTTGAGCTGCTTGCCCATGCTCCGGCTTAAGGGATCTGCCTCAAAGAGCAGTTCCACAGCCTTTTCATGGCAAAACCGCGTGATATCATGCAAGGTCTGACAATGTTCCGGGGTAAAATCCGCGGATTCAGGGTTCAAAAGGTGCAAGGGAACGATGAGACTGGCAAGAGCTTTGAGGCGCTTATAGACAGGACTTTCCACGAGATCCGTTGGAACGGGCTTTTCTTCTTTCTGCTCCAAGGAGAGCCTCCCGGCAACAACACGGCGCCTGGTAGCATCCAGCGTAATTTCCTGCCCATTGTGCAAGACAGAACAGGCATTGGCCAAGCCAAAGAGAGCAGGCACATGGTATTCCCTGGCAACAGTCGCCAGATGGCCTGCCATGCCGCCGGTCTCACTGATCAAGCCGGCAGCCTGGGTGAGCATCGCAGCCCAACGCGGCAAGGCTCGCTCAACCACGAGGATGGCTCCCTTGGGAAAGGCCGCAAGGTCTGCTTCGGTTCGGGCAATGAAGACATTCCCCCATCCGACGCCAACACTGACAGTGACCCCGCCTTCGGCCAAACACGCGCCTCCATCTGCAGGCTCTGGCTCTTCTCTAACGACCTCCTGCTCTGTGGGCTCTGGCTCTTCACTGTGGAGGGGGCGTGTCTGCAGCACAACGAGCTTGTTCGTCCCCTCTTCAAAAGCCCATTCCACATCCTGAGGCTGGCCGTAGTAGCGCTCCAAAGCCATGGCAAGTTGCGCCACCTTCTTGGCCTCGCTCTCATCGATCGGCGCATCCCCCTCATCACGCAAGCAAATCATGGGCGGATCAGCAGGGGTTAAGGCAAACACAAAGGGGATTTGGGAGCCATCCACAACGCCCTCGGCAAGACCGCGTACCGCATTGAGTAAAATCCGGTGCTTGCCCCATTGAGCCTGCACCGGATCCTGACTGTAGGCCACACCACCTGCTTTGGATGTGATCATGGCCAAAACCCCGACCCCCATGGGTGCCTCATCGTCGGGGATGCCATGCTGATAGCGGTATCGCATGGCTCGCACAGAATACGCGCTGGCAACAACCTCCCTGTACGCACGACAGACATCGTTTGGCTGCACATGGAGTTTGGAAGAATATTGCCCGGCAAAGGAACAGCCCAAGGAATCCTCCCCCACCGCGCTGCTGCGCACAGCGAGAGTCACCCCCGCGCCTCCCTCCGCCACAAGCCGCTCAACAGCCTCGCCAATGGCTGCCTCCAATTCCGGAGGCAAGGGTGCCTGCAGGATGCGCTCCTGGATGGTTGCCGCACAGGCGGCCAGAGCATCCATATCCCCATACGCCACACCGCGCCGACATCGGTTCAGCTCTTCTCGCAAGCCCTCATACGCCATAAAGGCTTCGAAGGCCACGACCGTAATGGCAAAACCAGGGGGAACGGCAAATCCCAAGCGGTTTTTCACCTCCCCCAAATTGGCCATCTTCGCGCCGACCAGAGAGATATCCGCCACACCCAGATTCGCCACATCACAGACCAAGGAGCCTGTGATGTGGGGCTCTGCCTTTTGCAAAGCCTGGATGGAATGGTTGATGGTTCCCAGGACATTTTGAAGATGCACAAAGCCGTTGTCAGCCAAGGCATTGAGATTGCGCACCATGCGAAATACAGCGGTCGAGGCACGGACACTGACTGCCCGCACATCATCCATGCCAAAAGGATGGCTGCCACCCAGCCATTCCTCGATCTCGCTCATGGCTTCCAGCGCAGCCTTATTGGCAGACAACAGGCTGCGGAAACGCCGACAGCGTTCCCGCAGCCTCTCCCGCAGTAATTCTTCACGTTGCACGGTTTCGGGATCCATCAGCACGCGCTGTGGACGTTCCCCCCAAGGGTGCAGCAATCGGGACAAAAAAGACATTGTTACTCTGCGGATCTGACCGCATCCTCCATTTTAATCAGAAGTTCATTGATAGCCACAGGTTTGAGCATATAGTCAAAAGCCCCCAACTCCATGCCGCGCACAGCAGAATCCATACAGGCATGGCCAGTCAGCAGGATGATCGGCAGCTTCGGATACCGTTCCTTCATGTGGCGCAAAGCCTCAAGGCCATCCATGCCGGGCATACTCACGTCCATGACGACAATCTCAAACGCCTCTTCGCTTGCCTGTATGGTTGCTAACATATCCAAGGCAGTTTGAGCATTGGACGCCACGTGGACACTCAGGCCACGCCGCGACAAGCGTTTCTCCATCAGCTGCAAAAATTCGACTTCATCATCCACAAACAGGGCACGCATAAGTCACCATTCCTGGGGTTTGTTCCAACACGACGAATCAACGATCTACTCACCATCCCCCATCGGGAGGTCTGGCGGTTCCGCAGGCAAGGTAATGGTAAAGGCTGTGCCCTGGCCTTCTTCGCTCGCAACTTCCAGCAGGGCGCCAAGTTTTTCCAAAATCGTAAAACAGATTGCCAGCCCAAGCCCCGTGCCTTCGCCGATCTTCTTCGTGGTAAAGAAGGGGTCAAAAATATGCTGCATCGTCTCTCGACTCATGCCTGATCCCGTGTCTTGGATGATCACACGCACACCCCGTTCGTGAACCAAGGTTGTCAGCGTGATGGTTCCTTTCTTGCCCATGGCATCAATGGCATTGTCGATAATATTAATAAAAACCTGTTCCAACTGGGTCGGATCCGAAAGAATAACCGGCACACGCGTATCGTAGTTGCGCACAACCGTGATCTCGCGCTGTCTGGCCTCGGTCTGGAGCATCTGCATGGACTGATCGAGCAAGGTATTGATCAAGACTTCCGTACGCCCGGGATTCATGCGTCGGCTAAAGCCCAACATGCGCTGGGTAATACCTTTGGCGCGCTGCACGTGTTCCTGGATTTTTTCCGTACTGCTTTTGATCTCATCGTAATTCTGCATCGTTGAGCGATCTTCGTCTTCCAAAAGATCGTGAATCCAACCCGCATTTTCCTGAATGAGCATCAAAGGATTGTTGACCTCATGGGCAACACCGGCAGCCATCTTGCCCAGGGCTGCCAACTTGCTCGACTGCAGAAGCATGGTATTGACCTTGGTCTGCTCCTCATCGGACTTTCGCAAGGAATCCATCAGCCGCCTTGTACACCAAAACGCGCCCACAGCTGTCAACGCACCTCCGCCCAGCATAAACAAGACAATGCACAGCTGGAGGTTGTGCAGGATCTTGAAATCCCCCTGCGCGCTGTCCATAACCACTAAAATCCAGGGCATGGTTTGCAAACGCCGCATGACAACCATCATCTTCTCCCCAGAGGCATTCCGGTGTTCAAAGGTGAGGCTGTCGCGATGGGTCAAGCGATCCACAGGCATCGGCGCTGTCTCCATAATGGAGCCATTGGTCTTGGAAGCGGTCTGCAAAATACCCTGGCCATTGATGAGGAAACTGTCGCCGAGCATTTCTCGCCGAACCAGGGCATTCACGGCTTCCATATCAATGGTTGCCCGCACAATATAACTGTGCCCGGCCTCATTGCGCAACACGGCAATGATGATGTGGGGCACATGGCGGAAGCCCAAAAAGACATCGCTGACATAGATGTTTTTGCGCATGACTTCCGTGAACCAGAGCGATTCAGCGTAGTTGGCATCCTTCAGATTAAAGGGACCGGCATAGGACACATGCCGACCATCCATGCCAATGACCCCGAGATCCACAAAGGAGGAACTGTTGGATTTCATGATGCTGAAGATCTGGCTTAAGCGTCCGACATCCTGCAATTCCTGGTAGCTGTGGGTAAAGGCCAGATTTTTGACCTGCGCCATACGTTCGGCCAAAAACGTATCCAGCGCATGCTGTTTGCTCACGGAAATAGCTTCCAGCCCGGCACTTTCCTTCTCATCGTAGACCGCACCAATCCGATCCACACAAAAAAAACCCAAAGCCAGAAGCGGAGCGAGCGCCATAAGCAGCAGGGAAAGAAGGATGCGGCGGGAAATACTTCTATAGCCCTGTTTGGTTTCATTCTTTGTCATACGCTTATCCATCGCGAGTGTCTTGGATGAACAGAGTACGGCAGTGATCAATGATTTCACGGCGCCGCTGCTGTACCTGACGGGTGTCGAGCATAATCATATCGAGCTGCCGTGTGTGGATGGTCAGATAGCCGGCTACGGCCAAAAAGCGATCCCCATCCTCCAAAGCGATATTTTTCATAGTAGCCATGACCGCATCGTTGTGCAAGACAGGCTCAAAGCCAAATTCCCACAAAATGTCGGCCACAAAGCGCACGCGCAGAATGCGGCGCTGCATATCGGCTGCGCCCCCGCGCATCTGAAAGGTGAGGTAATTTCTCGAACTGTGCTCAGAAAGCCGACTTTCCACGGACACAAAGTGAAAGCCAAAGCGGGAATGAAGGCTGGCGTAATGCTTGGAGATCAGAAAATAGTTCTTTTCCGTGAAGGTGGCTGCCTGGGCAACCGGATCCAGACTGGGATTGGCTGTGGCTTCAAAGAGCACGGACAGAAAGCCCTTGCCGTCCACTGGGGGCGGCCCTTCCCACGGATAGGCTGTCATGCCGCGCCACAAGGCGCGCATGGGCACAGACGCGATGTCCGCCACATCGATGAGAGGTCCTTCGGGTTCACGGGCAAAGCCATCGCTGACATTCACCACCCAAAACTGCTTGGGAACGGTGTCGTAGAGCTGCTTGACCCGCTTCTGCGCATGGTGTTTGTCAGAGCCTGTGCTGAACATGGCCTGCACAGCCTGTTCATGGCAAAAATTAACGATATCGTTGTAGGTCTGGCAATTGGCAGCCGTAGCGTCCGCGCTGTCTCTCTCCATGGTTTGGGGCAAAATACGCGCTGCAGCGCGCTTCAGGATACCAAAGACCGGACTGTTGGGCATGAAATCCCGGCCAGCGGGTTTTTTGGGCAAAAGATCCTTGTGCTTGCCCAAAAAAATCTGCTTTGTATCGGCACAGAGCGTCACCCACGTCTTGGGCTGCAAGGTCGCCAGAGCGTTGGTAACGCCAAACAGGGCTGGTTTGCCAAATTCCCGAGCAAGGGAAGCTAAGCGCGAGGCCTGAAATCCGCGCTCAACAATAAAGCCTGCGCAGCGATCGATGAGCGAACCCCAAATATAGGCATCATCCGGCACCACTAAAATGGCTCCCACCGGTATGCCATGCACATCCGTCCATTTTCTGGCTGGCCACACAGGCCCACTCACCCTACCAGGAGAAACGGTGACCCCATGCAGATCCAAGGGGGATAAGGTGCTTGGCACCGCAGGCGGCTCGTCTTTGTCAACAACAGGCTTGGTCATGGGGCGGCTCATGAGCAAAAACATGCGCTCATCCGGAGTGGCAAGCCATGTCACCACCTGGGGGCAGCCGGCTTTCTGTTCCGCTGTCCGCGCAAGCGCTGCAGCTTGTTCAGCCACCGCATCTGTCACCACAGTCTGGTCTTTACCGTACAGGCAACGCTTGGTCACCGTATAGGGTGGTGTGCGCGACACACTGACCCTATCTGCTGGTTCGTTGCCGTATTCCAGCTCCTGGGGCAATAAGGCGCTGCCATAGACATGGGTGTTGTTGCTCGCCGGTCGGAGCGGCGCGCACGACTGCGCCAATCCACCAAAAGAGCCCTGCGGCACCACCAAGCACGTCAGACACATGGCGGTTGCGGCATCCGTCAGCCCTCTGGCTCGGCGGTAGACAAGACATTGGGAGCGCTGTTTGCGAGCCAAGGTCGCCAAAATGGCCTTTTCGATGCGTTCCTGATCAGCCCACAGATCCTCAGCAGGTCCCCAGACCATCACCCCGCACTCTTCCCCACCTTCTGTGGGCCACACCCGGCCACGAAAGAGTATGCGCCTATCTTGCTGGGGAGAAAGGGTGCGCAAACGCGCTATTTGCTCCATGATCTGCGCGCTCAGCTCCGCAGGCAGGGGCGATTCCTCGACCAGCTGAGAGAGTTGGCGAGAGAGCTTGCGCAAATTCTTGGGTTCCAAGCCGCCCACAATTTGGATGCGGCGATTGATTTCGTCCTGCAGGCCATTGTGCTGAAAATACCGTTGGCAGCCCGCTGTGGTGATCACAAAACCGTGCGGCAAGGCCTCTGGCACAACTGCACGCAGGCTTTCCAAGAAGATGGTGCCGGGATCCACCAGGCGGGCATCGAGCGCCCCCATCCCCAAGGGCAGCACCATGGCACCCAGCAAGCACTGTTCGGAGATCTCTAATTCCTTGCTGACATACTTTTGCAAGTCCGTGAAACGATCAAACAGGGTGTCGCACGGCTTGGGATCCAAATTTTTCAGCTGCTGTATGCATTGAAAGGCCTGGGTCGTCACTCTGATACAGAGTTCACGGACGCGATGCAGACCAAAAGGATGATCACAACAAATGGTGTATTTGATATCCGAGACGGTTTCTTGAAAATCATTCCACGCGGACAAAAAAACACGGAACGATTTATGCCGTTGGGCAAGGTTTTGCGCTGCCTCATCCTGTGCAGCCGAAGGCAGGATTCGGCGCAACCGACCGATAAAATCCAATGCGCTCTTCCAGGGCATGGCGGCTCCAGAAAAAGAGGGAGAGCTCAACGCCCCCCCTCGATATCAGTATCCTCCCTTCCCCTTTGGTTACTCCTATATCCCAAATCTTCAACGCGTTCGAAAAGAAAGCAAAGGGGAGAGACCAGATAAAAAATGAGCAGGACTGCTCGAAGGAGTCCATGATCAAAAATCTTCATCGGCTCGAGTACACCTTGGTGCCTGATTCCAGCGCACACGCAAAGACCTGGTCAAGCACTTGCGCTGCTTTTTGTCTTCAAAGAGGCTAACCAGGGTATGGTATCAAGCCGATACGGCGTTGTCTTTGAACTGAAACAATATTTTCATTGTGATATAAGATGTCGCTGTCGTCAACAACAATGTACGAACGGGCACGGCTGACGCATTGAACTCTCTCGAGCGAAGCCGCCTCGTCTCTGGGACGGTGGATTGCGACTTCATCCTCTTGAGTTGTATCCTAACGCCAATAGAAGGTGAGGATATCAATACCCCTGCCGTATTTGGCGAGTATATTGATATATACGACGTATCGCGGGCAATCGAAGACGGCGCGACTGTGCCGATATACTATACAAGCAGGCTGGTAAAGCTCGACATCACAGGTGAAGGGAAAAAACTGATCGAGGAATTTGATGGCGAAATGGACAGGAAGGAGGAGGAGGAGGAGGAAAATCCGGATATCATCAGAAAACGAAATGCCGGATTAGCGTTGTTGGTGGGGAATAAGGAGAGGCGGGAACTGATTACATAAAGATATTGTTGAACATTTTGAAGAAAGACTTGCTATGCTTGACGGCAAAGCTCTGCTTGTTTGCGTATCGCGCCCCATGGCAGCTGCTTTGTACAAAAAAATACTTTCCGTACGACCTGCTTGGCATAGCGACGATATCCACACAGGCGGAAAAATTTGCTGTAGCAGCCTTGGCTATTGGTCTCTTTCAAGAAAAAGGGATCGCTCTCATTTTAAGCATAGTTTCGTTTTGTATATGCCTTTATCTTCAACGGGGATTAAAATGAGTGTCTGGATTTTCGCATTTGTTTTTGTGATAGGACTTGGTATTTTAGGCGCACACTGCAACTAAGCATTGTTGGCTCCTCTCCGGAGGGGTTCAAGGCTCCAGTCCGGGTGGCCGCTACAAAAAAGCCCCCTTCCTTGGAAAAGGGCTTGGAGTTGAGAACGAGTTTTGTTGGATCAGATAAAAACCCCATGCTGAAAGCCCTGACCAGTGCAAATTGAACCCACTGCGGCATCAAGCTGCGTCAAAAATTGAAGGCCAGAGCGAGCCAGGGGATGGTCATTTCCAGCCAAGAGCAGCAGATGGCCGCAGGCGAGCTATTTTGTTTTGTGCGCCAAGCGCCCGTTCTTTGTCTTTTGCCAAGGTAAACGCCGAACGCACAGCCAGAAGAGCATCCACAGCCAGGTCGATGTCCCACTCTGCCACACGCCGCTCTTCAAGCTCATCCCACAAGCCCTGCGCCATCGCATACGCAATGTCGCGCTCCTTCGCCGTACAAACAAGACGGAGTTGGTGCACACGGAGAGCCATGTTGGCCGACGGAGAATTGCTCATACCCTCTTCAAGCACACGCAAGGCATCCCCTATCTGCTGGTTAGCACAAAGACGTTCAGCCTCAGCAAGGCGTTTGGCCAGTACTCCCCCCAAAGGCGTATCAGCTATTCCTTGGAAAGGGGAAAGAGGAGTTGCTGTCTCATTGTGCGCAAGGCTATCCAGCCATTGACGGGTTTCAGGATTGGCAAAGGGGGTGCCGTCATTGAAGGTGAGCTCTTCGACGCCGTGCAGTCGTTGCACAAAGCGTGCGGTCTCTTCGCGCACACGGCTTCGCGCACCAGCAAAGGGTTCACCCAGAGCGAAAAGCGCCCTGTCAACAAGATGTTGAATGTCGAGACAAAATAGGGAAACGGGGAAAATTTCTTCGCAGGCAAGCGCCACGTCACGGTATTTGCCAGCAGCAAACATCCGTTCAAGACCCTCAAGGCGGTCGCGGTCAGGTGGGGGAATATGGGTTTGGGAATCTTCAGCAGGTGGGCATTGGTGCACCTTGCCCCATTGGGCTATGCGAAGGATCTGCCAGGGCACAGGATCCTCGGCGTTTTCTTGGTGAGCCTTAAGGGCATAGCGCACAGCAAGACCAGCAAAGGCACTGGCGAGCGTCGCGAAATCCTCAACATTCTCGCTTGCTGGCGGTTCTTGGGGCTTCGGTGTCTCTGGCTGCTTGGGAGGGGTTTCTTGGGGACGTGGTGTCTCTGTTGTCTTAGGGGGGGCTTCTTGGGGACTCTCTGTCTCGCTTGGTACTTCTGGTACAGGCGCCTCAACAGGCAGACGGCGCACCGCTTCCAGCAGATCGCGCAGCGGCATGGCATCGGGCATACGCTCTTCAACAAGTCGGTCGAGCGTCTTGAGATTGTTCTCCAAGGTGGTGATCAGCGAATCAGGCAAGGCGTTGCCTGTGTATTTCTGCAAGGCGGCGTAGGCGTTTTCGTGCCACCAGGCAAAGGCATTGGTGCGGCGACGAAGCTTGGCAAGAGGCGGAAATCCCGTCTCCCAAAAATGATCCAACAGGGCGCAAAAGAGCGTCGCAGCATCACAGAGGCCTACAGGTCCTTGTGTTTCCTGCCAGGCGACGCCAACGTAGGCGGCTATCTGAAAATCTTTTGATTTTTGTTCAAGAAGAATCTGTCCTTGTTCAGCAACCGTCGACCAAACAATGGCTCCGCCCCGGGTGGCTGAACCCAGCTTGCCGATTTCCTCTGAGACAATGCCGTATTCCGGCTCGTACTTTGCATCAATACCTGCGGGACTCTCTCCCGGTATGGGTGTGCTTCCCAAATCGTATGCGTTCATGCCTTTCTCAAAGCCTTTTTCGAAGTGTTGCGTGCCTCTTTGTCAAACGCCTATACGGGATCTCCCAAAGACGGTCAACATGAACGATGTACGCTCAAATCCCTGTGTCTTCAAGCATGCTTCAGAGAAAGGTCTCGACGAATCGCTTGTCCCGTTGAGCCTTTGAAAAAACGCAGTGTATGTCCCAAAGTAGTACTATAACTGAGTCTGAATGTCTTCCTCAGCATACAGCATAAAGTCAGTTGCACACCATACGTGTAGAGCGTCCAAGCACCACTCGTCCCAAACGCCTCCGGTCTCTTCTGCGTATCGTCATGGGGGTGGGAACTGCCGTTTGCCAAGGCCTTGAATGCCATTGCAACTGTCCCGCAGTTCATCCACAAAGACGTTGCTTCTTCGCTGTCGTCCCTACGAACGCATACACACGGTATTGATAAAGCCCGTTCTACCGTACGCTTCTCGAAACAGGGCTTTGCGTCAGCACAAAAGCGTTCCCAAGGCGTATGATCCAACGCTTCTCTGAGATGGCAACTCTCTCCCTGGTACATCAGGATGAAAAAGCGTGATCCTTTGCAGGGATGTGGGGCGTTCAAAGATTCCGTTTGCCATTGTGGTGTCAGTAAGGACGAGTCTCACCGTGGGACGTATAGCTATCTGCCATCTTGCTCGTCATGCTCAAGATGGAATGTGCTGACTACGATATGCCTTTTATCACAGGATCGCAATCTGCCCCATAGCACGATCTTGGGGAAAGGCAACAAGCTTGACACACTCAAAAATGAAATACACTTTCAATTTCTATTTCTTTTTACCGCACCCAAAAAATGGCATTGGACGCAAATTCCTTTGAAACGCAGCCCAAATTGTCTCTGTCCCCCCACTTTTCAGCTACACCCCGAGCGAAGCGCTCTTTGAATTCCAAGCAGTCCACCAAGCCCATGGCTGCTTTTCAGCAAGAACGGACGTATTCTCCCTCGTTTTTGGTAAAATATTTCCACTTTTCCTTTTTGTCAAATCAAGGAAAAGCGATTTTCATCCAATACGCAAACGTGTTGGTTGTTCGTCACAAATGTATATCGTCATCTGTCAAAAGTGATGAGACGTGTTCGTCATGTACAGCAAAGGCTGTATGGCGTTGGTGCAAATGGCAGAAAGTCTTGTTTGAGATATATTCATATTACACCACTTTCCAAGTTTTTACTGAGGCGTTTTGGTATAGATTATGCTTTAGCAATATTTATGCCAAAAAATTCTTTTAAGTTTTTCTAAATTCTATCTCGATTTTTTATTGCACCTATGGAACTATTGCTCCACCTCCCAATTCTAGAGCTTTCC
>JAFSVD010000043.1 GCA_017450275.1 Desulfovibrio sp. | reverse complement strand
TTGGAAGGGCATGCCAGCAGGATGCTCCAAAGGCTTGATTATCAGCCAAGCCCCAGAGGAGGGCAGAAAAAGTCAAATTTCAAAATATGGCCAACAAGCTGGACTTCCGGGCGGTTCAATAAACCTATCGGAGGGTAATACGTCAGGGAAGCTGGGAATAAATCTGTGTAGTTAAGATTTTTTATTTTATTACAAGCTATCTTGACAGGGTATTGCGAAATTATTATTTTCTGTTTTTCAATAAGATGGCATCCAAGCGTGCTATTCTACTCGTAACGGTTATGGAGCAATACATAAGAAAGGGCATTTGCTCTGGTGTTCGTACCGTTTTACCTTTTGAATTTGTGGAGGCAGCGTTTGCACGAGGCATAATCCTTGTATCAACGCTGAAGACTTGATGAAGCAATGGACTCTGTGTTTGTTTTTCCTGTGCGTTGTGCTTGGATTCACTGCGCAAGCGGTGTCGGCGCAAAATAGTGTTGTGATACTGCCTTTTTCCGTGCAGGCACCCAAAGATCTTGCCTATTTGGGGCGGGCAGTTCCAACAGCCTTTCAGACCCAGTTTCAACAGCAGGGGCATGTGCAGGCAAGGCTTGGCCAAGCGGTTGCCCATTCTGAAGCTGAGGCGAAGCGCGCCATGGGCAATGCGGATTACGCCATGTGGGGCTCTGTCGTGGTTGAAGGATCCAAGGCAACGATTTCCGCCTCGTGTGTCGACCGCGCTGGCAAGACATGGACAAAGACCGAGCATTCGGCCTTAAACGGCATGACCGGTGCTGTGACCCATGTCACCCAGGCTTTTACCTCGGAGGTTTTGCAGAAAACGCCGCGACTTGCCGGGAGTGCCCCAGCCTCTGCTGCCATGCGAACCCCTGGGAGCGGGGCAAAAGGCGCCACGAATCAGCGTGGCTCATCTGACATTATAATGAACGAAACCGGCCAGCAACAATATTATCTGAACCCCCAGTTTCGCTATCAGGGCGCAAGCGAGGGAGCCTCATCCCGCATCCGCAGCCAGCGCTTGAAGATGAGCATGTCGGATATGGCTGTTGCTGATTTCAACGGCGATGGCAAAAATGAAGTTGCGATCCTCGACCAGCACTATCTCTATATGTATGTGTGGGGCAACGACGGCAAGCTCAAGGAATTGGGCAAGACCTTGATCTCCCAGACCAATATCAACTTCTCCATGCGCGCCATTGATCTCAATCGCGATGGTGCCAAGGAGCTGGTGATCGCAACCTACGACGAAGAGCAAAATCGTCCGTATACCTTTTTCTATTCCTTTAAGAATAATCGCTTCAGCCAATATTGTGAGCGATGCAACTATTTCTGCAATGTGGTCAAATTGTCGCCCACCTATCAGCCAACCCTTGTTGGGCAGGCATGGGACTCTTTGAAGCTCTTTCGGCCAGGTGTCCATCAAATGGTGAAGACCGGCAACACCTTTGCGCTCGGATCCCGTTTGAATCTCCCGAAGGATGCCAATGTCTTTAATATCGGCTGGTTGCCCAATTCCCGTGGGGGCGATGGGGAAAAGTTGCTTGTTTTGCGCGACGACGAGCGCATCAAGGTCTATCCCTCGAGAAATCCCCAGTCAGCGATGTTCACAACCATGGATCGCTATTCGGGATCAGCGGTGGGTATGGAACACTATAAAGGCATGCCTGGCCTTGGCATCGACAAAAACTACCAGCTTCCGTCCAAATATTTCGCGCCCATGCGTTTTATTGCCGCCGATATTGGCCGAACAGGTGAGTATGTCTTGATCATCAACAAGCCCATTTCAACCGCTTCGCAGTTTTTTGACCGCTACCGCTTCTTCCCCCAGGGCGAAATCCATGCCCTCTATTGGGACGGGGTTGGGCTCGGTCTCAAGTGGAAGACGCGACGGATTCGGGGTTCTGTTGGGCAGATCGATTTGGCCGACATCAACAACGATGGCATTTTGGATTTGGTGGTGGGACTCAATTCTTCTCCCGATTTAGGGATAGGGAGCCGGCAGTGCATGGTCACAGCCTATCCCTTGAATACCAGCGCAACCGATCCGAATGCGCCGATTGATTTGAGCGATTTTGAAATCAATCCCAATCCTTAGTATACCGTTTCTTGGTCGTTTTTTGCAATGCCCCCCGTTTGGGGGGCTTATCGTTCAAAGGAGTCTCTTGTGCGGATATTGGTTCTTGGTTCCGGTGGCAGGGAACATGCCCTTGTGTGGAAATTGCGGCAAAGTCCCTTGGTCAGCCATATTTTTGCGGCTCCGGGAAATCCCGGAACAGAGGCCGAAGGCGCTGAAAATGTCCCCATCGCGGTTGATGCCATTGATGCGCTTGTGGATTTTGCCAAACGTGAAGCCATCGATCTTGTCGTGCCAGGGCCTGAGTTGCCCTTAACGCTTGGTATTACCGATAGCATGCGGCGTGCGGGTATTGCCTGTTTTGGGCCTGACAGCTATTGCGCCCGCCTTGAAGGCAGTAAATCCTATGCCAAGGCCTTGATGGAAAAAACCGGTGTCCCAACAGCAAAAGCCACCGTTGTCCACACGCCAGAAGAAGCCTTTGCCGCCATCGATCGTATGGGAGCTCCGCTGGTTGTGAAGGCGGACGGTCTTGCGCAGGGCAAGGGCGTTGTGATCGCCAAAACCCTGGAAGAAGCCCGCAGTGCGGTCTCTGCGATGCAAAAGGATCGGGCGTTTGGGAGCGCTGGCGAAACCGTTGTCTTGGAGGAATTTTTGGAGGGGGAAGAGGTCTCGCTTTTGTGTTTCTGCGATGGAACCCACATCGTTCCTCTCCCTTCAGCTCAAGACCATAAAGCCGCCTTTGATGGGGATACAGGGCCAAACACCGGAGGCATGGGTGCCTACAGTCCCTGCCCGTTGATTGCGGATGGAATGGGAATGGATGTGGCCAAGCAAACGATTTTGCCTGTTGTTACTGCCTTGGCCAAGGAGGGGCATCCCTATGTCGGTGTGCTCTACGCTGGCCTTATGATGACAGCCAATGGCCCCAAGGTGCTCGAATACAACGTGCGTTTTGGGGATCCCGAATGCCAGCCGCTTTTGTGTCGGCTGGAAAGCGATCTTGTTCCTATTATGACCCATTGTTTGGACGGAACCTTGGACGCGTGCCCTATTGCCTTCACCAAGAAGGCTGCGCTTGGCGTTGTGTTGGCCAAGGAGGGCTATCCGGGTTCCTACGCCAAAGGGGCGCGTATCGAAGGCATTGCGCAGGCAGAAAAGACGCCGAATGTCACTGTCTTTCACAGTGGCACAAAGCGGGAGAACGGAACGCTCGTAAGCAATGGGGGACGTATTTTGTGCGTGACTGCCCTTGGTGAGACGATCGCTGAAAGCCAGAAGCAGGCCTATGCAGCCCTTGGTGCTATCCATTGCGAAGGGAGTTTTTATCGGCATGATATCGGCAACAAGGCCTTGGGGGGAAAATAATGAGCGATGTGCTTGTTTTGATGGGTTCGGCAAGCGATGAAGCCAAAGTAGCACCCTGCATGGAGGTGCTCACGTCCATGGGGGTATCCTTTACCTGTGCCATTACCTCCGCCCACAGAACGCCTCAGCGAACCAGTGATTTGATTCGGGAGGCGGAAGAAAAAGGCTGCAAGGTGATTATCTGTGCCGCGGGCATGGCCGCGCATCTGGCTGGTTTTGTCAGCGCCCATACCACCAAGCCTGTGATTGGGATTCCGATAAGCGGCTCTTCCCTGCAGGGGATGGATGCCTTGTTGTCAACCGTTATGATGCCCTCAGGCTTTCCTGTGGCAACCGTTGCGCTCGATAGCGCAGGAGCCAGGAATGCTGCCTGGCTTGCCTGTGAGATCTTGGCACTCACCGATCCACAGATTGCGGCTGGCATTGCCACGGCTCGCCAGCGTATGGAAGAAGGGGTTGTGAAAGCCTCTTTGGCGTTTGAGGCAAAATATCAGGGATAAGGGTAAAAAAAAGTGTGCGCACATCGTGCGCACACTGAAAAAAAATCGTCCCCAAGCTCTTAGGCATTGCCCATTTTTTGCGCGTATTGCTCTGCCGTTGCACTGACACGGAAGATTTGGACAGTATATTGTTTTTTCTTGCTGCTGCACATGGGGCAGGCATCGGTCATGAGCAGGCAACTGGCATCCAGTTCCAGTGGGTCAATGCCGGCTTCCTTGAGCAAGAGCGTCGCTCGACCCGGTTCCCAGATAACCGGTGCCCCGCAACGGCTGCACTCAACGTAGAGCAGTTCCGGATCAAAAGCCTTGGGTTGGAGATTTGCCGGAATGGGTGGCAGCATAAAGTGGCTTGGATGGTGGAGCACTTTCTTGGTGGGAGGAAGAGCACAGTGGGGATGGACGATACGCTTCCTGGATGTTCTGTTTTTTGAAAGGAAAAGGCAGGTACGTTTGTTCATATGGCCGTTCGTTTTCGCCCTATACAGCTATTGAGCGTTGCACTGCGCAATCAGATTGCAGCAGGAGAGGTTATTGAAAGACCAGCCAGCGCCATGAAGGAACTGGTGGAAAATAGTCTGGACGCACAGGCACAGCACATTGATGTGTGTCTTGAAAACGGTGGACGCGATATGCTTCGCGTTCAGGATGATGGATCCGGGATCCCCAAGGAATTTTTAGCGCTGGCTCTGACCAGGCATGCGACGAGTAAATTGGCAGACAGCAAGGATTTGGAAGCCATTCAAACCTTTGGCTTTCGCGGCGAAGCGTTGCCAAGCATTGCCCAGGTCTCCCGCTTTACGCTGGATTCAGCCTATGACGGGGAAGGGTATGTGCTGCGGTGTTCCTTTGGACATATCGAGGAGCCCATGCCTTCGGCGCTTCCCAAGGGAACGTGTGTCACGGTTTGTGACCTCTTTGGCAATACGCCGGCACGGCTGAAATTTTTGAAAACGCCCCAAACAGAAGTCAAGCGGGCACAGGAATGTCTTTTTCGGATTGCCCTCGCCCACCTGGACGTGGGTTTTTCCTTTGCTGTGGGGGAGAAGGTGCTCTTTCGCTTCCAGCAAAACGAAAGCGTGGCCGTGCGTTTGGCGTCTTTTTGGCCAGACGAGGTTATCGAGCAATTGCGTCCGTTTCATGCTGAAAGCGATGGCCTCATTGTCCACGGCTTTGCCGCACCACCTACCGCAACGCAGCAGCGAGCCCATCACATCTATCTCTATGTGAACGGGAGACCTGTGCAGGATAAAAATTTGCTTGCGGCCGTCAAGGAGGCCTATAAAGGGCAGCTGATATCCCGAGAATACCCACAATGTATTCTATTTCTTGAGATAGACCCACACGAAGTCGATGTCAATGTCCACCCACAAAAAACCGAAGTGCGGTTTCAAAACGAATCCGTGGTCTTTCGCGCGTGTGTGAAGGCGGTGGGGTCGGTCTTGGGAGGGATGAGTGCGAATCAGCAGATGGCGGTTGCCAGGGAATCCCACGCTTCCGTCGATCCACAGCCAGTGGGGCATAGTATGCCCAAGGATCACACCCCCAGGCCAGCCGGCTTTTGGGGAAGCATGGATACTGTTCCCCTTTTTGGCAAAAAAAAGGAAGCCGATCTGTCCGATGTCGCAACAGCGCTCTTTGGGCAAGATATTGGCAAGAAAGAGGCAGAGCCCTCTCCACGTAAACCGCTTGGGTGGCCAGAAAACTGGGTGTATTTGGGGCAGGTGTGTGCCACGTATTTGTTGTTGCAAGATGCCACCCAATCGCTTCTCATCATCGACCAGCATGCAGCGCATGAACGGGTGCTCTTTGAGCGCTTAACAACCAAAAGCTATGCCGGCAAATCGCAGCAGCTCATGGTGCCCTTGGAATGTGCCATTCATCCTGTCAGCCAGCAACGCCTGATGGATGTTCGGGAGACACTGTTGTCGATGGGCTATGATTGGCGCGTGCGTGAGAACACTGTTTTGATTGAGGGCATTCCGCCCCTTTTGGGTGAGGCAGATGCCTTGGCTTTTTTCAAAAGCGTTCTTTTGGAAGAAAAAGACGATGCGACAGCTCTTTTGGAACGCATGGCCTGTCGGGCTGCGATCAAGGCTGGGCAAATCCTTCAAACTGAAGAAGTGCGCGATTTACTGTGGGCGTGGTATGCATGCCCTCATCGCGGCTTTTGTCCCCACGGAAGACCAACGATCTTGAGCTGGGATGCTGCATTTTTTGAAAAGGCCTTTAAGCGGAAATAGATGGGAGCTTAGAAGCCCGAATAGTCGAGTACCTGGTTGAGCGAGGCTTGGCGCAAATGGAGGTGGCCGTCTTGTATTTGGTAGCGGCGTATACGCCACGCATCGATATCGAGCACATCGAGTTTGCCTGTTTGCTTGGGCGTGCAATGGGCTTGAAGGACTGCGACCACCTCGTCTTCGGGAAAATAGACGCCTTCGAAAGAGATGGTCAAAAGATCGCCTATGAGCACAAGGGTCTCGATATCCTGGCTGATCGGATCAGCAATGGCTGTTTGCAGAGCCTCTGCCAGAACCAGACGCAGGCTTTGGTCTGCTGGGCTTATGTTTCCATAGACTTTGACGACAATGGCCATAGAGATTTCTCAGGGATCGTGGGGGCAGAGGTTTTTGGATCGGGCGTATTTCAAGCCTTCGCAGTCACCCATCTGGCAGGCTGTATGAAAATCGGCGCACATGGACTCGGTTTTGCCAAGAATCATGCGCACGGTACCGCGTTCGCGATAGTAGGAAGGCGCGGCTTTCTTGGGTGTGCAGGCGTCGATGGCAAGGCTTAGGTCGTTTTCCGCAAGGCCGAGCTGGTGCATCTTCCAATACCCCAATGCTCGAATATAGCGGGCGCGGTGGGTTTGGGGGGCGATGGAGAGGGCGAGGGATGTGTAATCGAGTGCCTTTTGGGGATTGTTGTGCAAAAGGCAGGCTTCGCCAAGCAGGGTGAGAATACGGGGATCCTTTGGGTGCAGACGATTGGCCTCTTCGAGGTTTTCTTGGGCGCTCGCCTGGGTCAGCCAATTGGTTTGGAGGGGCGTTATCGCTTGCTGGGTGAGCCAGAGGGCTTTCAAGGTATTGGCCAGTTTGAGCCAGTTTTGTGTGAGAGGCTTTTTTTTGGCAGGGGGCAAGGCCTTGGGTTCGGTATAGATATGCCCGCTTGGCCACACACTATCCAGCGCAAGGAGGGTTTGTTTGGCATCCTCAACAAGGGTATTGACAAGGGCGAGGCGTTCTTCCTGCATGTTCCCCTTGGGATCCCTGAGGCTCAAGGTGGCACGGAGTGTTATGGTGTCTTCGTTGCGCCACTCTTCGGTGATTGTGGTTGCGAGGGCACTGTGCGCCAAAGCCAGATGGAGATGGGGGGGAACGGAGAGAGCGAGTAGACGTTTTTGCTTGATGGAGTCAGCGCTTTTTTCAAGGCCATGCAGCCAGAGGCGCGTGCGCAAGGCTTCAAAAGCGACCTCGCGGGGCATGTGATGGGGAAGAGCGATTTGCTCTGTGAGCGTGATCGGCGCATCCCATGCCCAGGAGGTGTGTGGGAGCCACACAAGCCACAGAAAAAGCAGAAAAAGAAAACGGTTCATTCCACTATACGAGAGACCCTGGCTACACAGTGGCAGAGCGTGTTGTGGCTAGGGCTTTTGTTTCCAGATGATGGTAGCAAATTTTTTGGCAATGGGCTCAACCAAGTCCCTCATTGTATCGCGCAGCATTTCCTCAACCTGGGATTTGGTCGAAGGCCAATTGCGGCTGGATTGGGATTTGTTGTTTTCCCGAAGCAGGTGCTTTTCCCGATTGGCGATCGTAAACTGCGCCCCAACAATGGTCTCAAGATAGGTGGTAGAGGGTTCGTTCAACCAGAGCCGTTCCAATTTGCCCGTGACCATAAAGTCGGGATTGGCCTTGCGTGCCTGGTCAAAGCTTTTGGCATAGCTCACCATAACGCCTTCTCTGGCCAAGGCGTCTGCCAGAGCATGGCTGATCCAGCGGGTTGGATTGTCCATGGTGGTGAAGGCGCTTTGATCGCGTCTCAGGCCAATGGCATTGCGGTCTTTGCGGGTGTCCGTAAATTCCACCACCGTGACCTTGGGGGCATTGGGTCTGGGCAGGATGCTTTCCGAGGGCTGTTGCACCGTAAGGAGACGAACCGTATTACTTGGGCCGCAGCCGACAAGAAGGGTGAACAGAAGAAGGGGAACACATTTGAGAAAAAAACGTCTTTGCATTGGTGTTTCGGCTAAAAGCCGCCTCCGTTGCGCGATAGAAAGTTGAGAGAAAAACACACACTCTTTCAAGAATACATGGAAGTGTGTATGCTTGCAAGACCGTTTGCGATGGCGTACACCCTTTGGCACTAATCTGAGGGAGGAGATTGCCATGCTGGATTTAAAAATGCTCCAAAAGAATCCCGCTCTTTTGGAAAAAGCTCTGAAAGATCGTCATTCCCCGCTCAAGGTCGAGGAATTTTTGCAGCTCGATGCAAAAAGGCGTGAGCGGGTTTCCAAGGTTGAGCAGCTGAAAAGCGCCTTGAACAGCGCCTCAGCCGAAGTGGCACAGGCCAAACGCCAGGGGCTCGATGCGAGCGCCCGCATAGCGGAACTTGGCGAACTATCGGCAACCATCAAAGCCTTGGATGCGGAGACGCAACAAGCCACCCAGGCTGTCTACGATTGGTTGCTCCACGTTCCCAATATCCCCGATGCGTCCGTGCCGATTGGCTTGGATGAGCGCGACAATCCTGTTGTCCGCGTCGTCGGCACCCCCAAGACCTTTTCCTTTCCGGTCAGGGAACACGGCGAGATCGGTCAAAGCCTGGGCGGCTTTGATTTTGAACGCGCAGCCAGGCTTTCAGGAAGCCGTTTTGTGGTGTTGAAGGACTGGGCGGCACGGCTTGACCGCGCTCTGATCAATTTCTTTCTCGATCAGCACACCAAGGAAGAGGATTATCAGGAGATCAATCCGCCCGCTATTGTCAACAGCACCACCATGACCGGAACGGGTCAATTGCCCAAGTTTGAAGAAGACCTCTTCCGTCTGCGCGAATCCGATTTGTATCTGATACCAACCGCTGAGGTGCCGCTCACCAACCTCCATGCCGGAGAAACCCTGGAGGAAGCGGATCTCCCAAGAGCCTATTGCGCGGCAACGCCCTGTTTTCGTTCCGAGGCAGGCTCGGCTGGCAAGGACACCAGGGGCATTATCCGCATGCATCAGTTCAACAAGGTTGAAATGGTGCGTTTTGCCACGCCAGAAACGAGTTTCGATGAGCTCGAACGCATGACCGGCCACGCCTGTCATCTTTTGGATCTCTTGGGCTTGCCCTACAGGGTGATTAGCCTGTGTACCGGGGATCTGGGCTTTGGAGCGTGCAAGACCTACGATGTCGAGGTGTGGCTGCCCGCTCAAAAGACGTATCGCGAAATTTCTTCCTGTTCCAATTGCGGCGATTTCCAGGCCAGACGGGCAGGCATTCGGTATAAGCCAAAATCGGGCAAAGCCCGTTTTTGCCACACCTTGAACGGCTCAGGTCTTCCCACCGGCAGAACGATCGCGGCCTTGCTCGAAAACGGCCAAAACGAAGACGGCAGTGTGGATCTGCCACCGATTTTAGCGCCGTATATGGACGGCCTTTGCCATATAAGCCCCAAGTAAAACCACGAATGCGAGTCCCAAAGACTCGCATTCGTGGTTTTATGTTTCAACCCCAACCGTATAGGGTTGGGGTTTTGCTTTTCCCACCGTATGCTTCGTAGCGGAAACGCTTACACGCTTTGATAGTAGTTGATCAGGCAGCCGGCAAGGAGGATATCCTGTTCGGTTTTGGTGAGTGGCTGCATGGTCAGCTGGATTGTCCGAACGCTTGTCTTGTGGCAGCAGATGCAGGGAAATGTTGTGGCACCGTTTGCGATGGCATCGCGGATATGGGGAAGCACGAGGATATCGCCAACCGAGAGCGCGGCGCCTTCGTTTTCATCGATCAAAAAGGGCAGCATGCCCCAATTGATGAGATTGGAGCGATAGCGTTTGGTGGCATAGGCCACAGCGAGATTGGCCCAGCCGCCCAAGACTTTTTGGCAGGAGGCAGCCTGTTCACGGGCAGAGCCATCGCCAGGTTTTATGGCAAAGATGGTTGTGCCAAAGCCAATATCGTTGAGCGTGGTCGTCTTGGGGAGTTCGGCGCACTGATTGAGTACGCTGGCAAGGGTGTCCTTGGCTTGAGCATCCCCCGCTCTTCTCCCCATCTCCAGCGCAAAGAAGGCCTTGGCTCTGTCCACATAGCCCGGATCTTTGCGCGAAAGCGTAAATTCCGCCAGTTTTTTGGGGTTGGATCGAAGCGAGCTTGTCTCGCCCGAGGGGATGAGTTCATCGGTTGTGGTCACAGGATCGGTGATATGGCTTGCCACTTGGAGCACAAGATGGGTGGGTAAGGGTTCCATGGTCGGCCAATCGGTAATATTGGGGCCTTGGATGATCGGTGTTTGTGGTTGGGCTTTGTCAAAGCCGCTGTAGATACGTTGCTCGTAGACAGCCATATCCGGGGTGTGGGGCTCAGCAAGGGTAAAGACGCTTGGCGGCAGATCGGTTGCGGGTGTTAGTTTCCCCTTGTTTTTGGCGGTTGCGGCGATGGAGCGGGCGTCCATAAGGGCAACAGCCGCCAGTTGACCCGATGCGGGTTTGGAACCTTCGCGGTTGGGGAAGTTTCTGGTGGAATGCCTGATGGACAAACAGCCGTTTGCCGGGGTGTCCCCAGCCCCAAAGCAGGGACCGCAGAAGGCGTTTTTGAGGATGCCACCAGCGGCCATGGCCTTGGTGTAGAAGCCCTTGCGCACAAGATCGATGGCCACGATTTGGCTTGCCGGATAGAGAGAAAGCGAAAAGGCGTCGCAGCCAATGCTTGCCCCATCGAGAATCTGGGCTGTGAGCGCGATATTTTCGTAGGAGCCTCCGGCACAGCCGGCAATAATGCCCTGATCAACCCAAATACCGTTGTCGTGGTATTTAGCCCGCATGCGGAGATTGTTCCCCACAGCGCCAAAACGTTTTTCAGCCTCTTCATCGAGGGCGCCCAAATAGTCTTGGGCATGGGCAATGACCTCGGCAATGGGGTAGCTTGCGCTCGGATGGAAGGGGAGCGCGATCATGGAAGGAATCGAAGAGAGATCAATCGCAATGGCTCCGTCGAAGGCCGCAGGATCGGTGAGGGTGAGGGGATGGTATGCGTCAGCGCGACCGTGGGCAGCATAATAGGCCTCAATGGTGGCATCGGTCTCCCAGATGGAGGAAAGACAGGTTGTCTCGGTGGTCATGACATCGATGCCTGAGCGGTATTCCGCCGAAAGATGTTTGATGCCAGGACCGTGGAATTCGAGAATGGCGTTTTGGACAAGGCTTGTTCCAAAGACCTTGCCAATGAGGGCGAGCGCCACATCGTGAGGCCCCACCCCAGGCTGGGGTTCCCCCTCAAGCCAAACGCAGACAACCTTGGGGGAGGGGATGTCGTAGGTGCGGTTGAGCAGTTGTTTGACCAGTTCAGGGCCTCCTTCCCCAAAGCCCATGCACCCAAGCGCTCCGTAGCGTGTGTGGCTGTCAGAGCCCAAGATCATGCCGCCAACTGTGACCAGGCATTCACGCACATACTGGTGGATCACCGCCAAATTGGCTGGCACATAGGTGCCGCCGTATTTTTTGGCGCAACTGAGACCAAAGAGATGGTCGTCTTCGTTGATGGTGCCGCCCACAGCGCACAGGGAATTGTGGCAATTGGTCAGGATATAGGGCAGGGGAAAATGGGTGAGGCCGCTTGCTCGGGCTGTTTGGATAATGCCAACATAGGTGATGTCATGGCTTGCCAGGGCGTCGAAGCGCAGGGAGAGCTGCTCGGTGTTTTGGGAGGCACGGGCGTGTTTGGCAAGGATGCGGGCTGCGAGGGTCTCTTTTTTGGCCTGGGTCACATCAAGGCCTTTGGCCTGGGCTTCTTGGGTGGACACCAAGGTATTGGCTACGACAACCATACCCTCATCGTGCAGGGTGATCATGGAAACTCCTTTTGCTTGGGGGCATTAAAGCGTATCGGGAGCGGCATCGTCCTGGGAGGGGGCGTTGTCCTTTAAGAGACTGGCCTGTTTGAGCACTTGCTCGATTTGGATATCAACCCCAAGAACGCCAAGAATATTGTCCTTGGCATCGGTGACCGCGCAGGAGACGGTGATGATGAGCTTGCTGGTAAACTGGGACTGGTACACATCCATGATGTGCAGTTCCCCGGTTTTCATTGGCACCTTGAACCATTCGCGTTGGGAGAAATCGTAGCCAATGGGCAAGGCCTCGTAGTTTTTCTTATAGGCTGGGTCGGTGATGGCTGCGCATTTGAGGGCACCGGTGGTATCGGTCAGATAGAGATACTGGATAAAGGGGTATTCCTTGGAGAAGGAGTCCAGGCGTGCGCAGGCACGTTTGTCGAGGCCAGCCAGTTCGTCGCTTCTGGCCAGGCGCAGAATGAGGTTGGCGGCGAGTTCGCCTGCCAGGGTCTTCATGCGGTCGAATTCCGTGACGTAGAGTTCAGGCATAAAGCGCTGGACAAGTTCGGTCATCTCCTCGTGGGAGAAATGGGTGGTGCGACCGGTCTCTTCGTAGATGGCAACAATACTGTCGTAGATTTGTCCCACAGCCGGGTGTTTTTTGCTGATGGCTTGTTTGCCTTCAAGATGGAGATTGGAATTGATCCAATAGGCAACACCAGCACGGCCGGTCTTGTCGGTGATAATGATGGGAACGGGTCTGCCGAGCAGGGTTTCGGTGTCAAAGATATTGTAGATCTCTTCGTTTTTGACGAGTCCGTCGGCATGCACACCGGCGCTGGTGGCGTTGAAGTCGCGACCCACAAAGGGATAGTTTGTGGGGATCTGGTAGTGGAGCTCGGTTTCAAAATACTTGGCCACTTCAGCCAGGATGGTGGTATCAGCTGCTGCGTCATCGCCGGTGAGGGAGATGTATTCGATCAACAAGGCTTCAAGAGGCGTATTGCCGGTGCGTTCACCAAAGCCAAAGAGGGTGGCATTGATGGAGCCAGCGCCATAGAGCCAGGCCGTCACCCCGTTGACCAGAACTTTGTGGAAATCGTTGTGGCCATGCCATTCGAGCCATTTGCCAGGAACCCCTGCTTCATCGATAAAGGCGCGGACAATGCGCTGCACAGAGCGGGGCAGGGCTGCGCCGGGATAGGGCACGCCGTAGCCCATGGTGTCGCAGAGTCTGATTTTCACCGGCATGCCGCTTTGCTGGGAGAGTTCCATCAGGCGTTGGGCAAAGGGCAAGCAGAATCCGTAGATATCAGCCCGGGTGATATCTTCAAAGTGGCAGCGGGGAATAATACCCCATTCCAGCGCCTGGCGAGCCAAATCCAGATACATATCCATGGCCTGCTGCCGGGTTTTGCCCAATTTCATATAGATATGGTAGTCGGAGACGCTGGTCAGCATCCCTGTTTCGTCGAATTCCATATCGTGCGCCAGTTTGAGGTCGTCCTTGGTTGCCCGAATCCACGACGTTACCCGGGGGAAACGGTAGCCGCGGGCGCGGCACACATCAACGCATTTGCGATCCCTGGCTGAATAGAGAAAGAATTCCGAGGCCGTGATCAGACCGGTCTTGCCGCCCAAGCGATGGAGAAAATCGAAGATTTTGGCGACCTGGCGAACCGTATAGGGCGGACGCGCCTGTTGGCCGTCACGAAAGGTTGTATCTGTTATGCGCATCTGCTCCGCAGGACACGGTGCCATAAGTACCGAATCAAAGGGGGTTCTGCATATGCTTGTATAGGGAAACATCTCCCTATAGAGTTGGGGTTTGTCAGAATCCTGGAGGGTCAGAATGCGATCTCCTCCTTTGTTGTAGAGAATGCTCATGCCAATTCCTCGCGTGGCGGTTTCGTAATGGATGGGGAGACGGAAGCGGTATTGTACTTGCCGTTCAGCGTGATTGTAGGATACAAGCTCGCTTGGGTTTTTGCCATGTTGCTTGCATCGACGCGGTCAACATTGTTGACTGCAGCGCGGTTTTTGTGTCGGATAAGCATAAAAAACCTCGTATGCCCTGTAAAGCTGCGTCTGTGGCTTTGCGCAATGCCGATTGCAGGCCTGTTTTGATGCCAAGAAAAAACCACGAGGGGCACAGCCACCCTTCGTTCGCAAACGGAAAAGATCTATATGAGTGCCATTGTCCAGTATCCTGCCGAAGGCTGTATCGTTGAATATCTTGAATCCAATGCGGTTCAGATTGCCATGATTTTGGAGGCAAACGAGAAACGCGTCCGTCTGCTGCTGCCCAATCGCAGGGAGCTCAATCTCTCGCGTTCCCGTCTGCTTCCCTGGGCAGGACCGGTGTACGGGGCAAACGAAAGTCGGGATACCTGCGTGCGTTTGCTCGAACAGCACAAAGCCGAGCGAGCCAGGCAAAGCGCTTCGATTCTGATTCAATCGGTGTGGGAGATGGTGGCCGGGGAAATGCGCGAAGCCCAGGCACAGTGGTTTGCCGAGCTTGAAAACACGGATCCCTCGGTGGACACCATCGCAGCCTATGCCCATGCGCTGTTGGCGCACAAGACGCATTTTCGTTTCCAACCGCCGTATTTTCAGATTTTTACCGAAGAAGAAGTGGAAAAGCGTTTGGCAGAGCAACAGGCTCGCATCGACAGGGAAGCCCTGATTGTCAAGGGACACACGTTTTTTCTGGAGCTGTGGGATGTGTATGTCGGGAAGCGCTCATTGGCCGATATCCATCTGCCCCCGGAATCGGTTGCGCAGGATCTTGAGCAATTGCTCACAACGCGCATGCGCAACCCCATGCAGGTTGATGCCAATGCGCTCTGGGCGAATTTGACGCGTGGCATTCCCGACGATCCCTTTGTCGCGCTGAAGCTTTTGATGGCCTGGGAGAAGGTGCCCCCCCATTATAATGTCTGGCTCGCCATGACCGAATATGCGGAAGGCGACACATGGTGGGAGCCCTATCGCGAGAGTGTCTTGGCGCTTGCAGCAGGAGGCGAAGCGCTCGATGGGCTCTCTGTGTGCGATTTGCCCTTTGTCAGTATCGACAGCAGCCATACCCGGGATATCGACGACGCCTTTGCCTTGGCAAAAGAGGGGGATACCTGGATTGTCACCGTGGCTTTGGCCTTCCCAGCCCTTGCCTGGCCTTTTGACACGGCCTTTGACAAGGCAGTGCTTGAGCGGGGGAGCAGTCTCTATTTGCCCGAGGCCACCTGCCATATGCTTCCGGAATGTCTTGGCACAAACAGCTATTCCCTGATTGCCAATGCCAAACGCCCTGCCTTTTTGGTGGAGGTGCGGGTGGATGCTTCGGGAAAGATTGAGCAGACAAAACCCTTTCTCGGCGCAGTCTGTGTGCGCGCCAATCTCACCTACAGCGACTGTGAAGAGGTGCTCAGCAAGGATGACGCCGAAAATCCCGCTTCGCCCTATCGTGAGCAGCTTCGTCTGTGTCATGCCTTTGCGCAGGCTCGTCAAAAGGAGCGTATTCGTTCCGGCGCTGTGCTGATGGAGCGGCCAGAGCCTGAGATCGTGCTGAAGGGGACGGGACGGGCAACGCGGGTGGATCTTGTGTGCGAAGATGCGCCCGAGGCTTCGCAGCAGATGGTCTCAGAATGTATGATTTGCGCCAGCGCAGGCTGTGCGCAATGGGCGCATGACAGGGATGTGCCTCTCATCCATCGAACCCAGGATATTCCGATCCCCCAGGAATACGCCGGCATGTGGACGGCGCCTGAGCGCATTGCGCAGATTATGCACGCGCTTTCCGCTTCGCTTTTGGAGGTTGAAAGCGCTCGCCATGCGGCCTTAGGCGTTGCCATGTATGCGCCAATCACCTCGCCGTTGCGTCGGTACGCCGATTTATGCAATATCGCCCAGATCGCGAGCGTGCTTGCGCAAGGGAGCCCCCGTTTCACAAAAGCTGCCTTGAACAAGCGTCTTGAGCAGCTATTGTGCGCGTTGGAGCAGGTCTCTCTCGTTCAGCGAATGCGCCCCCGATACTGGAAATTGCTCTATTTCAAACAGCAGGGCGATGGCGTGTGGTGGCCAGCTGTGATTGTCGAAGAAAACGATATGCAGGGGGTTATTTGTCTGCCCAAACAGGCACTCACCCTGCGTGTGAAACGCCAGATGCTGCCGGATCGCGCGTATCTGGGGATGGAAGTGCGGGTACGGCTTGGGAAGATACAGCCCTATGCCAACGAGATTCAGATCCTTGAGGTTGTGACCGACTAACGTTGGGAATGTGTGGGAGGGGATATATGCTTGGAAAATTCGTGCTCCTCGTGTTTGCCTATTGTTTGGGCTCAATACCCTGGGGGCTTTGTATTGCCAAAAAGGCCTGCCATATTGATCCCAGAGAAGCGGGCAGTCGCAGTATCGGGGCAACCAATATTTCGAGGCTCTGCGGCTTTCCCTACGGGGTTGCGACCTTGTTGTGCGACATCTTCAAGGGGACGATTCCGGTCTTTCTCGCCATCCAGCTGGATCCCGATCCGCTCTTTGTCTCCATGGTGGCGTTTTTAGCTGTCTTGGGTCATGTGTTTTCGTGTTTTCTCCGTTTTCGCGGTGGCAAAGCGGTTGCCACAACCATTGGCGTCATGCTGCCTCTCGCCTTTATGCCGCTTTTGGGCTCTGCGGTCTTGTGTCTGCTCTTGATCGCCATCAGTGGCTTTGTCTCTGTTGGTTCCCTCACGCTTGTGAGCAGTTTGCCGCTCTTTTTGCTCTTTAGCGGTGCCAACGACTGGGTTCCGCTTTCCCTCTTGCTCGCTGTCTTGGTTTTTTGGCGGCACCGGGAAAATATTGCCCGTCTCCACGCAGGAACCGAAAAATCGTGGTTGAAACATCGGGCGGATCAGCAGTCGTGAGGCTTTCGGGCAATATCAGGTACATTGTGCGCTCAGAGACGAAGCGGAGGAGCATGCGAGAGCATGACGTCTTCGTGGATGAACGGCAAGCTCCGACACCTTGGGTCGGGGTGATTGATAGAAAAGGATTGATAGATGCAAGATACAGCTTTTCCCTCCTATCGCGGGCGTCTTGAATATGTCTGTTTGGGCTGTGGTTGTCGAAAAAGCGGGGATTCGCTCTACTACACCTGTCCCGAATGCGGGGGCGTCTTTTTGTTGGAGAATGTCGATTTTGCCACGCTGAAAAAGACCCCGGGCGAGACCTGGCGCGCCATCTTCGACGATCGAGCCAAGACCGGCAACGTCGCCTTGCGGGGCATTTTCCGCTACTACGAATTGCTCGCGCCCATTGTCGATGCCGAAGACATTGTGTTTTTGGGCGAGGGGCAAACTCCTATCATTGAAGCCTCGCGAAGCTTGCAGGACGCCATAGGCGCGCACTTTGCCTATAAAAACGACGGACAAAATCCCAGCGCCTCCTTCAAGGATCGAGGCATGGCCTGCGCGTTCAGCTTTCTCAAATGGCTGTGTCGGCAAAAGCAGTGGGATGAGGTGTTGACGGTCTGCGCTTCAACCGGCGATACCTCTGCCGCAGCAGCCCTCTATGCCGCCTATGTCGGAGCGCCGATGAAGAGCGTTGTGCTTCTGCCCAAGGGCAAGGTGACGCCGCAACAGTTATCCCAGCCCTTGGGGAGCGGAGCCCTTGTCTTGGAGCTTCCTGGCGTTTTTGACGATTGCATGAAGGTGGTTGAGATTCTTGCGGAACACTACCGGGTGGCGCTCTTAAATTCCAAGAACAGCTGGCGCATCTTGGGGCAGGAATCCTATGCCATGGAAGTGGCGCAGTGGTATAATTGGGATCTTGCCGATCAATGCCTTTTTGTGCCGATCGGCAATGCCGGCAATGTGACAGCGATTATGAACGGCTTTTTGAAGCTCTCTGATCTCGGGATTGTGACGCATCTGCCCCGCATTTTTGGGGTGCAGTCCGAACACGCTGATCCTGTGTGGCGCTATTATGCCGTGCCAAAGGAAAAACGCCATTGGGCACCGGTTACCGTGCAGCCAAGCGTTGCCCAGGCAGCGATGATCGGCAATCCTGTCTCCTTCCCCCGCGTGAAATATTTGGCCGAGCGCTATTGTGCCTTGGCAGGAGAGAATGCCTTCCAGGTTGTTCAGGTCACTGAGCAGCAGATCATGGATTCCATGCTTTTGGCCAATCGCCATGGCCACATTGCCTGCACCCAGGGCGGAGAATGTCTGGCTGGCTTGATCAACGCCCGCACACTGGGTCTTGTTGCGGATCATGAGCATGCGGTTTTGGATGCAACAGCGCACAGTTTAAAATTCGCCGATTTCCAACAGATGTATTTTACCGATACCTTCCCCGAAGCCTATGGTGTGGTTCCCAAAGAGGAATTGAAGAACAAACCGGAATTGCTCTTGGATCCCGCAGAGCGCGAAGGACGAGATATTTCCTCCTATGCCGCCATGGCAGCAGAGGCTGTTGTTGCCAGGCTGGGTCTTTCCAAGCGCAGCTAAGCACAAAAAAATGCCAGGGTGACTTCCTGGCATTTTTTTGTTGCAGCGATTGCTTAGCGTTTTGTGTGAGAGACGGATTCTACCCGAACCTTTGTAATGCCCTTGGCCACAAAGTCCAGTTTTTTTGCCGCAGCCTTTGAAAGATCGATGAGGAATTTTTTGTTGAAGGGGCCTCGATCGTTTACCGTAACGATGACGGATCGATTGTTGCTCAGATTGGTGACGCGGAGTTTGGTGCCAAAGGGCAGTTTTCTGTGGGAGCAGGTGAAGGCGTGCTTGTTGTAGCGCTCGCCTGAAGCGGTTTTGTCGTGGTGGAGATCATCGGAATAGTACGATGCCATGCCAACTTCGTGGTAGTTGGATACGGCTTTGGGGGGCATGGGTGGATAATGGGGGCGGTGCCGGGTGTTTGCGCAGGAGCACAGAACACAGAGAAGCAGGAGAGAAAGAAGCAATCGAAGATGGATGATCACGAGGACTCCTCTGCAAGCAAAACCTTGGCTATGCTTGCGTCATAGATGTGCAGGGCATCGGCCTTGGCATCGCGCTCCTTGTGGTAGAGATCGTTGGCACGGCGCACGACATCGTGGGTGATCCAAGGGTGCTTCTCCCAGACTTCAGGCATATTGTCTTTCCAAAGCCTGAATTCAATGTCGCCCGTAGCCGAGCGTCGCACATAGGTTCTGATGGTATGGTCAGTGGGATTGGGAAAATAATAGAGTCCGCGTTCGTCTTTCATAGCTTTTTCAGCATGGATTGCCCATGCTGCCTCCTTGATTGTATTTGTCTCATCCATACGCCCAGTTTTTTTTCCTGTCATCCCTGGAGATTTTTGTCCTTTCCATGGACAAAAGGCGCTTTTTTTCCTAAACTTGCCAAAAAAGCTGTTATAGCTTACGGGTATCAGGGATGATGCCCTTTTTTTGGGAAGACTGCGTTTTTTCGAACAACGCGGTGTGCGTAGTGAGAATGACTTGTCGCATCCTATCGTCGTGGATGAATCGGAAAACTGTCAGATGCGTTCACGGTGGCGTGAATACAAAATTACAGTGGAGGTATGCAATGGCGAAATTTCCTACTCCATTGTTGGACCAGCTTGAAACAGGCCCCTGGCCAAGCTTTGTGTCCGACATTAAACAGGAAGCAGCGTATCGGGCAAAAAATCCCAAAGGTTTGGATTACCAGATCCCTGTGGATGCCCCTGAAGATCTTTTAGGTCTCGTTGAGCTTTCGTATCGCGACAAGGAAACGCACTGGAAACATGGTGGCATCGTCGGTGTCTTCGGATACGGCGGCGGCGTCATTGGCCGTTATTGTGACCGTCCGAATGAATTCCCGGGTGTTGCCCATTTCCACACCTTGCGTGTGAACCAACCCGCTGGGAAGTATTACACCACCGACTTTTTGCGCCAACTCTGCGACATTTGGGATCTTCGCGGTTCAGGCATTCTCAATATGCACGGTTCCACCGGTGACATCGTCTTCTTGGGCACCCAGACCCCGCAGCTGGAAGAAATCTTCTGGGAATTGACCCACAAGATGAACAACGACTTGGGTGGTTCTGGCTCCAATTTGCGTACGCCGGCGGCCTGCCTTGGCATGTCTCGATGTGAATTCGCCTGCTACAATACGCAGGATATCTGTTATCAGCTGACCCAAGATTATCAGGATGAACTCCATCGTCCGGCCTTCCCCTACAAATTTAAGTTTAAATTCGATGGCTGCCCCAATGGCTGCGTCTGCGCCATGGCGCGTTCCGACTTTGCCGTGATCGGTACCTGGAAAGACGACATCAAGATCGATCAGGAAAAAGTGAAAGCCTATGTGGCCGGCGAATTCAAACCCAATGCCGGTGCCCACGCCGGTCGCGATTGGGGTAAATTCGATCTGCAGAAAGAAGTCATCGACCGTTGCCCCTCGCACTGCATGAGCTGGGATGGCAGCAAACTCTCCATCAACAACGCTGACTGCGTGCGCTGCATGCACTGCATCAATACCATGCCTCGTGCGTTGCATATCGGCGATGAGCGCGGCGCGAGCATCTTGGTTGGCGCAAAAGCCCCTGTTGTTGAAGGCGCGCAGATGGGTTCCTTGCTCATCCCCTTCATCGAAGTGACCCCGCCCTACGACGAAATCAAAGACGTCATCGAAAAGATTTGGGATTGGTGGATGGAAGAAGGGAAGAACCGCGAGCGTGTCGGCGAAACCATGAAGCGTCTCTCCTTCCAGAAACTGTTGGAAGTGACCGAAGTGCCTGCCCAACCGCAGCAAGTGATGGCTCCTCGTTCCAACCCCTTCATCTTCTTCAAAGAAGAAGAAGTTCCCGGTGGATGGACTCGCGATATCGCCGAATTCCGCAAACGTCATCAACGCTAGGACAAGGGAGATTCAACCATGGCTTTTATTTCTACTGGGTACAATCCTCAGAAACCGATGGAAGGCCGTATCTCTGATATTGGTCCTCGTAAGTACGATGAATTTTTCCCGGAAGTGATCAAAAAGAACTTCGGGAAATGGGTGTATCACGAAATTCTCCGTCCCGGCGTCCTTGTTCATGTCGCTGAAAGTGGCGACAAAGTGTACACGGTGCGTGTCGGTGGTGCGCGTACAATGACCATCACCCATGTCCGTGAAATCTGCGATATCGCCGACAAATATTGCGATGGGCATGTCCGTTGGACAACCCGTTCCAATATCGAATTTATGTGCAAGGATGAAGCCTCGATGGAAGCCTTGTGCAAAGATCTGCAAGGCCGCAAATTCGATGGTGGCTCCTACAAATTCCCCATCGGCGGAACCGGCGCAGGTGTCAGCAACATGATCCACACCCAGGGCTGGCTGCACTGCCACACCCCGGCAACCGATGCGTCTGGTCCTGTTAAATGCGTGATGGACACCCTGTTTGACGAATTCCAGAACATGCGCCTGCCCGCCCCTGTCCGTGTGTCGCTCGCCTGCTGCATCAATATGTGCGGCGCCGTGCACTGCTCAGACATCGGCTTGGTCGGTATTCACCGCAAACCGCCCATGATCGACCATCAGTGGGCTGACCAGTTGTGCGAAATTCCGTTGGCTGTTGCCGCGTGTCCGACTGCGGCCGTGCGTCCGACCAAGGTCGAATGGAATGGCGAGAAGGTCAATTCCATTGCCGTGAAACAAGATCGCTGCATGTACTGCGGTAACTGCTACACCATGTGCCAGGCCATGCCCATCGCCGACTCCGAAGGCGACGGTATCGCCATCATGGTCGGTGGCAAGGTTTCCAACCGTATTTCCATGCCCAAATTCTCGAAAGTCGTTGTGAGCTACATTCCCAACGAGCCTCCTCGCTGGCCCACACTGACAGCGACCGTGAAGAAGATTGTCTCTGTCTACGCCGAAAACGCCAATAAATACGAACGTCTTGGCGATTGGGCTGAGAGAATCGGCTGGGAGAAATTCTTTAAGCTCACAGGTCTTGAATTCACCCATCATCTGATTGATGATTTCCGTGAAGCTTCGTACAATACCTGGCGTCAGAGCACCCAGTTCAAGTTCTAGTGAACGATTTTGGATGGCGGCGCTTAGCGCCGCCATCACGCAAAAGGAGATGTGAGAATGGCTGCTGAAGAAGATGTCGTCCTTGAATTTTTGAAAGGCAAATCCGGTTCCAAATCGAAATTCTATTTCAAGGATTTTCTTCCCCTCTTTCCCGATAAAGGACCCCGTGAGGTCAAGAAGATTCTGACGAAATTGGTGAATGCCGAACAACTTGAGTTCTGGTCTTCCGGTTCAACCACCATGTATGGCCTGAAAGGTGCCGGAAAACAGTCTCAGGCCGAGGGTGAAGACTAATTGTACGCTTTGTGAACCACCGGGAACAGGCCTAGTTTTTTACGCCGAATTCTCGTTTGAGGATTGTTCTTCTCAACTAGCTGTCTGTTCCGGGGAATTAAGGAGGCCACAACATTTTGTTGCGGCTTTTTTTTTGGGGGTGAGTAGTGGCATCTGCTTTGTCGTTAGCGTGTCAGAAGTGGCTCGGTTCCCTGGTGATTGCCTCCATCGATGGAGTGTTTGCGCAAAAGCATGAACCATGCCCTCCCATCGAGCCATCGTTTTCTGCGGATGAGGCTGCTTTGATGAGCCGCAATTTGGGCTCCTTTGTAACGCTTTCCCTCAATGGGCAGCTTCGTGGCTGCATAGGCTCCATTCTTGGTCGTGAACCGTTGTATCAAAATATTTGGCACATGGCCAAACAGGCGGCTTTTTCTGATCCACGCTTTCCGCCTTTGACCGTATCCGAATGGCCACAATGCGCGATTGAAATTTCTGTCTTGGATGAACCCTCGCTTTGTCCGGATCCCTCCTTGATCGAAATCGGCAAACACGGTCTTATTCTCCAATACAGGGGACGGACTGGGGTCTTTTTGCCCCAGGTGCCGGTTGAGCAAGGATGGAATCTCGACCAGTATCTCAATCATCTCTGTTATAAAGCCCAAGTGCCTCCGGGAAGTCATACAAAGGAAGGCGCTCAAATCTTTTGGTTTGAGGCCTTTGTCTTTCCGGTTGCGCGATAGCGCGCTGTACATTGCTATTTCGATTGCTATCGGGTAGAAGGAATGGATACAGTGGTTGAAGAAAAAAGCGCGATTTGTTTACGAATTTATCCCTTCCATTGGCTTAAGCCAGGTCAAAGGGGTTCTGCTTTTGTCATGCATTGGGATGCATGATGTTCGGATACTCGTTCTCGCCTTTTACGCCAAAAAACCATACAGGAGTTTCGCTATGCCTCTCGTAGGACCCAAGGAAATGTTTGCGAATGCCTACAAGGGAAAGTATGCCATCGGTGCCTTCAATGTGAATAATATGGAAATCATCCAGGGCATCATGTTGGCAGCATCCGAAGAAAAATCGCCCGTCATTTTACAGGTATCTGCCGGGGCCAGAAAATACGCGGGGCAGCGCTATATCATGAAACTTGTGGAAGCAGCCTTGGCGGACGATCCGTCTGTTCCTGTGTGCGTTCACTTGGATCATGGACCCAGTTTTGAGATGTGCCGGGACTGCATCGACGGGGGCTTTACCTCGGTTATGATCGACGGTTCCCATCTGCCCTATGAAGAAAATGTGGCGATCACCCGCAAGGTTGTCGAGTATGCGCATCCCAGGAATGTCTGGGTTGAGGCAGAACTCGGCAAATTGGCCGGCGTCGAGGAACATGTCTCCTCCAATGAGCATGTGTACACCGATCCTGACCAGGCTGTTGATTTTGTGCAAAAGACCGGCTGCGATTCCTTGGCGATCGCTATCGGAACAAGCCATGGCGCCTATAAGTTCAAAGGCGATGCGAAACTCGATTTCCCGCGTCTTGAGATTATTTCGGAGAAATTGCCCAATTACCCGCTTGTCTTGCATGGGGCATCCAGTGTTCCGCAGGAATTTGTCGAACTGTGCAATAAATACGGAGGCCAGGTTGGCGGCGCCAAGGGTGTTCCGGAAGACATGCTCCGCAAAGCAGCCAGCATGGGCGTTTGCAAAATCAACGTGGACACCGATATCCGTCTGGCTCTCACAGCCTCCATTCGCCAGTTTATGACCGAACATCCCGAGCAATTTGATCCCCGTTCCTATCTCACGCCAGCCCGTGAAGCTGTGAAGAAGATGGTGCAGCGGAAGATCCGCGACGTCATGGGGTCATCTGGAAAGGCCTAAGACAGAGCGTGCTGCGTCTTTTGGGTCTGGATAGCGACTGGCTTTTTCCGCCTGTGCATTGTACCCGTTTTGCTCGCTGGCCGCGAATGACGGATTCAGGTTCTCCCCAGTTCCTCAGCCGGAAGATGGAATGTATCGGCGATGGGGAACTGGGTGCGATCTGCGGCCGTGGATTTTCTACAATGTGAATGAAATAGACCACTAGAAAAACCCTGCCATTGCGGGGCTTTTGTTGGAGGTGACAATGCCTGTTAAGATTGGCATTAATGGCTTTGGACGAATTGGCCGTTATTTATTGCGTCTTGTGGCTGACGATCCAGATATCCAAGTCGTTGCCATCAATGCACGTGCGCAGAACGATGCCCTGGCCTATCTCTTTCGCTATGACTCCACCTATGGGGTCTATCCGGGCGAGGTGCTCTACGATCATTCCGGCCTGATTGTGAATGGTCGCCATATTGCCGTGACCCGTTGCGAAATGGGAAAATGGGAATGGAAAGACTTCGGTGTTGACATTGCTGTTGAAAGCACGGGGAAAAATAAAGATCGCGAAGGCCTTGAGGCACACCTTGCCTGCGGGGCGAAGAAGGTTATCATTTCAGCGCCTGGCAAGGGCGTGGATGCCACCATTGTCATGGGTGTCAATGAATCCCTCTATTCGCCGTCCATGAAGATCCTTTCTGCCGCATCCTGCACGACAAACTGCCTGGCTCCTGCTGCGAAGGTTATCAACGACAATTTTGAAATCCACCATGGCATGATGACCACCATCCACTCCTACACCATGAGCCAGCGTATTCTCGATGGCTCGCACAAGGATTGGCGTCGTGGTCGTGCTGCCGGTGTTTCTATGGTGCCTTCAAGCACGGGTGCTGCTATCGCCGTGGGACAGGTTATTCCTGAATTGGCTGGCAAGTTGACCGGTATTTCTGTTCGCGTGCCAACTGTTGACTGCTCCTTGGTCGATTTGACGTGTCTGGTCAACAAGCCCTGCGATGTCGCTTCGGTGAACAAGGCGCTGAGCGAGGCAAGTCGCTCCATCATGAAGAACAACATGGGCTTTAGCGATGAGCCATTGGTCTCCATCGACTATCGCGGCAGTATTTACGGTGGTGTTATCGATGGTCTGTCCACCCAGGTTATCAATAACTCCATGATCAAGCTCTTGATTTGGTACGATAACGAATCTGGCTTTACCAACCAACTGCTTCGTCTTATCAAAAAGGCTGCTGCGGATCTGTAGACCATTGCCTGTATTTGCAGCGATTTTTTGGGGGATTGTGGCAACACAATTCCCCTTTTTTGTTGGGGGGGAAAATGCCTTGCTGGCTCGTAGCATCTCCCGCGAAGAGGCGCTTTTGCTTGGGCAGATTGGTTGAGAAATTTTTTTGCGCGCATAAAAAAAAGGCTTTTTGCGCTAAAGTTTTTTCGTGGGCTGCCGATAAGAGGAATAACGGAGTGGAAAATATCGAGACTGCTATGAATCGTCCACGCACAACGATACATCGCTTTTCAGGCTCCTATACCACCTCGCAGCAAACGGAGGTGGCAAAAAAAGTATCTCATAGTCTGGAAAGCACGGATTGGAAGTCTTGGCGTACAACTCTTCACGAAATCAATGCCGCCATAGCGTTTTTGCAAAAAACAATGCACTTGCTTCGGCGCATGCATGATGGCACACGACAGTGCATTGATGTGGCGCAAAGGTTGCAGGAGGAGGAAAGCAAAGATCTTTCTGCACAGTATCAGCAAACAGTGGATGGCATTAGCCAGATTGCACAGTGTTTGGAGGCAATGTCTGACCTTTCGCTACCAAGGGATTCTGAGGAGCAAAGAGGCGAAGATGCCGAAGTCCGGGACTTGATTCTCCGCATTGCGAATTGTTTACCAAAGCGTTGTTTGTTTGATGCCCCAAAATGCATCGACCATCACACACAAGCAGCCGATGCGCAGATAAAACTCAGGGCTGCGCAAGCAGAGCAAGAGAACGTTATGGGTACCTTGAAAGAACTTGAAGAAAAACTCAGTCAGGCTGTTGCGCGTTTGACAGCACAATCGCACAATATGCAGGCCGCTGAAAGCAGATCTGCCGATATTGATGTTGCGAATGATATGGCGATTTTTGTGGCGCAGCAGATACTGACGAAGCCATTCCAAGCGGTTCGTACCCAAGCGCAGCCGCTTTCGAAAATGGTTTTACCCCTTATTCAATAGGTGTGATATGGTGGTAGCCTGCAAGGATGCAGGCGTGCAATGGGCGCCACCAGGCAAGAGTACATTCATGGAGGAATGTCATGTATATCAATAACAATGCCAATGCTTCCAAGGTTGCGAATACCCTTACCAGTCACTACAGCAATTTAGCGACATCAACCCAGCGCCTGTCTTCAGGCCTTCGTATCAATTCTGCAGCTGACGACGCTGCAGGACTTGCGATCCGCGAGTTGATGCGTTCAGATATTACAGCCATGCAACAGGGCATCCGCAATGCCAACGATGCCATCTCGCTGTTGCAGACCGCTGATGGTGCCTTGGGTGTCATCGATGAAAAGCT
>JAFSVD010000042.1 GCA_017450275.1 Desulfovibrio sp. | reverse complement strand
TGTCCTTTGGCCAACAAATCAAAACAAAAGTCGCACTTGCTCATTTTGCCTTTGGCGGCATCAAATTTGGGTGCGTGATACGGACAATTCCATTCACAATACCTACAACCAACACAGAGGTTCTGATCAACCATCACAATGCCATCTTCACGTTTGTGCATCGCTTTAGTGGGACACCCTAGAACGCAGCGTGGTGTATCACAGTGATTACAGGCAATGGAAACATTGTAGCCAGCAACACCACTTATAAACACATGATTTTCTTCTTGGATGTGGCCATTGATGAAGGTCGTAATTGTTCTAAAAAAACGTGCATCATCGAGATTGTTCTTGTCCTTACAGGCCATTGCACAATCTTTGCATCCGCTGCAGAGGCTCGTATCAACATAAAAACCATATTGTTTTTTCATACACTTCCTCCACATTAGGCATGAGCAAGAGCCACTAATATGCTTTGATGTGCATTGCCATGACCAAGAGCTGTGGGTTTGCTGGTTGTAAGCACATTGACAGCACCATTCTGGTCAGTTCCTTTGGAATCGGGATTATACCAAACGCCATTGGGTATGCCCAAGACATTAGGAATAATGCGTTCCGTGAGATGGGCTGTAATCAGCAGTGCCCCACGATCGTTGTACACCCGCACCCGATCGCCATCGGCAATTTTATACTTGGCCGCTGTGTCTGGGTGTATCCACATTAAGGTCGGGCTGGTCATACACAACCAGGGATGATTGTCAAAAACAGAATTTACCTTTGTCCGATCCTTCCAGGTGATGAGCTGTAAAGGATATTTGGCAAGTTGATCCTTGTCTTCTGAGCCTTCCCAGGCTGGGACATAATGGGCTGTGGCAGGAATTTCCGGATTGTGCATGTCATAAAGACGCTTGGAGCACAGTTCAATCTTACCTGAAGGCGTTTTAAAGGGGTGAGCTGTGGGATCTTGGCATTCCTTCTGAAAGGCAACACGCAATGTTTTGGACGGAAAATAATGAATACCCTGTTTGAGCATGCCCTCCCAGCTTGGAACCGTTGGGTCTTTTTTACGTGCTTCATCCAAGATATGCATGACCCATTCTTTTTCAGTCCGACCCTCACTAAAGGCATCGCCGACACCGAGCTTCTCACAAACGGCCAACATCCATGTATACGGGGTTTTTGCTTCATAGAGCGGCTTCACAATTTCCCGTGTAAGAATGGTGTAGGAGCCACTGTAAAAGGTTCTTGACAGGTTCCAGCTTTCAAAAAAGGTGGTTGAGGGCAAGACAAGATCAGACCACTGACAGGATGGGGTCATAAAGATATCCGAGGAAACGATGAATTCGACCCGTTTTTCATCTTCGAGAAGCTTTCGAGCCCGATTGATATCGGTATTGGAACCAAGCAAATAGTTGCCAGCGCAAGAGAGGATCATCTTGATCGGTGTGGTAACTTTTTCTACCCCCTTGAGCCCCAGTTGCGGCGTCACCTTTTGGGGATCTTCAAGCAGATCAAGCCATTGATTGACATTGGTGCTCACCTTCACAGGGTTTTCCAGGGTTGGAATACCCCCAACCCCCATATTGCCCGCGATGCCACCAAGGCCACCGGCCCAACCGCCTAATTTTCCCACGTTCCCTGTGAGACAACACAGCGCAGCTGTCCCCCGTCCAATGCGCTCACCAGCTGCTTGCCGGCCAACACCCCATCCTGAGTAGAGGGCTGCGGGCTTAGTCCTTGCATATTCAATGGCAAACTGGCGAATGACACGTGCATTGACCTTGCAGATCTTTTCTGCCCATTCAGGCGTCTTCTTGATGCCGTCTGTTTTGCCAAGCAAATAGGGGAGATAGGCTTCGGAGACCGGCACGCCTTCTGGCATGTGTTCCTCGTCAAAGCCCAGGCAGCAGCGATCGAGAAAAGCCTGATCATGGAGGTTTTCTGTGACAATGACGTAGGCCATGGCATCAAGCAGGGCATTGTCGGTTCCGGGCAGAAGCGGAATCCATTGATCGCCGTAGCTGATGGCAGAATCCGAGTATCTGGGATCCACCACAATAATCTTGCAACCATGCTCTTTCGCGCGCTTCAGATAGTAATTGAGATGGCCCATTTGCGTCTCAACGGGGTTGTGCCCCCAAAGGACGATCAATTTTGCGTATTCCAGGGTATCCAAGGTACTTCCACTGGTGGCCACGCCATAGGTATAGGGCGTGGCTGTGGTAAGATTGCCCGTGCTGATGGAGTAGTAGCGACTGTGAAAACCACCCGTCACATTGAAAAAGCGTGGGCCTAACTCATTGTAGCGCAGAGCACCACCTGAATTGCCATCACCAAAGGCGAAATAGCGGGAAGCCGGACCATATTTTTCTGTGATGCTCTGCATGCGTGTGGCAATGGTTGCAATGGCCTCATCCCAGGAAATACGGGTGAAGGAACCACTGCCACGAGGGCCTGTGCGCTTGAGGGGATATTTCAAGCGATCGGGGTGATAGAGCAATTTGCGATAGCTGCGGCCTCGCACACAGCATTTCATCACGGGCATGTCTGGGTTACATTCGGCGGCTGTGCGTGTGCTGATCCTTGTGACGACGCCATCGCGAACATGTGCTTTGACAAAACATTTGCCGCCACAATCTAAATTGCTGGCCATAGGATAGACCATTTCCGCATCTTGTGGTTGCGCTGAAGCCAGACGCAAAAGCGGGCCACCAAAGAGATCAAGACAGCCCACAGCTGAACCCACGGCAGCATAGGTGAGGAATTGACGGCGTGAAATACCTACACTCTTAGGCATACACAAACTCCTTACGTTGAGGAATCTTTGCTGTTTGTGTGACAAGTTCTTGCACAAACTGATAGTCCAAGGGCAGAAACGAACTCAGCAAACGGGCAAAAAGACGGTAAAAGGCCGTTTGAGCGGCTTCTTCAAGAATCTTGCAGGTCTGCGGGACCCATTGCAGCACATGCTCTGCGAGAAATTGCTGCTGCAGGCGACAGGATGCCTGGATCACTGCCAAATCCTGCTCGGGATTCTGGATCGCACCCAAAAGGCTTGCGTTCAAAACCCACATGCATTCGAGTTCCAAGGCCAGATGATCATCCGGTTCTGAAGCATTTTGGGGAAAGACAAGGCCTATGTTTTGGTAAAAATGGCGAACATCGAGGGTGTCCTTGCCGAAGAGGAGATGCTCCTCATCTCTCAAGACCGATTCCCAGAGGGGGGCTGGGATATGCGGCCCAATAAAGAGCCGTGCGTAATCTTCGTGTATTGCTTGCGCGTACGTGGCATCGTTCATGGCAAGGTCGAGTTCATTGGCTAAACCTTGCATGTGGACATTGCTCATATTGTCTTCCTGAACGGTTTTTGTAAGCGCGCTCAACAATTCCGGACTTGGCGCATTGGCCGCCATATTTCTTGTGATCTGGTACACACAGCCTCGATGGCAGAGCGCTGGTACCAATTGTTCTTGGAGCGTAGACAAGGGATTTTCCTCATGAAAACGTTGGGGGTTTTGGGGGCATACGTAACGTAGAGCTTTTGTCTGCGAACGACCGTGATTGGTTTGCATATATCTGTCGTTTAAGGCTTTTACCTGCAAAGGTTGCGCTTTAGGAGACCTACTTTGCGAGGGGCTTGACAAGGCTTGGCAAAGTCATATATAAGTTTAATATATCGTTTTTTCTAATTTTTATATAAGACATCGTATTTGTCAATGCCATGGCTCAAAGCGCGCACCTTTTTTTCCTTTCTTGGCAGACTTGGGCTACGTGGTGTATCAGGGGAAGGAGAGAAGACGTGTGCAGGAGGTTGGGAAACCTGAGAAGAGGGTGTGAAGGGCAGGGGGGAGCAAAGCATGCATGAAAGGCTAGATACTCCCAAGTCGTGCAAGAAGAGGCATTGCCGTTTGCAGGGCATAAGCGCTTTTGAGCTTGCGACAAGAAAAGGCCTTCCTCCTGAACCCATGCTTGTGGTTTGGAAGAAGGCCTAGGGGCAAAGGTTTTAATCGTCGTCAATGTTTTTGTGCTACGCCCTGAAAGGAGTGCCTCTTTCAACAGGCTTGTGGCGCACGAGGTTGAGCGCGCGTGTACAAAAGGGCAATGAGTTCCGATCGCGATAAGGACGCCAAGGGCTTCTCAAGGCTAAAGAATTGCCCAGGTACGAGATGCGCGTAAGCGCTTGCAAGAGCGCTCACTTTGGAATTCCCACGCTTTATGGCAAAACGGAAGAAGGAACTTGTGAGAGCTTTTGCGCTTTGGGGGATTTCCCACAAATTGCCTTGAGAGAGCGCGTGTGCGAAGAGAAGAGGAGAAAATACGTGAAAGATGCGCCGTATGCCCGTAGCTATCAAACGGGTTTACGGCGCCCTGGAGAAGGAGGAATTTTGGATCTAGAGTATCTTCGTTATTTTACGACGGTTGCCACGCTGAAGAATGTCTCGCTTGCCGCCAAGAAACTGCAGTATGCGCAGTCCAACCTTTCAACCCGCATGAAGCAGTTGGAAGAGCAGTTGGGTGTCAAGCTTTTCCTGCGCCAAGCACATGGTGTGGTCCTCACAGAACAAGGGGAAGTTTTTCTGCACTATGCGCAGAAGATTCTCCAAGAGCTGGATGAGGCCAAAAGTGCGGTCAGGCTTGGACGCGTCTGCAAGGGGACGCTTGCCATAGGCGCCATGGAATCAGCTGCCGTGTCTTTTGTCCCGCAACTTTTGGCGCCGTTTCATGCGAGCCACCCTGAGATTGCCCTGAAGGTACAAACCGCTGTCAGTAAAACCTGTCTGACCAAAGTCATGCAGGGAGAACTGGATTGCGCCTTTGTCGCAGGCCCAACCACAGCCCCTGAACTTGCCTCGCTTACCATTCGCACAGAAAAACTCGTCTTACTCTATAGCAAGGGCGACCCACAAGCTTCGTATGCCGAGCTTTTACAGCGCCCACTCCTTGTGCTTCCGCAAGGCTGTACCTACCGAAGTATTCTTGAACGCTGGCTTGCCGATTTGGGCATTTTCTCAACCTCGTATATTGAGTTTGTCTCCCTTGGTGCCATTCTCGCGAGCATCTGCGCTGGCCTTGGCACAGCCTTGTTTCCGCTCGGTGCGATCCAGCTGTTCGCAGACCACGAACTCCTCGATTATGTTGAGATACCTGAGCCCTATGGAAGTGTCGCCATCCAATTTGTCTGGCGCCGCACAGAATTCATGGATAAAGGCCTGCAGAGCTTTATTGAGCTTTTACAACAAGGCGACCATGATGACGCCTGATGCTTTGTTACCGCTCAATGGGACGGGCCAGATATTCACGGGTTGCCGCAGCCAACAGGCAGGCCTGAGCGGGACAAACCCTCCTCCTTGGCACGCCTGTCAATCTGGATCAAGAGAGGCGGCTGCATGGAGATGGCAACACGAACAAAAGGTTCCGGTTGGGGATCTGCGGGCACAAGCAGATATACGGTGTCTGCAGGAATATCCAAAGCAAGCTCGCGGCTTTGCTTTTGTGCCTGAGCCTGCGCTTTGGCATAGTCAGACGCCTCGGGTATCGTCTCACCGCTTGCCATTTCCACCTCCAGATAGCCTGTCAGAGCGTCTATGGCTGCCTCCATGGCCGCATTTATGCCATGGCCAAAGGTCACACAGCCCGGAAGGTCGGGAAAGGAGACATTGTACACGCCGATCTGCTCCGGATCGGGCAGAAATTGTGCAAAGTAGGAGTACATCATGCACCTGTATTGGTTTGAGGAGGCCGGAACGACTCCGTTATCTTCGTTGTAAACCGCTTTGCCGTGCAATGACCTTTGCCTCTGGGAATATCTTGAGCCGGATGCTGCACGGTTACTCTGCCTTTTTTCAGCAGGTGCCGGAAGTGCCTGTGGCTTTCTGGTGTTCTTTGGAGAGATGTCTTTTCCCCAAGCCTGCTCCTCTCCGAACCCATGTAAGCAAACACATCTTCTGCCATATTGTCGTAAACGCCTGCAGGCACGCAACGAGGTCCTGTGCCACCCACACAAAAGCGCTAAGCCCCCGACGCTTCGAAGGGAGAAAACGTCAAGGCTTTGGATGGCAAGCAGCATAAGGTGCGCCGGATGTGGTACCCAAGGTCCCCGCATACCCTACACTGAACCTGATTGGGCGGCTGGCTCAGGCCGCCCGCAAGATATGGACCACTTTGTATTTGATGGGTGATTTGACAGTAACAAAAGATCAGAATGAGGGATACTATGCATGCAAGCCTGACAGTAAGCGTGACGGAACTGAAACGGAATTTTGCAACCGTTTTGGCCGCTGCCCACAATACGCCAGTAG
>JAFSVD010000041.1 GCA_017450275.1 Desulfovibrio sp. | reverse complement strand
GGCATCCTGCGCCGCCGGCTCTCTCCGGCTGCCGTCCGCATGGCGCCCCTGCGCGTCCATCACGCACGCGCGGGGATGGTTCGGGTCCGGCTCTTCTACGGCCTGGGCACGTCGAGCTCCTCGGCTCCAGCCTCCGGCTCCGCGCCGGCCTCCGCATCCTGCGCCAAGGCATCCCGGACGGCATCCCGGTGCCTGGCCGGCACGAACTGCATGGCCGACGAGTGCTGCCGAACCGCCGTCGTGCACATCTCCTCCGTCCGCAGGCCGACCGGCACGTCCAGCAGGGACAGCCCGCGCTGCCGGCACCCATCGCAGCGCCCTGCCGTCCTGCTTCACGGCCTCGAGGCAGACCTCCGGCGTCTTCAGCTCCGTCGGCACGAACGCCAGCGCTCTGCCGAAGCACTTCACGGCTTCCATGCACATTTCCACCGTCTTCAGCTCCTTCGGCAAACCGTTCAGCCCATACACCCCAGCTACGAAAGAGTGTGACAACCTGCGTGGCCAGTGGCACCAGGTGTTCGCGCTTTTTCTTCATGCGTTCGGCTGGTACCGTCCAAAGGGCATTGTCCAGGTCGATCTCCTCCCAATGGGCACAACGCAATTCCGTGTTTCGCAAAAACACGTAGGGGACGATTTTGAGGGCATAGCGCGTTGAGATGTCGCCTTTATAGCTGTCAATGGCTCGCAGAAGTGTGCTGATTTCGGTGGGATCAAGGATTGCTGCTCGATTCTTGGGATCCCGAGTTGAAAGAGCAGACCCAAGCTGCCCTGCAGCGTCAAACTCGCAGTGGCCAAGCACGACGGCATAGCGGCAGATCTGGCTCACGATACCTGCCAGCCTGTGCGCTGTCTCAATATGCCCTCGCGCCTCGTGTTCTCGAAGACACGGCAGAATATCGCGCCCCCTGAGATCGGCAATGGGAATTTGGCCAATAGCTGGAATCAAGTAGTTTTCGACCCGTGACTGAACCTGACTGCGATATTTCGTCGTGAGATTGTTCGTCTTGTGTTCCAACCACTCACGAGCAATTTTTTCAAAGGTGATGACTTCTGGAGCCTGAGTCGGCTCGCTCTGCGCCTTTTTCTGCTCCGACGGGTCTATCCCCTCCTTAATCCACTTCTTAACCTGTATCAGTGCTTCCCGCGCCTCCGCCACTTACGCCATCCTCCTGCCCCGTGTACCTGCCAACGGTGTAACTTTTGCGGGTCTTCTGAAAGCTGTATGCAACTCTCCACACCATGCTGCCACCTGGCAAGAGCCGCAGCTCCAACCCGTCCCCGTCAATGATCGGGCTTTTCGCTTCTTCAGCCGCCGTCTTCAGCCGAGGATTCTTCTTGAGCTCCCAAGTCTTCGTTGTCCACTTCTTCGTCGCAGGGTCGTACCGCAACCCCTGCAGCATCCCATCTCGCAACATCCCCATCACTACATCCTGTGTACAGTCGTACTGAACCCCGCACACGAACCTCGACCGTACTGCAATCCTTCAAAGCCAAATGCAGTACGGGCACCGATCGTACTGCACGCTCCCATTGCCATACTGCACATTCAGCATCACGAAAAATGGGCTGAAACCCGCATGAAATCAGGGTTTCCAGGGGCTCGTGCAGTACGGTTTTTGGATCCTTGCCTTCGTGTGCCGTCCGTACTGCAAACCATACTGCATTTTTTGAATCTAGGGTAGATCTAAATCGATATAGGTAAGGGAGGTCGGTGAATCTGATTCGATATAGGAAAACCCGCATGAATAGCGGGTTTGAAGACGTTTTTGGGGGATTTTAGGCAAAAAAAAAGCCCTCGAAAAGGGCTCATTTTTTTCATTTTGGCGGAGAGAGAGGGATTTGAACCCCCGTAGGGCGTAAACCCTAAACGGTTTTCAAGACCGCCGCATTCAACCGCTCTGCCATCTCTCCGAAAGACGTTGTTGTAAGTGTTTCAAGAAGAAGTTTAGTAGCCTATTTTTCCAGAAGATGCAAGCCTCAAGGTGTGGGTCGCTTGGCGGCTGGCAATGCGAGGGTGGTCTCAAGCGTATGATCGACGGGAACATTTCTGGTAAAAAGGAGTTTGTCGATCTTGACCGTGCCTTTGGCTGCGCCTTTCATGGGCTTGATATGCCGAATTTCTGCATACTGGATTAAGGCGCTGGTACTGTTTTGTTGCCAGCTTTTACAGGCTGCCAGGGTTCCGGCTTCGATGAGGGTTTGTTCTGGAATCTCTTGTCCCGGCCAGGACAGACGAATGATCACATGCGCGCCAGGGCCATCAGTCACATGCAGCCACACATCGTGGCCTTTGGCGATCTTGCGGCAGGCGAGATTGCCCGCATTGTTGCGTCCCCGAAGCAGAAGGAAACCATCTGAGCTGCAAAAGCCTTGCACATTGTCAGGGAGTGTTGTGATTTCGGTAAACGACGTGGGCGCTTTTCCCTGCTGGTTTGTGGGGCTTGTGAGAAGCGTCAGATCCTTCATGGCCGCTTCCATGGCCTCTTTGCGCTCCTCGAGATGGATGAGGCCGCGTTTTCCGCGTTTGGCCTGATGAAAGAGGCGCTCCATATTTTCTTGAATCGTATACTGTGGATCAAGCCGCAGCAAGGTCTCGGATTCTTCTGGATTGTACTGCGGAAGAACAAGCTCTTTCACTTTTTGGGATGGATCAAAGCGCCAGAGATTTTGCTGAAGGAGAATGGCTGTATCTTGCTTTTGACACATGGCACGCAGACGTTCTTCTTCATCTTGCAGGTTTTTTTTCAGACGCTTGAGTTTTTTGAGCTTTTGCTGCCGTTGGCGTTGGGCTTCTTTTTCTTGGGCATGGAGAACGGTTGCAAAAATAGCCTGCTGCCCTGCTTGTTCGAGAAGGGCGCAGACATCACTTCCGCTCGTTTCAATGGCATTTTTTTGTAAGGCTTTTGGGAGCGGCCACGCATAGATGCCGACAATGTCTTGGGTTTCGGGGTTGGTGTAGAGAAAAATATCCCCCGATCCCTCCTTGAGATCGCATACCAAGGCCATGGCATCCTTCGGATCCATATGCACCAGGGTGCGCCGTAAGTCAGGGGTGAGCACCGGCCACTGTTGCCACTGCTCCAAGGCCTCTTCGAGGTTGTGTCCATGCGGCCATGCAACGGTTTCTTCGGGGATTTCTTCGGGAGTGCTTTCCTTCAGGAAGACGCCTTCGCGCAGATCAAAGACGAGCGTGGGCATTGTCCCTTTGGGAAGCGTGACCTCGTCTTGAGTGTCGAAGAAGAGCCAGAGTTTTCTGTGAAACGGTTCAGCGACGCTTGCGATCACATGGTGACCCTGGAGATATTTCCGAAGACGCATGACAGGGGCTGTGGGAGCAGTCCCTGCTGAAAGCGTGTGCTGTGCAAGAAAGAGAAAGGAATGTTGTCGACCAAATCGAAAACAGAGTTGGCGTTTGCCAGCCTTGGTGTAGAAGACAAAGGTATAGACATCCTCACTCAAGGATTGAATTTTTTCCAATCGTGCTTTGAGCAGGAGCGGAATAAGGGTATCGGTTACGCGTCGAAAAAGATGGGCATCCATAGAGTACAAGAGAGTACAAGGGAGCTGGGGCAGAGCGTTATTTTCTGACCCGTTTTTCGTCCATTTCTTGATTTTCCTTGCATCTGATGCACAACCTTGTCACAGGACGTGCTTTCAGGCGTGAAATACTGATCTCTTCGCCGCATTCTTCGCAGATGCCGTAGCTGCCATCCTCGATGCGTTGAAGAGCCGCCTGGATTTTTTTAATAAGATGCAGTTCACGGTCGCGTATACGCAGGGTGAAGGAACGATCCGATTCAGCGGTGGCTCTGTCTGCGGGATCGGCAAACAGTTCGTTGCTGCCGTTCATATCCTCTATGGTAGAATCCCCTTTTTTGGTGGCGTCGGCGAGCATATCGTTGAGTGTTTTGCGAAAATATTCGAGATCCTTTTGTTCCATATATCCCTCCGTAACAGGAATGTCCGTTTGGAAAAAAAGCTATTCTTCTTTGGCTGTTCTTAGGCTATTCTGTCAAGACTTTTGTTGGCATTGTCGACATCCATCTATCTATGTGGACTTGCTTGGTCAACTGTGTGCCGCCAAGGAACAAAGGCAGGCGTTTTTTTCGCTCCCTCCCATAGTGTCGAAAGAAGCTGGGGGGGAACACTGTCTGTTTGACTTTGAAATTTGGCTGAGTATATCTAGACTCAAAGCCAGCCCCTTGGATGCAGCGCAAGCAGAGCCAGAATTCCCTCTCCTTGCATCCTGTCAAATCATACGCACGGCCGAGCCCTGAAGGTACCACAGTAGCCTCTCCACAAATGCGCTTACAATCTCTCTCCTATGGCAGATCAAGGGCAGATCGAGTCGTTTTTGAGGCTCACGCTGCCCAAAACAGGGGAAAAGATGATGTTCGCGTCCTGCTCGGATTACGCATGCGTGAGCATATGTCGCCTGAAAAGAGCACTGCAGGGGGCGATCTCAAACCAAAGAGGGGACTGGAACGGTGAGTGCCATGGGTGGATTGAATAGAAATCACGTTGTCGCGTGAGGCTGAGGCTAGATAAACTTTTAGAACAGGAATGCTAGTTGAATGGTAATACAAGTCAAAAGGACGTATATCTCTATAAAAATATAATTTTTTAGACGCAAGTACTAGTGTTTAAAACATTAAATTGTTATACAAAAAAGATTCTTAAACAGAAAAACGAAAATATTCTATAAAAGATCTATTTCTAATACCGTATAAATAGATTAGTTAAAATTATCTAACAGCAATCGTATTTCTTCAATATCCAGTAAATGAATAAACTAAAACAGCCCTGTAAATGGGTGATGCTTCAACAGGATTGATTTTTATGAAAAGAATGCTTTTTTTATCGACACTCATAATCACAGCATTGATTCTTTCTGCTTGTGTTCCTAGACAGCGTGGCTACTATGATGACAACTACTATTATGACGATGACTATGATTATCGATATACAAGACATCATAGAAGACCGCCACCGCCAAACCACAGGCACGACTATCGCCCACCCAGACATGACCATAGACCCGATTATCACGGGAACAGGCCACCCAGACCCGACCATAGATCCGATTATCATGGAAACAGGCCACCCAGACCCGACCATAGATCCGATTATCATGGAAACAGGCCACCTCATAAACGAGACGGGTATAATCCGCCCCGCTTTGATCATAAACCGAAACCTCCCAAAAAGAACGATAGCCATAAGCCACCAAAGAGATGAAGAAGCATGTGTGACCGTGCTTGCAGCGCTTGATGCGCACGCTTTTGTAACAGAAACAAAACCAGTATAGAGGAAAATCATGAGTTCCTGTGATCACAATTGTGGATCCTGCGGGGAACAGTGTAGTGAACGGGGGAGTGCGGATCTTTCCGCACCCCTCGGGAAATTAAGCACTGTTCGCAAAGTGATAGCCATTGTCAGCGGCAAAGGAGGCGTTGGGAAATCCCTTGTGACCGGCCTTGTTGCTGCTGCTATGGCCAAACGAGGAAAGAAGACGGCGATTCTCGACGCCGATATTACAGGTCCTTCCATCCCGAAGATGTTTGGCATTCACGGCCAACCGACCGTTGTTGAACAAGGCCTGATCCCCATGCAGAGCAAGGGGGGCGTTGATATTGTTTCGATGAATATGCTGCTCCCAGACTCTTCAGAGGCCGTGTTGTGGAGAGGCCCCATTTTAGCGGGCGTGGTCAAACAATTTTGGTCTGAAGCGATCTGGAAGGATATCGATGTCATGTTTGTCGATATGCCTCCGGGAACAGGAGACATTCCTCTGACTGTGTTTCAGTCGCTTCCGGTTGACGGCATTCTTGTGATTACCTCACCGCAGGATTTAGTTGCCATGATTGTTGAAAAAGCCATTCGTATGGCGACAATCATGCAAATGCCCATCGTGGGACTTATTGAAAATATGTCGTATTTTCTCTGCCCCGACAATGGGAAACGCTATCAGCTCTTTGGCGAAAGCCGTTCCCAGGCAGTGGCTCAGGAACACGGGCTTCCCCTGCTTGCCACCTTGCCCATCGATCCGCAGTTAGCTGCTTGCTGTGATCGGGGTGCCATTGAATCCTATGAAACTGATCTTCTCAACGACGTCTTAGATGCTATCGAAAAAACCCCGAAGAAGGGAAATTCCTAGACTGTATTCGTAAAAAAAATTTCAAAAAACGTTCCTAAAAATATTTATTTAATTTTTAGGAACGTTTTTTAATAAGTGTTTTGATATATTTTTAAGGAATAATTTAATGGATAAAAAGAATTTAAATGAAAAAATTTCTAATGATGATTCTTTTGATGAAAAAAACAAAAAATGGTATGAAGGAAAAAACAAAGAAATTGTAATATATTATCTTATAGCTGTATTTTTTCTTGAAATTATTGTAGGGACAGCAGCGTTTTTTTACGGCGTCGTGCATGCGGAAGTCCAGATAGAGGGCGGTCCCAAGATGGCCTCGTTTCCGTGGGTGGGCTGGACGATTACAACCATCCTCGTACCGGTTTTTCTTCTTTTGCTCTTCCATCTTTCGGGCTGGTTTTTTACTCGATCGCTTCCCAATGAAGGGCCTGCCCAAAGAACGGAGCCTGGCAAGGAAACCCCGATCCCCAAGAATGTTGAACTCGTCTATTCGGTCATCAGCAACGCCCCTGTGCTTGTCGTTCTTCTTGGGCTCATTGCCCTTGGCGGCGCTCTCTTTGTTCTCGACACAGCCTTGGGCACGCTTCGCCCCTACATTCCTTGGATATTGGGCAGTGTCACCCTGTTTTTGATTGTCTGCTATATCGCGAGGCTTATCTTTTTGGCCAAACACCACAAGACGGAAAAGGAATACGCCTATCGTATGCAGATTTTTCGAGAGACAGGGGTTATCATTACCGAAAAAAATTTGATCCCTCTCACCGCTGAGCAAATTGCCTCTGCTGCAAACGCCCTTCCTGAAGGCCATGCGAAAACAGAGGAACCAGAGGCAGGGGAGAATGCGGGTGCGGATACAAGCAGAGACGATGCGCACGAAGACAATATCATTGATGCAACCATCGTGGAAAAAGAGCCCAAGAAACCGTGATGCAACGATCGGGTAGGAGGGGTTGCCCCCTCCTCCCACACCACCGGACGTGCGGTTCTCGCATCACGGCGGTTCTTGAATGCTTTAGATGTTTCCTTAGTAGCCGAGAACTATCCAGGCTTTAGATTTGGCTATGCCTGTGATGCTC
>JAFSVD010000040.1 GCA_017450275.1 Desulfovibrio sp. | reverse complement strand
TGTAGCAAAAAATCAGTAGTTTTTTTATCTGACCAAAAAAGCCTTTTTTGAGATTAAAATTTCTGAAAAAGCATATTTGTATTTTGGATTATAAGTATCTATAAAGATCACTACAATTTCGCAACAGAGCCTATTTTATTAATAGTGGCTCCACAATAGGCCATAACGAATCTAGAATATTCATATATTCTTTAAAAAGAATCTGTTCTGGCATATCAACCTTTTATTTAAAGTGTAAAAAAATTAAAATATTAGCTTAAAATTTCAACCAAATTTATAGTGTTATATATTTGAGAATTTCAACCTCACTTTAGCAATATTTGCCTGTTTGGGGATAAGGTCTAAGGATTTCAGCGAAAAAAAAAGACGGTCATAGAGACCGCCTTCATCGATATATTCTATCCCCCTATCAACCGCATCGCCATTTGAGGCATTGAATTTGCCTGCGCTAGCATAGCAACCGCTGATTGGGTTAGAATTTGGTTGCGAACAAAATTCATCATTTCGACTGCCACATCTACATCTGATATTCGTGACTCTGCGGCCTGGAGGTTATCTGACTGAACCGAAAGGGTTGTCATAGTGTTTTCGAGCCGATTCTGCATGGTACCGTAATAGGCACGCATCTGATCTTTTTTAACTATAGCATCATCTATTGCCCTGAGAGCCTGCTGGGCATATTCCTGTGTTTTTATACTAAGGGCTCCAATACCTAGACCTGTAGTTGTTGCATTACGCTTATTAATATAATAATAATCTTCAGAGGAATCATTTCCTGATCCGAAATGTATCTTCACAACCGATTCAGGAATACTAGAACTTCCACTTCCACCACTTCCTCCACCACTTGTTGTATCAGTAACTCTTAAAGTAGATGTAAATTTTGAGAGCGAATATGCACTGATAGCTGATGACATGGTAAAATCATAAGTCATTCTATTAGTGCCATCTATATCTAAATTAAAAGAAATATTGGTGTCATCTATAGTTATATCAGAAGAAGATATATTTTCATTTGTTTTAAGATTTTGTTCATTTCCATTATTATCCCTATAAACAACCGAATATCTATATGTTGGAGAATCTGAATTTTGCACTAAATTTAAAGTAACCGACTCTCCATCTTGGGGCACTAATCCAGATGGTTGGATTTCTAAATCTATATATGCAGTTCCAACTTCACTGGACCCATTACTAAAATGAACCTCAATCGCACTAGCATCTGATTCATAATACGTTGTTGTACGACGTTGTGTCGAAGTTAACGTATTTCTTTCTGGATAATCAGTTGTTTCCCATTTACTTTCTGATGCATTCCATGTTACATTAAGAGTTGATGGTAAGCTGGATGCAGCTGCTCCACTCGTACTTACGGTTACATTTGCCTTCGTTCCACTTGACGTCGTTATTTCAGTAGTATTATTATTTGTAACTGTAATAGTAGTTGTACCTACAAGATAAGCAGGTTGAGTAATATCTGCAATTATTCCACTAGCAGAAAGACTCTGCCCTCCTGCATTTGTTCTCACCACATTCAATGTATCAACTGTGGCTTCATACTTATGCGTTGTCCCAGTTCCAGAAGTACCTTCAATAGTTCCACTTGAGCTAGCGTAAGGACCATCGAGTAATTTTATCCCATTAAAATCTGTCGCTTTAGCAATTCTGTCTATTTCACTGGCCATCTGCTGAAATTCAGAATCAATCATCGCTCGCTGCGTAGAATCGTAGGTGCCGGTCGCAGCCTGCTCAGCCAATTCCTTCATGCGAATAAGCTTCTCATCAATGATGCTCAGAGCGCCATCAGCAGTCTGCAACATGGAAATGGCATCGTTGGTATTCCGCATGCCCTGCCGCAATGCCGCAATATCCCCCCGCATCAATTCTCGAATGGCAAGACCGGCCGCGTCATCTGCCGCAGAATTCACACGCAAACCAGAGGCCAACCGTTCTGTGGATCTGGCCAGCTGCGTGTAATTCTTCGTCAGCGTAGCTGCGATAGTATTTGCCGTTGAATTGTTTCGAATATAGAGCGACATACTTCACATCCTTGTGATCTCTCATTGGTGCAGGCGTAAGGATGGTATTCCTTTCAAAAGTTGGTTTCCCACCCTCTCTATCTGCAAGCCAGGTAAGCTGGGAGAGTCTGGCAGACCAGTAGGAAATAAAATTATGGAAGGTAATACATTCGATCTCTTGCGCAGACTGTACGATGTTCGCATCAAATCCCGGCGTATCTCAAGCGACCCTCATTCCCACCTGCCAAAACTGCCGCCTTCTGTGGCTTCCCGTCTGTTGACGACGCTCTCAGACAGCGCTCGTTTGTACTCTCGATTTTTCACAAAAAAAAGAATCTCTCACTGACTCTTATCGTCATTTTTCACAAAAACTTTAACGTTCCCTTGCCCTGCCCCTACGAGAAACGCCACTTCCCTGCAAAAGATTTTTTTCTCCCCATCCCTTGCAGAAGCAAGACCGCATGTATTGCTCTCACTCAATCCTACGCAGAGCATCACGTACATCCCAAAACCACGCAATCCTCAAGACTCTGCCCCGCAAGCGCATTCTCAAAACCACACGCAAGCATGATGCATCTCAGTTTCTTCTTCGCTCCGGGATTGGCATACAAGTCCATCCCCCCCCACACTACTCAGCCAACGCCCCCTCCGTATTGTTCGCAGACGCCTTTTTCTGCTTAGCCTGCGCTGTAATCGCTGCAACAAACTGCCCCTGCCTCGTGGCATCCATAAGCTGGTCTTCGACGGTTTTCTTGGCAGCAAGACCAAGGGCATGGGCAAAGGAGGGATCCTGACCGAGTCGTTTGATGGCATCGATCAAGGCATTGACATCATCAGGTGGAATCAAGAGGGCATTCTTCTCATGAACAAGCAATTCCTGCACAACAGGCAAATCCGTCACAATGACAGGCAAGGAAAAAGCCATGGCCTCACTCAAGGAATCGGGGAAAGCATCGCAAAAGGCATTGACCGAGATGCGTTCAAGCGACACAAAAATATCCGCCTGCGTATAGAGGGATTCCATATGCTCTGGCGGCAATTGCCCCAAAAACGAAACCATATGCAAACCACCAAGACTCTTTGCCTGCTGCTTGAGTTTGGCTAATTCCGGCCCATCCCCTGCGATCTTCACCATCACCTGCATAGTATCCTGCAAGGCAGCACAGGCCTCGAGCAAAATATCAAAACCCTTGTGGGGCTGCATGCGGCCTGCGGCAACAATGGTCAGCACATGGTCACTCGCATCCATGGGAAGCCGCTCGGCATCATCCTGGGGCAGCAAGGTCACAGGATCCCGCATGTAGAGCAATTTTTCCTGGGAAAGCAAGGGCAAAAGATCGAGCAAACGCCGTTTCATGGCATGGGTGGGCACACGGATAAAAGCTGCCTGGGAACTTTTCGTGGCAAGATCCCCGGCTTTGGAGGCTTGGGTAAAACGCGCATCAAAGCCAAACGGTACCCCAGATAAGTTCGATGCCACAAGAGCAGCTTGAGCTGAACACTCCCCATCGGCTGCCCAGATAACGGCAATATCCTCTTCCGCAATCCATTTAGCAAAATCCATGCCAGAAAAAACAGCCCGAGCCCTGTCTCCAAATGAGCCCGCAAGCATCCCCATGCACCGCCAAAAGGTTGGGGAAAGAATGCGGAAAAGATTTGTCAGACGGGACAAAGTGGAAGGCCTGCGAATCGCAAGAGGCAAGGCATAGCCTTCGGGATTTGAAAGCAATGAGGCGCGTTCCACGGTATAGATGCGAGCCAAGACCCGTTGCTCATAGAGAAAACGCGCTTCCGCCACAACACTTGTGCCGTAGGGCACAGGCAACTTTTCCGCAATATAGGCACCTCGAACAACAGGCACAGGCGGCTTCAAAAGATCTTCGGTTGGCTTGGCAAAGACATGGGGTTCATGCTTTTTGCACACCAAGACCCCTTCTTCCAGGGTGTAGACGCTGTCGCAAAAATCCGCCATCTTGGGATCGTGGGTCACCATGACCATGGCCACGCCTGAGGCATGACAGAGGTTGCGGAAAATCTCCATGATCATGCGACTTGTCCTGGCATCCAAGGCGCCAGTCGGCTCATCAGCCAAAAGGATGCGGGGAGCATTGACCATGGCACGGGCAATGGCCACACGCTGCTGCTCACCACCGGACAAACGGTTGCTCCGGTAGTGCACCCGCGAGGACAAATGCACCAAATCCAAGGCTCGGATAACCCGCTCCCACCGCTCTTCGAGTGAAACCCGCTCATAGATCAGCGGGAATTCGACATTTTCAAACACCGTCGAATGCTCAAAGAGGTTGTTGGACTGCATCACAAAGCCCATGTTCCCGCGCCGAAAAGCAGCCACCTGTTCGCGGTTCATGGCAAGGACATCGGTGTCTAAGATGGAAAGCGTGCCCTTATCCGGCGCATGCAGCATGCCCAAAATATGGAGCATAGTGGATTTCCCACAGCCAGATGGCCCCATGATGGCCACAAGCTCTCCCTGCTCAACGCTGATATCAACCCCACGCAATACCGGAGAAAAGCCGGCATAGGCCTTATGAAGCCCTTGTGCAACAATAACAGGCATACGCACATCCACCACTTATTCAAACCGCAAGGCAGAGACAACATCCATGCGGCTCGCCTGCAAGGCAGGAAAGAGGCCGCCAGCCACGCCGATAAAGGCGGAAAACACAATGCTGCCCAGACTGCTTCCGATAAGCAGGGGATAGGATACGCCAATGCCCAGGGACAAGGCTCCCAGCTCCACCAGGCTTACCCCGATCACAATCCCCAAAAAGCCGCCGGCAATGGACTTACACAGCGCTTCGGCCAAAAACTGCACAAGAATGTCGGCGTCAGAGCCACCCATGGCTTTTTTGAGACCCACTTCCTTGGTTCGTGCACGAACCGCGGCGAAGGTTCCGTACCAGATACCAAAGCCGCCCAGCATGAGGGACGCTGCGATCCCAAGCCACAGCAAGGTCTCAACCCACATAAAGGTGACCTTGAGCCGCTCAAGCTGCTCTTCCTGGGTGCGCATGACCAGATAGGGCGATTCCTGCAGGGATCGCACGGTCTCTGGCACTTCCCGCATCAGTCTCGGCACATCTTCCCAGGTGGTTGCCCGGATAAAGAGCCTCGTGATCTTGCCATCGCCCCAATGCCTGTCCACCATGCTCGTCCACGGCATAAAACCGCATTCCCGCCAGTCGCCCATCATAACACCACTGATGATGCCAACGACCGTAAACACATCCTGCCCCAAAAAGAGCAGTTTGCCCAAGGCTGTCTCTTCCTTGCCATAGAGATTTCTGGCCGCATCAAGCCCCAGCATGCAGACCCTGCGATGGAGAGCAATGTCTTCATCGGTAAAGAGACGACCGCTGTTGAGGGTGAGGGAGTAGAGATTGGCAAAGTTGGCGTCGATAGCCAGAAAGGGCAAGGAAAGTGTTCGCTCTTCGGTGGTCGAACGGAGGGGGAAAAACTGGCTTGAGAGCATATTCTGGCTCACAAGCTCAACACCTGGCAGCGCTTCCAGCGCCTTGACGGTTTCTGGAAAAAATTCCCGCCTGGGCTGGCCGGGATAATGCATGTCATCCATATAAATTTGAATAACATTCACCCCGCCCATGAGCACCATGTCCTGGCCGACTTTGAAACGAATCTCCCGGCCAAGCACTGAAAGCACGATAAAGGCGGTGATGCCAAGTGCGATAGAGAGAATGACGCCAAAACCACGCTGTCTGATCACCTGGCGCGTACTCACCCGCACGAGATCCGAAAGGGTCATCATATTACGGTTCTCCTAAAATATCACGCCACTCTGCCGGTCTTTGCATGTATCACACGTTCCTTTCACCGTGGACAAGCTCGTTGGATCCCGCCTGCCTTCGCTCAAAAAAAAGGCTCGAGCACAAAGAGGAATGCGCTCTTGGCTGCCCGAGCAAACGACGGCAAGGAACCCATGGAGGAGTCCTCGCAACCATGCTATATTTTTGAAAAAGCCTACACTGCAACGGATTTTCAATCGTAGACAAGAATGTGGCGAAATGCAAGGAAAAAGCCCGCTACACACTCCGCTTCTCTTCGACTATGCCCCCCTTGCCCACCTTATACGCCTTTCCGTGCCAAACAATTCCCCGAGAACCAATGGTTCCCAGATAGACAGTGCAAAAGGTGAGAAGCGCGCACACAAAGGCTCGCTGCCATTGCCAAAAACCAACAGGCTTTGGGAGAAACTGTCTGAGACAGCCCACAAGCCCCAAAAACGCTCCTATCCAGAGAATGGGTGCCACAAGCCCCCAAAAATGTCCCTGGCTCACATGGATCCAGATATCCTCGATCCAGATAAAGGGCGGCATGATAAAAAGAAACAACATGAGCCCAAGAAGCCACCACTGCAACGGCACACAAAAGCGGGGAAAGAGAATCTGCCGCTCCATCCACGCGGTGAAGACCTCCTTTCGGTATTGATCAACAGGGGTCTCCAAAAGCGCGCTCGCAACGAGCTGCACGCGGCATTTGTGGCTGGCTAAATGCGGAACCAAAGCACAGTCGTCGACAACGGTTTTCTGCCACAAATCCCTCACCCCAAGCCGCTCAAAGACCTCGCGGGAAAAGGCCATGGCACCGCCCCAGGGCTGGGTGAAGACCGCTTGCGCCTGCAAAAGCCGCATGATCAAAACACTCGCAGCGTAGGCGAGACTCGTACGATCGAGCGTTGTGGGCACAATCTCATGATAGCCTGTGGCAATCCCTGCCTTACCGGAAGCGATGGGGAGCATCAAATGCTGCAAAAAATCGGGCTTGGCCAGATGGGTGCTGTCGCAAAACACATAGGCATCGGGAGCGATGGTTGAGGCAGCTGAAACCCCTGCCAAGAGATTGTGATTTTTCTGGCCGCACAAATCAGCGTTCCCCGCACACACATGGCGAATCACGGGAAAGGCCTGCGCGAGCCTTCTGATACAGCCTGCCGCAGGCTCATCGTTTGTCGCCGTGACAAAGATTGGCCAAAAACGGGGGTAGTCCTGGGCAAGCAATGAGCGCAAGGCAGGCTCTATGCGGGGATCTTCGCCACAGACCGGCACAATAAGCGCCACCTTCGGCCACGACAAAATCGTTGTCTGATTGAGCGCTTCGCGCTCGTGCGCCCGCATCCGCGCTAACACAAAACCAGCTCGAAGGAGTACAGCCAAAAAAAGCAAGAGAATCGCTGCAAGGCCGTATAAAAAAACCTGCATGCGGCCTCCTTAGTTGAGCGGTGCGCAGTCAGAGAATTTCAAACGAACGCCTGTCTTGCGCTTGCCCTTAAAGGCAATGGTTTTGCCACTGCCAAGAGTGATAGTGCCCTTCACCCTGGTTGGACTCACAATCTTGCCTTTGACATGGTGGCCAGAGCTGTGCCGAACATCCAAATGCCCGTCGCGCATGGTGCCATAGAGATGGTATTCATCGACCTGCCCAAAGACGGTCTTCAACAACAAGACCCCCCGCGCCTTGCCGCTCTTGGTGGTGCAAAAACCACAGCGGAAACTGGACGTGTAGATGGTGCCTGTCCACAATTCTGTTTCCTCTGCTTCCTGCCCTCTGGCAAAGACAGGGGATGCCCCCAAAAGCACAAAGCCCATCACAATTGCAAGCCATTGTCTCGTCATAAGCCCTCTCACATGCGTGCATAGCGTTCAAAAAGCGCCTCGTGGGCTGCCACCATGGCGGCAATGGAATGGTGTTCAACCACCCTCTGCCTGCCTGCTTCTCCCATCCTATCACAAGCCTCTGGATGCTCCAAAAGCGTGCGCATACGCAGAGCCAAGGTGGCATCATCCCCCCTCTCCACCAAATACCCTGTTCGTCCATCCTCCACCATGGCAGGAATGCCCCCAACCCGTGTTGCGCACACAGGCAGCCCCGCACACATGGCCTCTAAGAGCACATTGGGTTGCCCCTCCCGCACCGAGGTGAGCGCAAAGAGCTGTGCCTTAGCATAGAAAGGCGCAATAGCCCGCGTTCCCGGATGAAAGACAATCGGAAGTGCCGAATGCTCTCCCGCCCACCGCTTGAGCTTCTCTTCGTCAGGCCCATCCCCAACAACAAGCAAAGAAAGCATGGGATCAAGAGCAGCGATCCTGGCAAAGGCACGAAAAAGCGTCAGATGGTCTTTGTCCGCACACAGCCTGGCCACACAGAGAATCTGCCTCTCGCGTTTGGAAGGAGGAACCATACACTGGTACTCTTCAGGCACAATGCCGTTTTCAATCACTGTGATGTGCTCACCTGCTACGCCTAAGCGCAGCAAATGCTCCTGCAAGGCAAATGTATTGCAGACCATATGGGCTGTGAGACGCCACAAAAAACGCTCGTGCTGACGAACAGGTCCTCCCCCGCCACGACAGGTTCCGAGCACAGGAATACCCAAGACCTTGCCCCAAAGACGACACCAGATATTGGGAAGCGCTGTTGCCGGAAGAATGATATCGGGCTTTTCCCTGGCAAAAACAAAGGGCATGAGGGCAAAAAACAGGGGATGCACAGCACGGCTCTTCCCCAGATAGGTCACAGGCAAGCCAGCCTCGACACAAACCCCATCCAGATCGGTTTTGCCAGTGAGGACAAGCAGCTGCACGGCAAAACGACGTGGGTCAAGACGCCTTGCCATGGCCAGGGTTTGCCGCTGCGTCCCGCCAAAACACAAATCTTCAAGGCATATGAGAATACGGATTGGACGCATGTATCCCCCATTGCAAAAAAGGAGCCCTGCGCGTGGATGTTCCCAACGCGCACGCTCCCCTCAAAAGAGATGCCCCATCAGAATTAACCAAGACGAAAAAAGGATTTCGTCTTTTTCAACAAACCCAAGTGGCTGTCATTGTCTGTTCGCTTGATAATATCGGCAATGGTTTGGCAATTTTTCTCCAAAGGAGCCTTGCAATCCAAGGCAAGAGTGAGACGCCCCTGTTTTGGCTCTTCAACAAAGGGGATATCCGGATTTTTTTGGACAATCGTTGCGAGCGTGTCCTTGTCTGCTTCATCACAGTGGAGAGAAAAAAGACACTGTGTATCGATGGCTATTTCATAGAAGCCGTTTGTTTTGCCAAAGGATAAACGGAAAGAGTGTTCACGTGGGACAAAATGATAGTGATAAACCGTGCTTAGATGGGCAACATAGGCATGCAAAAGTTCATTATTCTTGATTTTTGCATTCAGAGCGCCCTTGATATTTGTAAAAAGAAGATAGATATCAAATGGTGTATACTCTTCCTTTCTATAGGAAAAACCGACAAAAGGAATGGTATTCGCAACGCGTATCCACTCGTTAAAAAAGAGAAAATTATTGAACCACGACAAATCATTGCGCGTCACATCGATTTTGACATATTCTGCCCAATCGACCGGCAGCCACGGCTTACAGGCCATGGAATAGTGGATGTTTTTACACCGTGCTGCCACCTGCGTAATGGCTTTCTCTGCAATCACAATACCGCCAGGCCTGAAATTATACGCAAGATTCACGCCCTTATACGTTATGCCAAGCACCGCCTGCAGATAGCCAAGAATCCACTGTTCGATAAATTCGCCATGGAACTGAATATTGCTCTTTGTTATATATTGATAGACCCTTGTATACTGCGAAAAAAAGTCAACATCGACATATCGCTTCACGTCAATAGCAATAAAACCAGCATTAACCGAAGAAACCTTCGTTAAATCCCTCTCTCCAGAGACAAAGCATTCGTTCAGGGTCTGCAAATCTTTTTCAGCAATGGTCTGTACGATCGACCGCTTCAAAATCACTGACAGAATCTGATCTTTCTTTGGAAGAACCTCATCAAGCTTATAAGTGTCTAAACAAAGAATATCATAATCCATCTTAATGGCATAGTCATATCCCAAATCATTCAAATAATAGGGGATAACATAATTCAAAAACAATTCTTTTGGCCATCGCTTAAAATTCGAAAAAACAGAAATCCTTCTTTTGTATTCCTCATTCTGAATATTTTCTACTCTGATATTAAGATCCTGGCATAGACGGATCTGTTCTTCATTCATTGTCTCGCTTTCTGTATACAAAAAGAAATCAAAATCATTGTGCTTTTTCAAACTCGTAAAGAGCACAAGCGCAGGATAGATGATATTATGATCCCCTAAGACATAGACAGCTATCTTCATATGCCCCCCTACGCCTTTTTTCTGGCCAAGGCCATATCGATAAAGTGTTGCATCAGCATGGGGAAGGATATGCCAAGAGCCTGGGCTTCCTTGGGCACAAGACTTGTTGTTGTCATACCGGGAAGGGTGTTGACCTCAAGCAGATAGCACTGCTTGGCAGCATCGACCATGAAATCGGATCGACTCACATCCCGAAGCCCAAGCACCTGATGCGCCTTAAGGGCATACTCGCAGAGAGCGGATGAGACTTCCGCCGGAATAGGAGCTGGACACAATTCTCGGGCACCATTTTCGGCATACTTGCTCGAAAAATCAAAATACGCGCCGTGCAAGGGCTCGATCAAAACCGGCGGCAACGCTGTATCACCCAAAATACCACAGGTCACTTCCATGCCAGCAATGGCCTCTTCGATCAAAACCCCAACGCCCGCGGCAAAGATTTCCTCCATAATGGCATCAAGCGATTCTCTGTCGTACACACGCGCCAAATGGATGGAAGAGCCCCCGACATCGCTTTTGACAAAGAGCGGATAGGGCAGTTTGGGCTCCCATGAGGGATCGGGTCTCTTTGGCAGAAATTCCCAATCTGGCGTTGGAATACCAACATGGCGAAGGATTTGCTTGGTGGCGGCTTTATTTAAAGCCAAAAACGAACCCGCTGGATCGGCTCCCTGGTAGGGGATGCCTACGCAATCGAGCATGGCTTGGACAAGGCCGTCTTCGCCTGGTTGACCGTGGAGATTGATGATAGCCACATCGTGCGTAACCGCCGTTTGAAGCAGGTCATCAAAATTGGCAATGTCAAACAAGGTGACCGTATGCCCAAGGCTTTGTATGGCCTCAGCCATGACATGCGCACCTTTGAGCGATATGTCACGTTCTGTCGACCAGCCCCCGGCAAGTAAGAGAATACGCATCCAAGCACTCCCACGCTGTTTACAAATTATCTTGAGCCCTGAATGCCGACGATACAGAGCAGATGAAAAATTGGAGCGGCTCTCAAGTCCCAAAAAAAGCTATTTGAAGGGAACGCTCACCTCTTGGCCGATCCAAGCGTTCAAACGGAGAAAACTAATGCAATCAGAGCTCTCTTGCGTTTTGTTGCGATAGTTTTTTGTACTGCATCGCTATTTGCGTGCATTCATGGACGATCTTATCGTATATCTGATGAGATCCATAGATTTTTGCATGCTCTTTTGCAACATCAAAAACAATATCAGGAAGAATATCGGCAAGTGTATTAGCATACGCTTCAATATCATACACTTCCATATCATAACCCTGCATCAAAAAATTATTGCTTGAAATAGTATCTGGATTGAAAGATCCGCCGATATCCATGGAGAGTTCTCTCTCAAAAGAACCAAGAGCCGGTATGCACAGGATATCATAGAGGGGAGCCAATTCGATACCGTGGTCTGTGTAGAGCAGCGAATAATTTTTCGCATGGGCATCAAAATTGCCCACAAAGAAGGAGAAGGCGCAGCGTTTTGCGAGGGCATCAGCGATGTCAATATGCGCTGCTTGTGCTGTCTCAAGCAGGGCAACAAGACCATATTCGCCGTATCGACCGATATGGGTCGATTGGTATTTGAAGATGGGCGGCAATCCCATGGCCTGGCAAAAGTCTTCCTGATGCAAACGCCTCACGGTGTTGTTGGTGCGTACACGGTCATAGCGGCCGAGCAAAAGCGCATCATAGCCCTGCCGAATGAGAAGCTCATGCTGACAAACAGGAAAGCCCAGACGTTTGGCAACATCCAGGCAAAGGTGTTCGTTTCTGGCTGTTCCTGGAAATTCCCTGCTGTCAGGCTTGAGAATATGCGTTGTCGGTGAATAGTCTTCAGGAACAAAAATGCGATCATCCGCAAAATAGATGGCGACTTTATGTTGAGCGCCTGCGAGTGAAAAACGCGCTCGAACCACTTCCTCTATGCTTCGGGGATCTTTTGTGCGCAAAAAGGCTTCAACCTCGTTGGTAACGTCCCTGTACACATTGTTTTGGGGTGCGATAGCATCCTCCTCACAAAAAAGGAGCGCACCGGCAACTTCCTGGCCTATGCAATAAAGGATATCAAAGGCATTGCGCGAGACCGGTTTGAAGAGTTTGAAAACAAGCGCAAAGGCATCTCCTTCAGGAATAAGATTATCTATAAAAAATTGAACTTTATTTTGAAAAAAAGGCGATGTTTGCCCTTCTCGTGGCAATGAGAGGGAAATGGCCTGTTTCGCATGAGGATCATACGAAAAAAAGAGCCCTGTGCTCTTTTTCGATAATATGCCTACTTTTTCATCATTCAAAAAAACATTCAAGTTTTTTTCAGAAATCTTTATCACACCATCAATTCCTTCAAACGTTCCGTTCTAATGCAGCATCAATATGCATGGAATCTCATCGTACAGTACATTTACTCGTCAGGGAAGCCAAACGATGAGTCAATCACCTCGCCCCCTTGTGAGTCGGAGCTTGCAGTTCATCCACGAAGACGTCATGTCGTAGCATGCTTCTTCGTAGTAGCCCCTAGGAATGCATGCACACAGTACAGTGTGTCTATGACCTCATCGCTGGGATATATCCGGCAGAAATATACTATGTAACCTTACGCTTTCCGAAATGGGGGTTTGCGTCACCAGATACATACATCGTGCCATCCACAAGTTTTTTCAACACGAAAAGCGTTCCGGAGCCGTATGTTACCGTGAGTGTCTTCGATATCTGGTGTGACATCAGACCTCCAACAGTTCTCTCTGCCAGAAAGGGCTTTCAGTTTACGCTGAGCGGACACAGCGTCATTGCAGCTCCGTAGGTATCTGCTGGTAAATAGGGGTAAGCCTCGTAAAGGTAGACGGCTTCAAGCGCATTGATAGTTGTGAAGGAAAAAAGACGGCATTGCCTCCCGTTGCGCTGTGAGCAAAAGCAAGAGCTCGAGTCCGCTACGCGTTTGGCCTTGCCCGTACAGACCCAGCTTGCGTATGCGTTTGTGACAAATCATTGCAGCTAAAGGCATAGGTATCCAAATCGTCCCATCCCAAGACCTTTGCCAAGGCCTGCTCAATGGCTTGGATTTGGGTAAACGATCGCTTGATGGAGGCTCGGGCTTCTTGGTTGACACCATAGCGCACCTGCAAATCCTGGTAGCGCCCCGCCACTGTCACCGCCTCATCGTGCTGCACCCGTTTGTCCGCATAGAGTACCAAGAGCGGCAATTGACAGATGGAGACATCATCGCGAATCGGCCATGGCCAATGCACATGGTGGATGACCCCTTGGGCAATGGCGTAATTTCTCGTTTCAGCCACAACCCAAGCGCCGCCGATCTGGGCATGGGATCCGCCATACTGGAGGCTGTAGTATTTTCCAAGATCGTGGAGCAAGGCGCTGGCTCGAACATCCGCAATCGAGATCTTGGCATGCTTCTGGATCGCAAGCTCTGCTAAAATCTGGGCAATATGCGCCACAAAGCGGGAATGGCGCCGAATATTTTCGGGCATGGCGTATCTGTCCCACAGGGCATAGCAATCGTCATCGCGAAGGATCACGTCCTGATTGGACGGCTGTTGAGGAAAGGAAAGCTCTGGCAATCCCTCCAAAGGGACAAAGCCCAACCGTTTTTCACTTGTGCCCATCCGTGTTCTCCCGATACAAAACGACACTAGCAGACCAACCCGGATTGCACATCTGAGCCAGTCTGCCAGAGTAAACCGTACATCAGTCTCGACACAGACTGATCGTGTTGCCTCTTCTTCGCAAACCTATGGAAGAACGCCCTGTTGACGGAAGGGGCGGCGCGTACGCAAGACAACTTTTGCGAACCCAAGGACAAAGCCTTGTGTTCAAAAAAGTGGCGCGTTTTATTGCGCTTCAGGATTTCGCAATTTGTAGTGGGTGATCTTGCCGGTTGCGGTATGGGGGAGTTCCGACACAAGATAGTAGAAACGGGGTCGTTTATAGGTTGAGAGCTCTTTGGCAGCAAAACAGAAGCGTTTGATCTCATCCACCGTGAGCGAGCTATCCTTGGGCACAATATAGGCCGCAATGCTTTGGCCGTGCAAACGATCAGCCACCCCCACAACAGCGCATTCAAAGACCTTCGGATGCTGGTTGATCACAGCCTCGATCTGGGTCGGATAGATATTTTCCCCGTTGCACAAAATCATATCGTCTTTGCGCGACACAACCGTGACAAATTCATTGGAATCCCAGGTGCCAAGATCTCCTGTATAGTGGTAGCCCTTGTAAAACTTCTCCGCTGTCATGGCCGGATTGTTCACATAGCACATTGTGGACTTGGCAGGACTCTTGATGATGATTTCCCCAACTTCTGTATTGTCCTTGGCCACAAGCTCATCCGGCTCTGCCCGCTCTCCGTTCTCCTTGACCTTGACAATGAGTACTTCATCGTCCGTGCAGGCCTGGCCTGCGGTCCCGGCCATCTCAGGGAGATTATAGGGGCGGAGGAAGGTGTTCCAGAAGGTCTCGGTTGTCCCATAGCCGTTGAAGATATTGGGCGTAAACAAATCGAGATATTTCTCGCAGGTCTTTTTCTCAAAAGGACTGCCCATGGTGACAATACCACGCAAGCTCGAAAGATCGGCATGCTCACGCTCCTGCGCCCGAGCCAAGATCGCCAAAATAGAAGGCACCCCGATCAAAAAGGTGATCTTGTGTTCAGCCACAATACGCAGACAGAGCTTGGGATTAAATTCCCGAAGAATCACCACCTCCCCTCCTGCATAGAGGGTCGGGGTCGGTCCTCCTGAATGCAAGCCGCCCCTGTGAAACCACGGGGTCATGTTCATGGTACGGTCGGTATTGTTCAAGGGAAAATGCATCATCACATCGTGAGCAGAGAGAACCTCGTTGACATTGTTCATGGGCACAGCACGCGCCCTGTGCGTTGTGCCTGAGGTATAGAGCCGTGTCGTCTCATCATAGATGTGCCCAGGCTCACAGACGGGATTCTCCGTGGGCATATCCGCCATAAAACTGGCAAAATCCACAGCCCCCAGATCCAGGGACGCTTTGGAAAGCGTATCCCCAACTGGTACTGCCACCAGATGCGGAGGAACATAACTCGACTCGATCAAAGCGCTCGCCACAACCGAGGCAAGATTGTCGTCAAAGACAAAGACTTTGGGTTTACTGTCTTCAAAAATGGCGCACAGTTCAACCGAGGATATGCGATAATTCACCGGTGCATTGATGGCGCCGATCTTGTGCGAAGCGATGTAGCAAAAGAGAAAGGCGGGCGAATTGAAGAGCATATACATGACAACATCGTTTTTGCGAACACCGCACCCCATCAGGGCATGGCCGAGCTTGTTGGCATCAGCATTCAATGCCCTGTATGTCCACATGGCATCTGGCGCATTTTCCCCTGGAACGCATACGGCCAACTTGTCGCCATAACGATGTACATTGCGCAGGAATCCATGCAACCATGTGAACTCATGTTCAAAGGTCTCTTTGAACATTGTTATATCATAGGTATATGGCATTCAATTCTCCTCGCGACCTGGTCGCACCACTATCACGCTCGAATTCTGGCCACCAAAACCCAAGGCGTTTGACATGGCCCATGTGATATGGGCTTTGCGTGCGGTGAGCGGAATATAATCGAGGTCACAGGCAGGATCAGGATCAGTGTAGTTCAATGTGGGGGGCACTATGTCACAGCCAAAGCTCATAATACAAGCTATGATCTCCGTCAGTCCCCCTGCTCCCATCAAGTGCCCTGTTGCCCCCTTGGTCGAACTCATCGGCGGCACATGATCTCCAAAAACCTGCTTGACCGCCTTGGTTTCGGCAATATCACCCAAAACCGTCGAAGTGCCATGCGCGTTGATATAGCCTATGGCGTGCGGTTCAATGCCAGCCATGGCTAAGGCCAAACGCATGCAGCGGGCAGCCCCTTCCCCCTCAGGATGGGGAGCTGTGATATGATAGGCGTCCATGGTATTGGCACAGCCGGCAAGATACGCCAAAATCGGCGCCCCGCGTTGAACCGCCACAGCTTCTTTCTCCAAGACCAAGGCACCACCGCCCTCGCCAATCACAAAACCGTCCCTCTTTTTGTCAAAGGGTCTTGATGCGGTTTTCGGCGTATCGTTGGCACGAGAAAGAGCCTTTGCCTGGGCAAGACTTGAAACCGCAATGTCGCAGTCGATACTGTCCCCACCAAGCACCAAGACCGAGTCGCACAAATCCTGTCGCAAAAGAAGCGATGCCATAAGGATGGCGTCTCCTCCTGCTGAACACGCCGTGTTCACAGTGAGCGAGGGACCTTTTGCGCCAAACAAAATCGCGGCTTGGGCTGCGCCCATATTGCCGGTGGTTGAGGGGATAAAATGCGGGAGGACTTTCTTGGTTTTGCTCTGAAGATACTGCTGCGCTGTGCTTGAAATTTCGGCAATGGCACCCATGGCAGAGCCAAAGACAATGCCAATCCGCGTGGGATTTTTGGCAATCACAAGCCCGCTCTGCGCAAGAGCCTCCTTGGCCGCCACCAAGGCATACTGCATAAAACGCGACGTTCCCCGAATCAAACTTTTTTCAAAATAGTCTTCGGGACAAAAATTGGGCACTTCAGCGGCAATGCGCACAGGAAGCGGCGAGGCGTCAAAACGCGTGATGGCACCAACACCGCACAGACCCGCCAGGAGATTCTCCCAGTATGTGGCAACGCCGATCCCTATTGGGGTGACACACCCCATGCCGCTTATCACAAGCTTCGTCTGTGCAGACGCCCCCATGATTGTCTCCCATCCGCCCAAAAATGTTCGTCACTGCCAAGCCTAGGATCACCGCGGCGATTTTGCCGCAACCAAGTCGCTCAAGGCCAAAATCGTGTTCGCATAGATTTTGGCATGGTTGTACTTCATCAAAAGGGCATGCTGTCTTTCCCGTGGAAGACCCTTTTTCCACCCATGCTTCGCCAAATAGTTGGCAAGACTGGCCGTGGCATCGTCGATCTGGAACAAATCGATGCGGCCATCGCCGTTCCCGTCTGCCCCATAGATGGCAATATTGGAAGGCATGAACTGACACAGACCCACAGCACCGTAGATGGAGCTTGGCATGGCATCGGGCGCAATACCGTTAGCCAGCATATACACAATCAAGGCCTTGACCTCGGCATAGGCCCAGTCTGCCTTGGGCTGCATGGTCTTGGTGATCCAGGCGAGTCTTCGACTGGAGCCCTTCATCTTGGGCAAATAGCTGGCAATATCGTCGGGTGTTCTCGCAAGAGCCATGCTGGCAAGCGTGTAGAAGGCGTTTTCCGGCACATCAGCTAAAACGTCGCCAAGCCGTGTCTCAACAAAAAGCAGGGCAACGGCGATTTCTGGCTCAACCCCATAGCGCTCGTAGGCACGTTCAAACGATGCCTTGTGCGCAGCGAGATAGTTTTGGCAGCGCGCGGCATTGGCCATATTGACAACGCCTGGATAGTAGTCGGTCAGCTTGGGCGGGGGCTTGGGAAAAAATTTCTTATTGTAGAGATCGCGGATTTTGCGCCCCATAGGCGATTGCGTTGGGTGAGCGGGAAGCGTGGCAAACAGGGCAGAAACCTCAGCCCCTGCCACCCCGTCCTTCGCCAAACGATCCATGAGCGGCTTCCACACAGCGTGTACAGGCTGAGCCCAACAAGTCCCACCAGCACCGACAAGGCAAAAACACACAAGCAGCACAGGGATAAGGAAACCGAGCCTATAGTCCAGAGGAGACTTCATCGTCCATACCACGGCTTTTGATGAAAAACAGGCATTGCACCCCTTCCTTGTCTCTTATTGCTTCTTTAAAACCTGGGTCGGGGCACTTAAAATGAGCTTGCTCTTTTCCTTAAGCGAGGTGGCAAGCGTTGTTAACCACCGATAGTAGGAATAAAAGTCCGGCGCCTTGGAATAGGCCTGCGCGTAGGTTGCCGCAGCCTTGGCATCGCCTTCGCCGCGTTTCACCTGCGCGTCCCTCGCCGCATCAGCCAAAATCACTGTCCGCTGCCTGTCGGCGTCAGAGCGGATGCGCGTGGATTCCTCTTCCCCCTCTGAACGGTACTGTTTGGCCTGGCGTTCGCGTTCAGCCCGCATCCGTCCAAAGATAGCGCGCTGGTTTTCCGCAGGAAGATCGGTGCGCTTGATTCTGACATCCAAAACCTCAACGCCAAAGGGCTGCATAAGCTGCGACACCTTTTCCGTCACTTCGGTCATGATCGCAGCCCGATGGGAGGATACGACCTGGGTGAGCGTATAGGCACCAACCAGAGCACGGAGCTGGGAATAGACCACGTCGTCCAAACGCGCCTGGGCTCCTGGGATGGAACGCATGGTGCGGTAAAACTGCAAGGGCTCGATGATCTTCCACCTGGCATAGTTGTCGAGCACAATGGCTTTCTTGTCCACAGTAAAGGCTTCGCGAGAACGCGCTTCGTAATCCAAAACCCGCGCGTCAAAATACACAACATTCTGGATGAAGGGCAACTTGAAATGCAGGCCTGGCTCATAGACCTGATTGAGCGGATCACCTAATTGCAAAACAAGGGCTTTTTGCGTCTGATGCACGGTAAACAAGGACTGGCTCGCAAGGGCAAAGAGCAAAACAAGCAATGCCGTGGTCGAAAATACTTTTTTCTGCATAGAATCTTTCCACAATTGTCCCACCCACGCCATGACGCATCGAGTGGACATTCCGCGCTTTCCGGCAAAAACGAAAAACCCCCGGTCTGGTTTGCCGGGGGATCCACAAAGCCAACCTAATTTTTTCAGCAAAAAAACATAAAAGAACGCTACTGTCAATGTCACCTATTTTTTCTCGCCCCGTTGCCCTTTCATATCAGGCAGCGGCAAATACGGGAGCACGCGCTCAATCGCTCCGAGATCCATCAAAACCTTTTCTTCGGAATGGGCGAGAATGTCTTCGATCGTCTCATAATAGAGCCGCTGCTCTGTCACCTTGGGCGCCTTCTGGTATTCCACGCGGAGGGCGTCAAAACGCTCTGCCTCACCTATGGCTGTCTGGAGACGCTTGGCAGCATAGGCTTCGGCCTCGTTGCGAAGCGCTGCTGCCTGACCACGCGCCTGGGGAAGGAGTTCGTTTCTGTAGGCTTCGGCTTCATTAATAATACGGCTCTTATCCTCACGAGCACTGGCAACATCTTTAAAGGCATCGATAACGTCCTTGGGCGGATGCACATCCTGCAGCTGCACCGCAATCACCTGGACGCCAGCGGCATAGCGATTCAAAATCTGTTGCAAAAGCGTGGTGGCATCGCTCTGGATCTTTAATTTCCCATCCGTGATGGCTGAGTCGATCTGGCTGTTGCCAATCACCTCGCGCATCGCCGCCTCGGCCGCATTGCGCACAAGCGAGGGCTGATCCACAACGTTAAACAGATATTCCACGGGATTGCTGATCTTATACTGCACGCTGAACTGGACATTGACGATGTTTTCATCGCCCGTCAGCATGGAGGCCTCTTCCGGCATGGTGCGCACTTGCCCCTGCTGGAAGGTCGTTGTTTGCCCTACAGAGCGGAAACCAACCTCGCAGCGCATGATCTGGGTGACCTTGGGCTTGTAGACGCTTTCAAAGGGCTGCGGCCACGCATAGTGCGGTCCTGCATCCACAGTGCGATTGTACCTGCCAAAGCGCAAAACAATACCCTGCTCGTCGGGATTAACAATATAAATACCACTGCACAGCCAAATCACAGCCCCAAGCAAAAGGAGAGCAAGAAGTCCTTTGCCATTGGGGAGGGGGATCTTGGCTTCCAGGGTAAAAGGCGGTTTTTGCTCGGGATTGCCCCGAAATTCCCGGCGACGGGGTCGTTGAAATTCTTCGTCCTCGTCATCGTCAAAGGGTTCTTCAGGCTCTGGGTCAACATTTTTCCCATTTTGCAGCTGACGCTTGCGTTTTTCCTGTAATTTGTCCCAATCCCAGCTCATACAAAAACCCGCTTCTCTGAGTAAAAGGTGTCGAAAGTTCATACATGTAGCCTAGGACAGTGTTTCGGTCAAGCCTGCATCAAAAAACGCAGTCTCTCTCCACCTCTTTTGGCAAAAAAACCACTTCCCTCTATACTTCCACACAAACGCCCTGCCCCTTGAGGTGCCCTATGCAAAACGCTCCCCTTCGCTGTGTCACCATCATCGGTGCTCTCTTGCCCCCGGATCTTTTGCAACGCATTCTCGATGGCGATCCAAAACTTCCTGGCATGCGGCCATGCGATTTTGGCTTAGCTGATACCGAACGCATCAGCGAGGCCATCAACCGCTCTTGGCAACGGATGACAGCACTCTGGGCTCGTTTTGCAGCAACCCCCAAAGATCCGCGTTCCACCCAAAAAAACCTGCTCTTCCCC
>JAFSVD010000039.1 GCA_017450275.1 Desulfovibrio sp. | reverse complement strand
TCGGTCGTAGAGGCTCCTTGAGGCGTAGAAATCCCTTCAGGGGCAGCTTCACTCCCGTTTTCTGCCCGTGGTTTAGGATCTGGCTTCTTGCGTGGTGAACCATCCTTATTTTTTATTTCCCCAAATTTGGAACGCTAAGGAATTTTCGATTTGGTTCATCTTCGGATTTTCTTGAACCTCCATAATCCCCCCATCGTTCGTGGACTTCAGCTGAAAATCCTGCCCTTTCAATCCAACAGCTCACGGATTCAGGTGTTATTTCGTTTACTGTATAATAATGTCCATCGATATTATAATAATATATCTAAAGGTAGTAATAACTTTTTGGTAAACAAACAAAAAAGATCCTACACTAGCAAAGTAGTGTAGGCCTTTATCGTATTCTATGTAATCATAGCACTATTTAAAAAATATAGGCAATGTTATAAAAATAATATACATAGACTTGCAAAATTTATATCAATAAAAAAGACAAATCAATCTAAAATCCTGTGTCCTGTGTGTCTTTTATTTTGAATATAAATAATTTGTTTTTCTGCTTCTATGCCATATCAATGTATTGGTATTTCATGGATCTATTTCTGTTTAGATCCTAAGAATCTTTTATTCTCAACGACTTGTACATCTATGGTGTTGAAAACTAATCTCTGGGAAGCTCCTCGTAATCAATGCTCTATATACAAGTTGTTATATTCAAACCAAGAAAGTTTTTTGCAGTAAAAGGTTTTTTTGTCTCACATAATTCGGGCTAAAAAATATATACTCATGACGCAAAAGATGTTCTTCTTTTCTCTTTGGTACTGCTGAGTATATAATGTCTTCATCCGGCTCAAGCGTACTTTCTGACATGTATGCAAGCCATCGCTGCGTTGCAGATTCCTTTTCAGAAAGTATGGCTTTTTTTGTCTATCTTGGCAAGAGGGGCGTTTGAGTCCAGGGCAGCTCTGATTCCCTTTGCTGTATTGACAAGCTCTTCCTTTAGCTCGTAAGAAATTACTGGTTTGCTGTATCTCCAACGCTCACAGGAAGTAGCAGATGGCTCGAATTCTCTACGGTATCCACGGAACCGGCCATGGTCATGCCATGCGGGGGCTTACGATCGCCCGATCCATGCCTGACCATGAATTTCTTTTTGTGGCAAACGACGATGCCCTTTCCGTGCTGGAGCCGGAATTTCCCGTCTACCGCATTCCCAACCTTGGCACGGTTTTTAAGAACTACACCGTCGATCTCCCAAAAACTATCGCAAAAGCTGTGCCCCTGCTTTGGCATCAAAGACGCTTTGTCGACGAATTGTGTGGTGTCATCCGCGATTTTCACCCAAGCGTCTGTATGACGGATTTGGAATATTTCGTGCCCAGAGCTGCTGAGCGTGAGGGACTTCCCTGCTTAACCTTGGATCATCAGCACATTATCACCTGCTGCAAGCACACCTTGCCTCCCCATCTCTGGTGGGATGCGTTTCTCCAGGGGCTCACCCCACGCTATCTCTTTCGTCCCACCAATCCCACCATGATTGTCTCCTTTTACGCGCCCCCTGTTGATCCGAAATACACAGCACGCGTTGTTCCCCCCTTGCTCAGAAAACGAGTTCTTGCGGCAAAGCCCTGCGATGATGGGCATATTGTGGTGTACCAGAGCAATTCAACCCACAAAGCCCTGATCGATTTTTTGCAGACCGCGACAAAACGCCGATGCTATGTCTTTGGCTATACGCGAACAAAAGGGGAAGAGGGGAATGTTGTCTTTATGGAAAAAAGCGAGGATGGCTTTCTCGATTTGTTGCGCAGATGCGCCTATGTCATCCAGGGCGGAAGCCATACGCTTATGAGCGAGGCGCTCTATTTAGGCAAGCCCATACTCTCGATTCCTGTTGCGGCCATGATTGAGCAGCATTTTAACGCTCTCTATCTTGAGCGTTTGGGCTATGGGATGGCTGCGAAGATGACCTTGCTTTCCAAGGATCTGCTCAATCGCTTTGAGGAAAAACTCCCTGATTTTCGGGCAACCATAGCGCAGGGCTCCTTTTGTGGCAACGATATCATTTTCAGCGGTGTCGAGCACTTTGTTCAGACCGGGCGTTTGTAGGGGGATTGCGTGGAATGAGAGCTCTATGAGCAAAGCAAAAAGGCCAAGGTGGATGTCCTTGGCCTTTTTGTTTATTCTTGATGCCAGCTGATAAAGAGTTTGTAGGCTGGATTTTCTGTTTCTTCAATGTGCGAGTACCCCATGGCATCGACACGGACAAGAAAGTCTTCAAAGGCGATTTTGTTGTCCTCGGAGACATCAAAGCCCACGAGCACACGGCCAAAATCCGCGCCATGGTAGCGGTATTGGAAGAGCGAGATGCTGAATTCGGTGCGCATGGCGTCGATAAAGTTTAACAAGGCGCCAGGGCGTTCGGGGAAGGTGAAGCGGAGAATGCGTTCATGGGTCACATTGGGCGCATTGCCGCCGACTAAATGTCTGATATGGAGTTTTGCAAGCTCGTTATCGCTTAAATCGATGACACTAAAGCCCTTGTCCCTCAGATCAGCCAGAACCTCGGCAACATCGTTGCGACCCTGGATCTTGATGCCGAGCAGCACGCGTGCCTGGACGGGATCCACCGATCTGGTGCACAGTTCAGTGATATTGCGGTTGCCAAGCGCCGCGATAAAATGCCTGAAGCTGCCGATTTCTTCAGGAATTGTCACTGCGAGCAATGCTTCGCGCTCAGCACCGAGTTCGCTTCGATCAACCACATAGGAGAGGCGGTCAAAGTTCATATTGGCACCAGAGACAATGGCAACCAATTCCTTGTCTTGCAAGCCATGGGCGCTGACATAGGCCTTGAGGCCAGCCAGCGAGAGGGCGCCTGCTGGTTCAGCGACAATGCGTGTGTCTTCAAACACATCCTTGATGGCGCCGCAAATGGCATCCGTGCCAACGGTTATGATGTCATCGAGCATATCGCGGCAAATGGCAAAGGTCTCTTCGCCAACCTGCTTGACCGCCACACCGTCGGCAAAGAGTCCCACATCCTTCATGGTGATGGGGTAGCCTGCCTCAATGGATCGTTTCATGGCGTCGGAATCGTTGGGCTCAACGCCAATAACCTTGATGTCGGGTCTGAGCAATTTGATGTAGACAGCAACGCCTGCCGCAAGTCCCCCTCCGCCAATGGGCACAAAGACCGCATCGAGTTTGTCGGGATGCTGGCGCAAAATCTCCATGCCAATGGTTCCTTGGCCTGCAATCACATCAGGATCTTCAAAGGGCGGGATAAAGACAGCCCCTGTTTGACGGATGAGTTCCTGGGTGTGTTGCCAGGCATCGCTGAAGGATTCACCAAAGAGAACCACCTGTCCCCCCAATCTCCTCACAGAATTGACTTTGATGGCAGGGGTTGTAACAGGCATAACAATGGTCGCATCGCAGTTCAGGCGTTTGGCCGAAAGAGCTACGCCTTGGGCGTGGTTTCCCGCTGAGGCGGCAATAACGCCTCTGCGCAGTTCATCCTGCGACAATTTGGCCATTTTATTATAGGCTCCGCGGAGCTTAAAGGAAAAGACAGGCTGTAGGTCTTCGCGTTTGAGATACACGGTATTGACCAGATGCCGAGAAAGGTTCACGGCTTTTTCAAGCGGTGTTTCACAGGCGACATCATAGACCCTGCTCAGCAGCACGCGTTGAAGATATTCACTATAGCGTTGTTGCATACGTACCCTCAGGCAAGCCGATGCGAGCAAAGACATCGTGCATGCGTTGTTGCTTGTGTGGAAGGATGTAGTTTATCACAAACCATATTGATACAGTATCGTAAAATGCGTATTTTCTGCTTTTAAGAAGACGGCATCCAAGCGTGCTTTTGACTTCTCAGCAGAGGCAAGAGAAGCCGGAGAGGTCACGCGCCTCGATTGTGTGCAGCAGAGCCTTTTTGGTTGGGGAGGGAAGGCAATGTGATGACGATTTTCTAAGAAGAAGCGATTTTCTTGTCAATGGATTGCCTTATGCGCTCGTTTGTTTGTTAGCCCCTCTTTGCCTATGCTCACCTTTCATCTTGTCACGCTTTTTCCTGAATTTTTCACATCGCCGCTTTCCTGCGGGCTCTTTGCACGCGCCAGAGAAGCCAAGATCGTTGATTTTGCCATGTATAATCCCAGAGACTGGAGTTGTGATAAACATCACCATGTCGACGACGCACCCTATGGGGGCGGTCCTGGCATGGTCATGCAGGTTCCTCCTGTGGCAGCGTGTTTGTCCAGCATCCCTGAGCCAGGGCGCATGCTTATCTGTACACCAGGCGGAAAACCCCTGACCCAGAATTATGCCAAAGAACTGGCAAAGGAGACCAATATCACGCTTCTTTGCCCCCGCTACGAGGGGATTGACGCCCGTATCGAAGAGCTCTTTCCCCTGGAGCCGATCTCTATCGGCGATGTGGTGCTCAACAGCGGCGATTGTGCGGCCTTGACGGTGATTGAGGCTGTATCTCGTCTGCTCCCGGGCTTTATGGGCAAGGCAGGCTCTGCCTGGGAAGAAAGTTTTTCTGACAATCTTTTGGAATACCCCCACTATACCAGGCCAGAGCTTGTTTGTGGGCTTTCTGTGCCCGATGTTTTGTGTTCAGGCCACCATGCCAAGATTGCGCATTGGCGCCGAAAAATGGCTGTCACAAAAACGCGGACAATGCGGCCGGATTTGCTCGCTACAGCGCACCTGGACAAGGAGGATGTTGCCTTTTTGCGCCAAATGCCCCAGAGGCGCCTTGGGCGCAATTTTGCTTTTTGCCTTGTGCACCATCCTGTGGTGATTGAAGGAAAAACAGGCACTGCCTCTTTGACAAATTTGGATATCCACGATATAGCACGAATTTCTGCAAGCTACGGTCTGGGGGACTTCTATGTTGTGACCCCCATCAGAGAACAACAGATCTTGCTCGAACAAATCTGTGCCCATTGGTGCCAGGGGGTATGCGCGCAAAAGCATCCCGACAGAGCACAGGCGCTTTCATTGGTACGCTTGGCTCCATCCATTGACGATGTGATTGCGCAGGTGACAGAGACAACAGGGGTGCGCCCCAAGCTTATTGCGAGTTCCGCCAAATGGCGCGATACCCCATTGCTTGTGCCCAGCGATATTCGGGCAATGCTGGATCAGGAGCCTGTGGTTTTTTGCCTGGGAACATCGCAGGGACTGAGTTCCGAGGCCTTGGCATTGTGCGATGGGCTTATGCGACCGCTTCGCTTTTTAGACTATAACCATCTTTCGGTTCGCAGCGCTGCCGCCATCTATGCGGATCGGATTTTAGGCGATTTTGACTAAACGCCATGAACGATTATCTGGTTTGAGAAGGAGTTTTCCACATGAATGTTATTGAAAAAATTGAACGGGAAAATATGCGGATGGATATGCCGGTTTTTCGTTCTGGCGATACGGTGAAAGTCCATTTGCGTATCGTTGAAGGCGAAAAAGAGCGGATTCAGATCTTTCAGGGCAATGTGATCCGCGTCAGCCGCGGACGGACGAGCGCAAGTTTTACGGTCAGAAAAATTTCTGACGGCGTGGGTGTTGAGCGTATTTTCCCGCTGTACTCGCCCTTTATCGATCATGTGGAAGTGGTCAACCAGGGTCGTGTCCGCAGAAGCCGTCTCTATTATCTGCGCAATCTCAAAGGCAAAGCTGCCCGTATTAAGCCACGAAATCGTTTTCAATAAACCACAGTGGCTGGGGACGAAAAAAGGTACGAGGCGTTTGTCTCGTCCTTTTTTTTTTGGGTGGATCAGGGAGGCTGTATGGGAGAGCTTGGGCAGGTTGTTGCTGGTATTGATGAGGTGGGACGGGGCTGTTTGGCAGGCCCTGTGGTTGCCTGTGCCGTGGTGCTTGACGAGAGGATCCCGGGCGTCATGGATTCAAAATGTTTGCGTCCCAAAGAGCGAACCAGGCTTGCTGGCATCATCCGACAAAAGGCACAGGCTCTCGGCATTGGCGTGGTTGGGCAAAGGGTCGTTGACCGTATCAATATTTTGCAGGCAACCTTTATGGCGATGGCCATGGCTGTGGGGCGGCTTTCCCTTCCCCCTTCTACGCTTTTGATCGACGGGAAATTTGAGATCCCCTTGCCAACGCTTACCCGTTTTTGGACAAAGCACAATCAAGGAAATGTGCCCGAACAAGTCGCTGTTGTGGATGGAGATGCCAAGATCTATGCCATTGCCGCTGCCTCCATTGTTGCCAAGGTGTACAGGGATCAGATGATGGTGCATTTTGATAGCCAGTGGCCGGTGTATGGCTTTGCCAGGCATATGGGCTATGGCACAAGCTATCATCGCGCAATGCTTGTGCAACACGGACCGTGTCCCTTGCACAGACGATCCTTTCGCGGGGTTGTTTGCGAAAGAACGCAGGGCATGCATGGAGGAGAAGAGTGAAGGGGCGTCTTTTTGTCGTTGCCACACCGCTTGGCAATCCGATGGATCTTTCGCCACGAGCCAGAAGCATTCTGGAATCGGCTGATTATGTGATTGCCGAAGATACGCGCCGAGCGCTTCGTCTCTATCGGGAAGCAGCGATTCCGCTACGCTCCTTTGTGAGTTTCTTTGAGCACAATGAAGAAGAGCGCGTAACCCAGGTGCTTGGCTGGCTCAAAGAAGGCAAGGATGTTGCCCTCATCAGTGATGCCGGCACACCTCTTATCGCCGATCCTGGCTTTCGTCTGGTCAAAGCCTGCCATACTCTGGGGATTTCTGTCTCCCCCATTCCAGGTCCCTCTGCGCCGATGGCAGCGCTCTCTGTGGCTGGCATTGCGCCTCTTCCCTTTACCTTTCTTGGTTTTCTTCCGAGAGATGCTCTTGCCAGGCGCACGCTTTTTGCACGCTATGCCGAGATTCCTGGATCCTTGGTGTTTTTTGAGCGTGGTGACCGTTTGGCTGAATCCATCCGTATAGCCTATGAGGTGCTCGGAGAGCGGGATCTTGCCATCTGTCGGGAATTAACCAAAACCCATGAGGAAATTCTTCGTCTTTCCTTGTCAGCACCAATTCCCGTGTTTTTGGGGGAGATAACCGTTGTTGTGGGGCAAGCAGAGAATGTGGTAAAAACCCCTGAGGAGGAGATTGTCGCTTTGCTCAGTGCGGAGGATGCGAATCGTCCGCTTCGTGAATGCGTGAAAAAGCTCAAGGGCTTGGTTCAGGGGTGGAGCGGCAAGGACTTGTATCGTCTGTGTGCGGAGAGGCGGAAAGGGGGGCTCTATGGCAAAGAAAACAAAGAGTTCTGAAAGTATTGTGAATAAAAAAGCCCGCTTTTTATATGAACTTTCAGATTTTTTAGAAGCAGGCCTTGTATTAACAGGACCTGAAGTGAAAAGTATTCGGGCGCACAAGGTCAATTTTGTCGATAGCTATGTTGAATTTCGGATGGGTGAGGCATGGCTTGTGTCCTTGCATATTGCTCCCTATGAAAATGCCGGCTATGTTGTGCAAAATCCCGATAGACCCAGAAAGCTTCTGCTCCATGCGAGCGAAATTGCCAGGCTTGCGGGAGCGGTTGAAAAAAAAGGCTTAACCGTTGTGCCTGTTCGCATCTATTGCGTGCATGGCAGGATGAAGGTGGAAATAGCCCTTGGTCGCGGCAAGAAATTGCACGATCAGCGGGAGACGCTCAAAAAACGGGCGGAAGCAAGAGATTTGGCGCGAGAACTCGCATAGGGGGAGAGATGCGGACAATACTCCTTGGGCTTTTGTTTTTTTCCATGACAAGCTGGTGTTTTGCTCAAAGCAATGCCCAATTCAGTGTGGGGGATCTGCGTTGTATAGTCACAGTGCCCAATGCCTTTGAAGAAAAAGAGATCTCTCAAGGTCTGCTTTTGACATCCAAAAACGGCAAGGCGGCTTTTTCTCTGACAGTCTATCCCAATCCCGAAGGGGTGAACTTGGCGTCCTTTCAGCAGAGCATTCTTTCGCAAATGAACGTCAGCGATATGAAGAAGGTGGAGACCAAGAATGTTGTGCAGATCACAGGGGAGAAAAACCACACGCAACTGTTGATCTATGTGGCAGAACGCGATCAGGCTTTTGTCGTTTTGCTTGGGAGCGGCATCGATGCGAAGACGGCCAATGGGATTTTGAACAGCGTGCGTCTTTTGGCAGAGAAAAAAGATGAGGCTGCGAAAGAAGAAAAGAAACCCTAACCCTTTGTATACAAAAAGAGCCCAAAAACGCTTTTGTCGTTTTTGGGCTATTGTGTCTGATAGAGTTCGAGAAGGCCTTCTGGCGGGTCAATGATAATGCGCGTATGTTCCCTGTCAAAGGCATGGATAAAGGCTGGTTCTGCGGGAAAAAGGATTTCTGTGCCATCAGGGCTTGTAATCGACCACACAGTTCCGCCTGTTCCTGAAAGAATATGGCTGAAGGTGCCCACACAGGAACCGTTTTTCAACACAACCTCTGCGCCCAACAGGTCAACAATATAGGCTTCATCGCTGTCGAGCGGGGGAAGGCTGGAACGTTTGGTGAAAACTTTTTTGCCACGAAGCCCTTCTGCCGCATTGCGATCCGCTATGCCTTGGATGTGAAGAAGCAGGCGTCCGTTTTTCGTGCGCACATGGTCTATAACGATCGGGATAGGCTCGCCATCCCCTTGTTGGACAAAGACGTCCATGGAGGGGGAAAAGGGGGAGTCGCCGTACCAATCCAGGACAATCTCCCCGGCAATTCCATGGGGCTTTGTGAAGGAACCCATGTGAACATAGCGTTCCATAGCGTACCTCCACCAACGCTAAAAACACGGGGTTTCGATATGAACAATTTCAAGAATAGTGCGCTTTCGTGCTTTTGCCGAAGCGGCCGCAACAATCGTTCGCAGTGAGCGTGCTGTCCGGCCTTGTTTGCCGATAATTTTTCCGAGATCCTCTTGTGCGACCGTAAGCTCAAGAATAGTGGTTTGCCCATCGTCTATGGTGCGAACCACCACAGCTTCAGGATGATCAACAAGTGACTTGGCGATGAACTCGATAAGGTCCTTCATGGTTTCCCCCTTCGCCAACCACCGTTATCCTGAAGGCAGAGGAGCTATGGTTACATATGCTCCAGGAGAGAGCGAACCGTCTCTGTCGGCTTTGCACCCCGATCAAGCCAGGCTTTGATTTTTTCTGCGTTCAGTTTGACGTCCGGTGGGTTTGTCATTGGATTATAGTATCCGAGAAATTCCAGGGGACGCCCATCGCGTGCAGTCTGGTCGTTCGCGGCCACAACCCGGTAGAAAGGATGTTTTTTGCTGCCAAGACGTGTGAGTTTCAATTTTACTGCCATTTGGTGACTCCTTTGTAGCCATAATAGCTGTGCTAGAGAAAAAAAGCAAGCCTGTTTGGACTTTTCACTACTTCTTCCCGTGTTTTTTTCTTTCCTTTTTTTTCTTTTTCCGCATATCCACTGCTTGGGTGGATGGGGCACTTTGCTCTTGCCCAAACGGGGAGAGATCCTCTACTCCAGGTAATTCCGGGAAGCCCTGTGCCATACCGGAAAAATTTTTAAAATCAAAACCTTGCATTTGGGGCGGCAGTTTTCGCATAGATGGCATCTTGCCGCTCATGAGGCCTTTCATCATTTTCCGCGTCTGCTCAAACTGTTTGATCAGCATGTGGACTTTCTCGACCGTAACCCCTGCCCCTCTGGCAATGCGGGCTCTGCGGCTTTGATTCAAAATGCTGGGGTTTTGCCGTTCCTCAATGGTCATGGAATTGATCATGGCTTCGGCTTTGGCCATCTCTTGATCTGGCATTTGTTCCGAAAAGGCCTTTATCTGTTTGCGCATCTCCCCAAAGCCAGGCAGCAATTTGAGCAGGCTCTCCATGGAGCCCATTTTTTTGAGACGATGGATTTGCTGCAGAAAGTCCTCAAAGTTAAATTCGGCCTTCTTCATTTTTTTGGCCAGAATTTTGAGTTCTTCCTCATTGACCATGGATTCGGCTTTTTCAACCAGGGTCAAGACATCGCCCATTCCCAGAATGCGGCTTGCGATACGATCCGGGTGGAAGACTTCGATCTCAGAGAGTTTTTCGCCAACGCCGACAAATTTGACAGAGATGCCAAGCACCGATTGAATCGACAGCGCTGCCCCACCACGGGCATCGCCGTCCATCTTGGTCAAGACACAGCCGGTGAGGGTGATTTTTTCGTGGAAGGAGGTGGCGACATTGACCGCCTCCTGGCCGGTCATGGCATCGGCAACAAAGAGAATTTCCTGGGGATGGAAGAAGGCTTTGAGTTCAGCAAGCTCTTCCATCAGCGGTTCGTCGACATGCAAACGGCCTGCGGTGTCCAAAAGAAGAACGCTTGCCTGTTCTTCTTTGGCCTGGATCAGGGCGTTTTTGGCAATCTCCATGGGGGTCATGGCGGTTGTCGAGGGATAGAAGGGGATGTTGAGCTGCTTGGCAAGCGTTACCAATTGATCGATGGCCGCAGGGCGGTAGACATCGAGCGGCACAAGAAAGGGACGCATTTTTTGTTTGCGCAGAAAATTGGCGAGTTTGCCGGCTGAGGTGGTTTTGCCCGATCCCTGCAAGCCCACGAGCATGATGCTTGCCGGCTGTGCTCCTTTGAGTTCAAGGGTACTGGTTGTCCCGCCGAGGATGGCGACAAGCTCATCGTGGACAATCTTAATGACCTGTTGAGCGGCATTCACACCCTTGGTAATATTCTTTCCCACGCATTTTTCGCGAACGTTTTGTATAAAGGATTTAACAACGGCGAGATTCACATCCGCTTCAAGCAGCGCCAGACGAACTTCCCGAAGTCCTGACTGGATATTTTCTTCGGTCAACTGGCCGCGACCGGTCAAGGTGCGAAATGTCTGCGTGAGTCTGTCGGATAAACTTTCAAACATAGAGATGCTCGCTTCAAGAAAAGGCGTGGTGTCAAAAGTCATTTGCTATGAAAAGTAAAAAAGTACGCACAAACAGGCATTCCGTCAAGCCTGTTGCAAAGGCTTGACGCAGATTGCAGGAACAGGCAGAGTTTTGCTATGGCTACCCAATCAAGAGAGCATGAACAGGTTCCTCTGACGGTGTCAGAGGAAGAGCATGGGCAAAAGTTGCTGAGTCTGCTTGTCAGAAGGCTCCGTCTTGCGGAATCCCTTTTGCACAGATGGATTCGAACAGGCCAAATCAGAGTGAATGCCAAGAGGGCATCTCCTTTCATGCGCCTGGAAGCGGGCGATAGCATACGGCTTCCGCCCTTTGCTTGGCATATGGCGACGCAGGCGCATGCGAATCACGAAGAGAGCCGACTTCCATTGCCTCCGGAAATCGAACGCTATAAAGGATTGATTGCCTACGCCAAACCCGCAGGCCTGCCAACCCATCCTGGAACCGGCCATAGTGATAGCCTTGCCAGCCGTTTGGCAGCAGCAGCCGATGGATCCTTTGTTCCTGTGCCTTGCCATAGGCTCGATAAGGATACCGAAGGCGTGCTCTTGGTTGCCACAAGCTATGCGTCCCTGAGGATGGTGCAGGATGCGTTGGCAAACCACACGCTGATCAAGGAGTATGTGTGTTGGGTTTCCGGAGCATGGCCACAATCCGCGCCAACCCATCTGACAGACTATCTTGTGAAAGCAGGGCAAAGCGGCAGTGAAAAAATGGTGCTTGCGCATGAGGGCATGGGCAAGAAGGCTGAGACCATTGTCACGCCGCTTTGGGTGAGTGGTGAAAAAAGTCTGCTGCAGGTGCGTATTGCAAGCGGACGAACCCATCAGATACGGGTACAGCTCGCTCATGCCGGGCATCCTGTTCTTTTTGACCATAAATACGGGGTCTTTCCCAGAACCCCCCATCGTCTCATGCTCTGCGCAGCCAAAATCACCCTCCCAGACGGGCACACGATACGCTTTCTTCCCACTTGGGAAGAACCCTATGCCGTCAATGCCATCTTGCAGCACTCTCCCGACTGGCACATTTGATTGAGAAGGTTTTTTGTGAAATCGTCTATACCACATATTGTTCTTGTCGGCCGTCCCAATGTGGGCAAATCCACGCTTTTTAACCGGCTTATTCGGAGTAATCGAGCCATAACCCACGACTGCCCCGGTATCACCCGCGATCGCATGGAAGGCATTGTCCGCAAAAATGGGCGAATCCTCTTTGCTGTTGTCGATACTGGGGGTCTTACGCTTGAGAGCGACAGCCAGGTCGCAACAGGTCCTGCTGGCATCCAGGGCTTTGAAGAAGCGATTTTTTCCCAGGTGAGCGAAGCTATAGAGAGCGCTTCGGCTCTGTGTTTTGTTGTGGATGGGCAGGATGGCTTGCTGCCTCTCGACAGTTCTTTGGCCATGCTGTGTCGAAAGGCCTCGTGTCCGGTTGTGTGTGTGGTCAACAAGGTGGATGGCATTGAAAAACTCGATGCTATGACCGCAGAGTTCCACAGCTTGGGCTTTCCTTTGCTTGGTGTTTCTGCAGCCCATGGTTTCCATATACCGGAATTGGTGGATCACCTTGTGTCTTTGCTCGGGGATACCACAGCACTTTCTGACGATACCGCAACAAATCCCTTGCGCTTGGCCTTGTTGGGGCGTCCGAATGCCGGAAAATCCTCGCTCATCAATGCTTTGTGCGGCGAAAACCGTATGATTATCTCCGATATTCCGGGCACAACAAGGGATAGCGTGGATGTGAGGGTGACGATACACGGCGAAGACTGTATTTTTGTCGATACAGCGGGGGTGCGCAGGAAAACCAAGATTGCGGATACCATTGAACGCTATTCGGTCAATTCCTCGCTGAAGACCTCCACCAAAGCCGATGTCACCCTGCTTGTCTTGGATGCCCAACAGGGCTTGGGGCAGCAGGACAAACGTTTACTCGATTTGCTCAATCGCCGCAAAACCCCCTTTTTTGTCTTGGTGAATAAGCGAGATTGTCTGGATGACAAAGCCTTGACAGCGCTTCGCAAAGACCTCTCCGCGCAATTGGCGTTTTGTTCGCATGTGCCGATGCTCTTTGTCTCGGCAAAGACAGGACAGGGGCTTTCCAAAATTCTTCCCATGGCCAAAAAGATTGTTGCGGAAATGCAGGTTCGTATTCCGACCGGGCAGCTCAATCGGGCAATGCAGGAGGTGCTTGGCAAGCATGAACCGCCTGTGGTCAATCGTGCCAGACCCCGTTTTTTTTATCTGACCCAGGCAGAGTCCAAACCACCCACCTTTGTCTTCTTTGTCAGCGATGCCACCCGTGTTCCTGAAAGCTACGTACGTTATCTTGAGCGGGGACTTCGAAAACTTTTTGGTCTCGCCCATGCGCCCATGCGCCTGCATCTGCGTTCAAGCCATGGCAAGAAAGAGCAATAAGAGAGGGCAACAAAAAAGATCCAGCAGCATGCTGCCGGATCTTTTTTGTTAGAGCATTCCCAGAAGCGACGATCTGTTAGTAGTTTGCTTTCTTCACTTCGAAGTAGCTCTGGGGGTGACTACAGACGGGGCAGATCTGGGGTGCCTTTTTGCCAATGACGATGTGGCCACAGTTGATGCACTGCCAGATGGTATCCCCATCTTTGGAAAAGACCAGGCCGCCTTCGATGTTTGCCAGAAGTTTGCGATAGCGTTCTTCGTGTTCTTTTTCGATTTTGCCGACCATTTCAAAGCGAGCTGCGATTTCTGTAAAGCCTTCTTCGCGAGCTTCTTTGGCCATGCGGTCGTACATATTCGTCCATTCGAAATTTTCGCCATCAGCAGCTTGTTTCAGATTGGCAATGGTATCCTGGATATCGCCACCCTGAAGGTATTTGAACCAGATTTTGGCGTGTTCTTTTTCGTTGCCAGCGGTTTCTTCGAAGATGTTGGCAATTTGGACATACCCTTCTTTGCGGGCTTTGGAGGCAAAATAGGTGTATTTATTGCGTGCCTGGCTCTCACCGGCAAAGGCTTCGAGCAAATTTTTTTCGGTTTTGCTTCCTTTGAGATCCATTGGAGTACTCCCTGATAAAGGTACGGAAAATGCCGTTTGCGTTTAAGCGCAAAAGAGGCAGACTATGATAAGTATAGATCTTTGGCTTTCTGTGTCAAGCTATTTGTTTGAGGGATGATTTTGGCTCCACAAGGCCTTGGTTCTGGTACTTTTGGGCTCAAGGCTGTCAAGAATCGATGCTGCGCCGAGGTTTTCAGGGTCTTTGACAATGATGATGAGCACCGTGTCTTTGTCCGCGAGCACAGAGGTTGTTCCCCGGCCTTTCACGAATCGATCCCGGGGATCACCGGTGAACGACCAAAACCGTCCTGTCAAAGCTGGTTCCGTGGCATCGGCCTGATTTTTGGCCAGAGCCTTGGCTATGGCGGGGCTGTCTTTATTGAGGGTGTTTGGCAAAAGATAGAGACTGATCAAGGCGCGATAGGACTCTTCCGCGGCATCCTTGATGCCCAAGGTCAGCATATATTCCTTGCTGTCTTTGGAGCGGAAGCCCACCTGTTCATTGCCATCCCACTTGGGGGGCAGGGTGAGGGAAAATTCCTGAAAGTCGCGAACGGTTGGCGCATCCGTATCTGCCATGGTTTTGTTGGGAGGAAGGAGAAAGAGCCCAAGCAGAAGCAGGCAGACGAGAGGGCGGATCATGAAGCATATTCCTTTTTTTGTATGACGTGGCAGCTAATGGAAGAGAAGCAGGCAAGACGGAGCAAGTATCCTAAGCAGAAGCAGTATGGCAAGAAGTTTATACAGCCATTGGGCTTTTGTTCTTGCGATGAGGGCGCAAAGCACAAGAATGATGCATATGAGCCAAATCGTATGCAGCATTTCCTGATAGAGGGCAAGGGGCAGGGGCGCTGGGCGCAGGCGGTAGCCGACAAGGAGTCCCAGGGAACTCAAGCACGTCGGGATTGCGCCAACAATGGCAATGAGGGCGCAGCCATTTGTCACGATGCGGCGATGGAGGGTGTGCACAAGATGGGGCAGTCGCCTGACAACAAAAAGAAGCACCAAGCCGCAGGGAAAAAAGCTGTAGAAATAGGCGTGTTGTGCCTGGAGAAAGATGGTTGGGATGGCGTCTTGGTAGGTGAGTCCTTCGGGGAGACCTGCAAAGGGGTAATGGAAGGTGCAATAGCTGGCAAAAAAGCCCAGGGCAAACAGAGCCCAAAGAGGGGAAGGCTTTTGCGCTGTCGATCGCTTGAACAAGCACGCGCCAAGAAAGAGCCCTATCCAAAGGAGAAAGGTGACGGTATAGGAAAGGAGAGCCTTGTCCAAGAGATTGGGCCACACAAAGTCGTGCCCATGCAGGGAGAGTTCGGCGAGAACCTTTCCCAAGGAGGCAGGGATAAAAAAAGCCCCACAAAGGGTGAGGTATGGAAGGATTTGTTCAAGTGGGGTTTGAAGGGGTGCGAAAAAAGCGAGTGTGGGTTTCTTGGCAATCCATGGCAGCACACAAAGAACAACGGGCATGGTTGCTGCGGCCTGGGCGAAAAAGTGGGTGAGAGTGCAAAACAGATTGAGGGCGGCATACTCGATATGCATAACTTTCCGCTGGTTTAGAGGGTTAAGGCCTTGGCTTTTTCTTCGAGAAAGGCTTCGTATTTGGGAAGGATGACGGCAGGGGTGCCGTGATCCATGATCGTGCCGTTCCCAAGCCAGTAGAGATAGTCACAGTGTTGCACAGTGGAAAGTCTGTGGGCAACAATGACAAGCGTTGCGTGCCCGCCTAAGGATTCAATCGTGTGCTGGATGGCCTGCTCAGAGGCTCCGTCCAAGGCGCTGGTTGCTTCGTCAAAGAGCAAAAGCTGGGGGTCTTCATAGAGGGCTCTGGCAATGGAGACGCGTTGCACCTGGCCACCGGAGAGGCGAACGCCGCGTTCCCCGATGATGGTGTCTATCCCATCGGGAAGGTCGTTGAGAAAATCCATGGCAGCCATGTGGCAGCAGTGTTCCACGCGTTTGTGGTCAATGGCCTTGCCCCATTGGGAAAAGGCGATGTTTTCCGCAATGGAGGCGTTCAAAAGGAAGGGGTTTTGTGGGACATAGCCAATGGTTTTGAGCCATGCAGCCCTGGTTTCCTTGGTGAGGGGAACGTCATCGATGCGAACAACGCCCTTGGTCGGTGCGAGAAGGCCGGTCAAAAGGCCAACGACCGTGCTTTTTCCGGCTCCTGAAGAGCCAATAAAGCCGACCATGCTGCCTTTGGGGATACGCACCGAAAGATCGTGCAGGGCATCGGGCTTTTCCGGTGGGGTATCTGGATAGCGAAAGGCGACCTTGTCCAGGCAGACCTCGCGTGTCAGCAGACAGGGTTTGTGTACGGTGCTCTCTTGATTGGCCTTGGTGATCGCTGCATCGAGCTCCGCAATAAAACAGATGGCATCGTGGGTGTAGACCATGTGTTGCTGCACCTGGAGCAGCGCTGAAACCAGGGTGTTGATGGTCGGAAGAATGCGCCAGGTGACAGCGGCGAGCAGGGCGAGCTGGCCGCTTAAGATGGCAACCGAAAGCCCTTGGCTGCCCATAACAAGCAGGGCGAAGAGGAGCATGAGCATGCCGGTCAAATCGAGGATCCATGAGGGAGCAGGATAGATAACCGGCAGCATGCTCTGCACGCGGGCAAAGCCTTGGCGGCGTTTGGTGAATTGCGTCACAAAGGCCTCTTCTTGGCCGTAGATCTTGACCTCTCGAATGCCCGCAAGGGAGGGGTAGCTGACTTTATTGGCTCCGGCCTCCATGACCATCGAGGTCTCATTGAGCTGATGGACTTTTTTTTGCGCCAGGATATAGGTGAGGCTTGCGCTCACTCCCGTTGTGAGTAAAACCAGAACCGCAGCCCAGGGTGTGACCCAAAACACAACGCTTATGAGCACTGCCGCGACAAAGATTTGACTGAGCGCCTGGAGAAAGGCCAGCAAAAAATCCGCGCTAAATCGTGCCCATGTTAAGCGCGTCTGCAGCATGGCCATGTCCTGTTTGACATGCCACAGATACGGGGCATGGAGCAGCAAGGTATAAAAATGAACGCTGTAATAGACCCCGACTTGTTGGGAAAAGGTGGCCTGGCGCCAGGTGCAAAAAGCCAGAGAGAGCGATTTGATGGCAAGGGCAATGCAAAGCGCCACCATAAGCCACAGTAAAAGCAGACGCTGATCAGAGGCTAGCGGAGACAGCTGTGGCGCAATGGTTATGAGCTTGTGGAAAAGCGGCGCGTTGAGAATCTGCTGCGGCGCTGCCAGGGCAATACCAAGGAGAGAAAGCGAGGCTGTGATGGCCAGTTCGAGCAGGCTTATGCAGGCAGCCAGCGAGAGCACCCGCCAGCAGCGTTGTTTGAGTGGCTTTGAAAGGCTATGGTAGAGGCCGCGAAAGGTTGTTATCGCAAGCATAATACGATCCTGGTTTGTCCCCGATATGGGGGCAGGGTAATTTTTCGATTGCTTGAAATACAATTTCCGAGTATTCTTACGAACTGCCTTTGGAAGAAATGGCCAGCATTGGGCAAGAGTAGTTTGTATCGGAAAAAATGCTCTCTTGATCCTTTTGTCAAAAAAACGTATTTTTTGCAGGGCGATTGTGCGATAAGGACGAGGCTTTTTGTACGCCATTCAAATCCATGGCGTCAATTGATGGCTTCTGTCAGCTCTACGAAGGGGCAACACGCAGAGAGCATGCCAAGATTGTAGCCAATGGCAAAACCGAAAGGTTTGGGAGATGCGTTCCATCTGGTCAAGAGGGAACCAACCTGTGGAAGGATACTATGTCACAGACGAATATTCTCTTGGAATCCGGGACAAATGAACTCGAGATCGTCGAGTTCTATGTCAATCAAGATGGCTACCAAGCTCATTATGGCATCAATGTCGCGAAGGTTGTGGAAATTATTCGTTGTCAGCCTGTGACAGCGATGCCTGAGATGCGGCATCCTGCCATCCGCGGGGCGTTTTCACACCGCAACGGTCGTATTGTCCCTCTCATTGATATGGCACAATTTCTTGGCTGTGATTCGGTCGATAATGAAGATGCAAAAGTTATTGTAACAGAATTTAATACTGTTTTTACGGCCTTTTTGGTTTCAGGGGTTAACCGAATTTATCGCCTGAGCTGGACGGAAGTCGAGGCGCCGGGCAATTTTTTGCAGAATGTGAGCCGCAGTTCCGTGGTCGGGGTTGTTCGCTTGGAAGAGCGGGTGGTTTTCCTTCTGGATTTGGAGGCCATTGTTGCTGAGCTTGAACCGAGCATGGCGATCACCTTTGAAGGCTCCATGAATCAACCCGAAAAAGAGCATAGAACCTACACGATTTTGCACGTGGATGATTCGCACAGTATCAGAAATCTGGTCTTTGATCTGTTCAAGAAAGAAGGCAATTTCGAGGTGCAGCAGCGGGTGAATGGCCAGGATGCCTGGAATTATCTGCTTGAATTGAAGGAACGCTGCGAAGCCGAACAGGGGAAAATAACAGACTATTTGCAGGGCGTGATCTCAGATATCGAAATGCCCTTTATGGATGGCTTAAACTTGTGTAAGCGGATCAAGGAAGATCCCGTTCTTCGGAGTTTGCCAGTGGCTATTTTCTCCTCCATGATCAACGAGCCCTTGGCAAAGAAATGCGAATCCGTGGGGGCTGATGCCCAATTTGCCAAGCCCGATATGCGCGTTTTATCGGATAGAATGCTTGAGATGATTGAAAATTCGCAAAAAGCCTAAGCAATTCAATCCTTCGTGCTCTCGAAGGATTTTTTTTGGCCGCAAAAAAAGCCCTCCTTGTGAGAGGGCTTTTTTGATTTAAAAACCGTCTTCAAGCGGCGGCCAGACAAAGGCGTTGGGTAAGGGCTTTGCCAGGTTTACCTTGCTCGGCGTAAGATGGACGCAACGCCCCTGCACGGAAAGGCGATTGGTCGCAAGCCAGGCCAAGGCCTGCGGATAGATGCGATGCTCAAGCGCATGGATGCGTGTCAAAAGTTCTTCTTCGGTTTCGGTATCGATGACAGGCACAGCAGCCTGGATAATGACCGGACCATTGTCCATGATCTCATCGACAAAGTGCACCGTGGCTCCCGTGAGTTTCACACCATAGTTGATGGCGTCCCTGGCTCCGTGGAGGCCGGGAAAACTGGGGAGAATGGCTGGGTGCAGGTTCAGTACCTTGCCTGGGAAGGCTTGGAGAAAGTGTGCGGAAAGCAAGCGCATATAGCCGGCAAGAGCTATGGCATCGACATGGTAGTCGTTGATGGCTGCCAAAAGCGCTTGATCGTAGGCCTCGCGATTGGCAAAGGCTTTGTGATCGACAACGCAGGCGGGAATACCGGCCTTTTTTGCGCGATTGAGGACATTGGCGCTTGGAACATTGCTCACAATGACGGCAATGGTTATGGGAAGCAGGCCTTTTTGGCAGGCATCGATCATGGCCTGGGCGTTTGTGCCATTGCCTGAGGCAAGAATAGCAAGGCGGAAGGGCATATTGGCCTCACTCCGTTTGAGGGTGCAGGGATGCTGTGAGGGCATCGATTAAGGCTTGAATGGTATAGGTCTCAGGCTGAATATGACAGGGAAGGCCTGCATCGCGTAGGGTTTTGGCGGTGATGGGGCCTATGGCTGCGAGTTTGACCTGGGAGGAGAGAAGAAGATCCTTCGGAACAAGGGCAAGAAAATTGGTGACGGTTTGGGAGGAGGCAAAGGAGATGGCGGAGATGGTTTTCTCCTGCAATCCCCGAATCACAGCGTCGCATCCGCTTGCATCAGGCTCTGTCTCATAGATGGGAAGCACGTCGACTTTGTAGCCAAGAGCCTGGAGTCCCTTGGGCAGGACATCGCGGGCATTGCTCGCTCTGGGGAGTAAAACGCTTCCCCGCTCTTCCGAAAGCTGGGCAAAGGCTTCCACAAGGGATTCCGCCACAAAACGGGGCGGAACAAGATCAGGGAGTATGCCAAAGGATTCGAGCGTCTTGGCTGTGGCAGAACCAATGGCTGCGACCTTGGTGGTTCCCAGCGCTCTTGCATCCAGATGCCTGGCTTTCAGCGCTTCAAAGAAAATGCGCACCCCGTTGGCTGAGGTAAATACAGTCCATTGGTAGGAGCGTAGGTGATCCATGTACGCAGGTTGGGTCAAGGCTTTGATGCGGATGGTTGGGCATTCCAGCACCCTGGCTCCCAGTTCCTCAAGCTGCGCTTTGATGCCACTCGCCTGTTCGCGTGCCCGTGTGACCACGATGGTGTGGCCAAAAAGGGGCTTTTGCTCAAACCAGTTGAGCTGCGGCGCTAAGGACACAACATGGCCAATCACAATGACAGAAGGATTGGTGAACTTGGCTTCCTTGGCTTTGTCTGCCAGGGTGGCGAGATCAGCGACCAAGGAGCGTTGATACACGGTTGTCCCCCGATAGATGAGAGCCGCTGGCGTATCCGGGGCGAGTCCTGCCTGCATCAATTGCTGGGTGATTGTGGGGAGATTGTGCATCCCCATCACAAAGACAAGGGTACCGCGTCCAGAGGCGAGCGCCTCAAAGTTCAAGGAGGAAGTGGCTTTTTCCGCTCGTTCGTGGCCTGTGATCAAGGTCACCTGGGAAACCATGTCGCGGTGGGTCAAGGGGATACCCGCGTAGGCCGGGGCGGCAATGGTTGCGCTGATGCCCGGCACTTCTTCAAAAGGAATCCCGGCTTCGAGAAGGGCTTGTGCTTCTTCGCCGCCACGGCCAAAGATGTAGGGATCCCCTCCTTTGAGCCGGGCTACCACGGGGTATTGTCGGGCTTTTTGAATGAGCAGCGCGTTAATGTCAGGCTGCGGCAGGGCGTGGTTACCCGCAATCTTTCCCACATAGATCACCTCAGCCCCGGGTTTACAAAAGCTGAGCAGATCGGGATTGACTAAGGCATCGTAGATCACCACGTCGGCGATTTCGACGATGTGACGCGTTTTAACGGTCACAAGCCCGGGATCTCCTGGGCCTGCGCCGAGCAAGTAGACTTTCACAGAGAACCTCCTCGTACAAATTCAAGGAGTGTCCGTGCTCCAAAGCCGGTTGGGCCTTTGGGGCAAAGAGCTGTCTTGTGTTCCGCCCAGTCAACGCCCGCAATATCGAGATGCGCAAACGGGGTTTTGTCGGCAAAATGCGCCAAAAAAAGCGCTGCGATGCTGGCACCGCCCTGGCGAGGCCCTGTATGGCAGATGTCGGCCACATCGCTGTTGAGCTTTTGGCGATAGCCTTCCCAAATCGGCATAGGCCACAGGTATTGTCCACAAAGTTCACCAGCAGCCAAGAGTCGATCTCGCAGCAGCGCATGCTTGGTAAAAAGACCGGCAATGGCATCGCCAAGAGCCACGGCACAGGCTCCTGTTAATGTGGCGATATCGACGATGGCCTTGGGGTGAAAGTGGGTTTTGGCATAGTTTATGGCATCACACAGCACAAGGCGGCCTTCGGCATCGGTATTGATGATTTCAACGGTGTCGCCGTTCATGGCGCGAACCACATCCCCTGGCCGAACCGCGTTGCCGTCTGGCAGATTTTCCGCGCACGCGACAATACCAACCACATGGCAGTCCAGGCCTTCCTTGGCCACCTGCTCCATACACGCGATCACGCAGGCTGCACCGCTCATGTCGCTTTTCATCTCGTGCATTTTTGCCGGGGGTTTGAGGGATATGCCCCCTGCGTCAAAGCATATGCCTTTGCCGATCAAAAGAAGGGGATCCTGGTCTTGGGCATTGGGGCTTGCATAGTCGAGCACAATCAGGCGCGGTGGATTTTTGGAGCCCTGCCCCACAGCGAGGAGCGCTTCCATGCCTTCCTGGCGCATATTTTGTTCGTCGAGCACAGAACACGGGATGTGGGCGCGTTTGGCCATGGAGACCGCTTGGTGGGCAAAGTGCACAGGGCTGAGGTGATTGGCGGGCATGGCGGCAAGATGCCTGGCAAAGAGCGTGGCAGAAGCTGCATGGGCGCCCTTGTGCGCGGCCTTTTCGAGCAAGGGGTCTGGCGTAGGATGGGCTATGGTGAGCGTTTGGAGGGTGTGGGTATTGGGATCGGCTTTTTTGAGGGGAGCGTAGACATCGTTGGCAAGATGGGCGGCATAGACAAGCTCTTCAAGCAGGCGGTGCTTGCCAAAGGGCAGGGATGCCAGGAGGCTGACAGAACACAGCATGTGGGAAAACGCGTAGGTATTGGCAAAGGCAACGGCTTTCCCAATCCCCTCGCGAAAGATATCGAGTGAAAAATCGGCTTCCTTGCCAAGTCCGAGAAAAAGGACGCGGCAAAGCCCTTCTTGCCCGCCATAGACCATATGCAGTCTGTGTTTGTGCGGGGAGACATCCTGATAGCCTGGTGCTGTACGGAGCCAGGGGCAGGCATTGTCCAATTCCGTGTTTGTCGATACTATGTCACTGCCATCGAGGATCGGCACAAGCACGATATCGCTTTGCCAGGTTTCTGCTCCTCCATGGTGAAAACACAGTTCCATACCCATCTCCTTCCCTACTAGTCTCTTTCATTCACATTGGAGAAAATCCACGGCCGCAGATCGCACCCAGTTCCTCATCCAGCCGATACATTCCATTTCATCCTTCGGCTAAGGATTGGGGAGAACCTGAATCCTCATTTGTGGTCAATACGCAGTGGGGCGCCGCGAAGAAACAGGTACAATAGCACAGCACCATGGACGGAACATACGTGCTGGTAGCGTTGCCAGCTTGGCATCACCGAGAGGTGGAAGGGGAAGAACGCGTGCCTTACCCTGTATCTCACCCCGCATCCGCCCAAGGGTTTTGTGCGTGTCATGCGTTTCGAATATGAATGGAATGGGACACTACGATCGCGTTGATGTTTTTGCAAAGTTCCAAGAGGCGTCACTATAGCTTGCCCTTGGTGCTTTGCCAAGTCACCAGTCCGGATGATGTATGCTCCTCTATATCCATGTCCCGTTTTGTCGATCGCGCTGTAAGTATTGTTCGTTCTACACACAGGCTTTGGGGCGCAAAGACACAACGCCTGATTCGCCCATTCTCAGCCGCTATGTCGACACCGTATGCCAGGAGCTTGCCTTGTGGGGGCAGCGTCTGGGCAACTGCTCCATTTCAAGCATCTTCTTTGGAGGCGGCACCCCCAGTCTTTTGTCGCCGTCAATGGTTGAAACCGTGCTCACCGCTATCCGTTCGCATTTTGCGGTGGATGCACGGGCTGAAATCACCCTTGAAGCCAATCCAGAATCGCTGAAAGGGACGCTTGCGCCCTCAGGCTATCTGGCAGCAGGGATAAACCGTCTCTCCCTTGGGGTGCAGAGTCTGGATGCGGAAATGCTCCGCATGCTTGGCCGCGTCCACAAGGCGCAGGAAAGTGTGCAGGCGTATACGAGCGCACGAGAGGCCGGTTTTGCCAATATCGGGCTCGATCTGATGTGGGGGCTTCCCAGCCAAAGTGTCAGGCACTGGATGAAGACCTTGCACGATATTGTGGCCTTACAGCCAGAGCATATTTCCTGCTATGGTCTGACCCTCGAACAGGGCACAGTCTTGGATGGCGAGGTCAAAAAGGGGCTGCTCAGTCTCCCTGTTGAGCGCGATTTGCGGATTATGTTCTTGGAAGGCGTCAAGTTTTTGGAGAAAAACGGCTATATGCAGTATGAGATCTCCAATTTCGCCCGCATGGGCTATCAGTGTCGCCACAATGGGGGCTATTGGGATGGTGTGGACTATGTGGGGGTGGGGCCTGCTGCCACATCGACCATCGGTTCTGTGCGTCGAACCAATCCATCCTATGCCCTGTGGGAAGAGTCAATCGCACACGGCGTGCTCGGGGGCGAAGAGGAACAGTTGTCCCCCCTCATCCGGGTGCTTGAAATGCTCATGCTCAGTCTTCGCACGGCAAGGGGCATTTCTCTCGACCGCTACCGCGCCATGACAGGGCATGACTTTCTGCTCGATCACAAGAAAATGGTGCAGGCACTCCATGAAAACGGTTTGATCCGCATCAAAAAGGCCTTTTTGCGTCTGACTGTCGAAGGCATGATTGTGTCCAATTCCATTCTCGCCAATCTCTTTGAGCAGACAAAACGCATCCTTGCCAAGGAGACGCTGCCATCCCTTGATACGGCTGTTTGGCCAGGCATCGACGCGTAATTTTTTTCTTGCTTTTTTATCCGGTTTTTGATATACTAAAATTTCATTTTAAAAAAAATAAATAAAAGAGGGAATCCTTGAAGCGATTCCTTCTCTTTTTTTCGGATTTTTCCCTGTTGGGTTTCAATCGAAGGGCTCTTTCAACCATTGTTTCTTGGAGCATATGTATATGAGTGATTATAAAAAAACGCTGAACCTGCCCGTCACGTCTTTTCCAATGAAAGCTAATCTGGTCAATCGCGAGCCTGAGATGCTGAAACAGTGGGAAGAAGAGGGCGTTCTTGCAGCCATGGAGAATGCCTCTGGCTCCAAGGGAGAATTTGTTCTCCACGATGGACCGCCCTATGCCAATGGGCATCTCCATATGGGGCATGCCCTGAACAAGATTTTGAAAGACATCATTGTCAAATCCAAGAACATGCAGGGCTATCGCTGCCACTTTGTGCCTGGCTGGGATTGTCATGGGCTCCCGATTGAACTGAAGGTGGAGCAGGAGCTCAAGGGCAAGAAAAAGGAATTGCCAACGCCTGTGGTGCGCAAGCTGTGCCGTGAATACGCGAGCAAATGGATTGACATCCAGCGCGAGGAATTTCGGCGTTTGGGGGTGCTGGGCGCTTGGGAGGATCCCTATCGCAGCATGACCCCTGCCTATGAGGCAGAAATTGCGAGAGAGCTGACCCGTTTTGTGGAGCGGGGCAGTGTTGTTCGGGATAAGAAGCCGGTGTACTGGTGTTGTTCCTGCCACACAGCCCTGGCTGAGGCGGAAGTCGAATACGCCGATATTGCTTCCCCCTCCCTCTATGTGGCCTTTCCCGTGGCGGATCCCAAGCTCACATCGCTCTTTCCTGCGGCTGATTTGACAAAGACCGTTATTTGTATTTGGACAACAACGCCGTGGACCATTCCGGACAACATGGCTGTCTGTGTGCATCCAGACTTTTCCTATGCCTTGGTTGCCCAAGGCGATCGCCACTATCTTTTGGCGACAGAGCGTCTTGAGGCCTGCATGCCGCTCTTTGGCGACCAGCCCTACACGCTTCTTGGCGAGTGCAAGGGGCAGGATCTGGAAGGCCTTGTGGCGCGCCATCCCTTCTACGACCGCGAGTCCCCTGTTGTGCTTGGCACCCATGTCACCTTGGACACAGGCACAGGCTGCGTGCATACAGCGCCTGGCCATGGCCGGGAAGACTATGAGGTGGGGCTCGCCTACAAGCTTCCCATCTATTCACCGCTGGATGATGCTGGTCGTTATCTTGATTCCGTGCCGTATTTTGCAGGGGAGACGGTTTTTGCCGCCAATCCCTTGGTCGTGGAAAAGCTGCGCGAGGTGGGAGCCCTGCTCGCGGTAGGCAGCATCGACCACTCCTATCCCCATTGCTGGCGCTGCAAAAATCCCGTGATCTTTCGGGCAACGCCGCAGTGGTTTATCCGTATGGAAAGCAATGCGCTTCGAGAAAAAGCGCTGACAGCCATTGACAAGGATGTGACTTGGATCCCTGCCTGGGGACGCGACCGCATCTATGGTATGATCGAAACCCGGCCTGACTGGTGCATCTCGAGACAGCGGCAGTGGGGTGTTCCGATCATGGCGCTGCGCTGTGAGAGCTGCGGTGAGGTCTGGCAGGATCCTGCCTGGATGCGAGCCTTGTGCGACAAATTCGCCGAGCATCCGACAGGCTGCGACTATTGGTATGAAGCCGAAGACCACGATATCGTGCCCAAGGATCTCATCTGCCCGCATTGTGGTGGGAAGACGTGGAAGAGAGAGCGTGATATTTTGGATGTGTGGTTTGATTCCGGCTCCAGCTGGGCAGCGGTTTTGTGCCAGCGCAAGGAACTTTCCTTCCCAGCTGACCTCTATCTCGAGGGCTCTGACCAACACCGAGGCTGGTTCCATAGCTCTTTGCTCGTCGCCTTGGGCACCCACGATACGCCGCCCTACCGAGCTGTTCTGACCCATGGCTATGTTGTCGATGGCGAAGGCCGGAAGATGAGCAAATCTGTGGGCAATGTCATTGCACCCAAAAGTCTTATTGAAAAATACGGCGCTGAGATCGTGCGCTTGTGGGCTTCGTCGGTCGATTACCGGGAAGACATCAGGCTCTCGGATCAGATTGTCAGCCGATTGGTTGACGCCTACCGCCGCATCCGCAATACCTGCCGTTTCCTGCTTGGCAATCTTTCGGATTTTACGCCCGAGGATGCTCTCCCCATCGAGGATTGTTTGCCCCTTGACCGCTATGCCATGGACAGGGTTGCCCGTTTGCATGCGAGCATAAACCAAAACTATGCTGACTATGAATTCCACAAGGTCTACCATGGCCTCTACACCTATTGCGTGACCGATCTCTCAGCGCTCTATCTCGACATCTTGAAAGATCGTCTCTATACCGAGGCAGCGACGGGACGGAATCGGCGCAGCGCGCAGACAGCTCTTTGGGTTATTTTGCAACTGCTTTTGCGGGATATGGCTCCTATTTTGTCCTTTACAGCAGAAGAAATTTTCCACGCTCTTCCCAAAGCCTTTGCCACGCAGGCTAAAACAGTCTTTGCTCTGCAAGATATCCCGGTTGACGGCTATCGTTTGCCCGATTCGCTTTGTGCGAAATGGGCGCGTTTGGAGAGCATCCGCCAGGCTGTCACCCGTGCCATTGAGCCGCTTCGGGCAGCCAAAACCGTTGGGCATCCCCTGGATACCGCTGTCACGGTGTATGTGGATGCGGCGACCAGGGAGGAGGTTCTTTCCCTAGAGACGGATTTGCGAGCCTATTGCATTGTCTCAGGCTTTAGCCTGGCTGATTATGCAGAGGCACCCAAGGACGCCTGGCAGGATCCCGAAATACCCAATGTCGCTGTGGCTGTTTCCAAGGCCGTTGGTACTAAATGCGAACGCTGCTGGATTGTGAGTCCAGAATGCGGCAGCGATAGTCGCTATCCAACGCTTTGCCCCCGTTGTGCCCAGGTTTTGGCAGAGTCCGCCCCGAGGTTTGCGTGAAGGCGCGGTATTGGATGTTTAGCCTTGTTGCCCTGATCGTCCTTCTCCTCGATCAGGGCACAAAGTGGCTTGTTGTGCGCTCTGTGCCTACGTGGAAGAGCATACCGGTCATTCCGGGCTGTTTTGACCTGGTCAATATCCGCAATCGCGGGGCGGCCTTTGGTTTTTTGAATCGTTCGGACATAGAGTGGCAGTTCTGGCTCTTTTTGGCGGCAACGCTTGTGGCTGTGGCGGCTATTCTCTGGCTCGTCCACACCATGAAGGAGCACGCACCGAGTTTTGTCGTAGGCCTTGCCCTGATTTTTGGTGGGGCGATTGGCAACGCAATCGACCGCCTGCGTTTTCGGGCTGTTGTGGATTTTCTCGATGTCTACTGGAAAGACTGGCATTGGCCGGCCTTTAACGTGGCTGATGCAGCCATCTGTGTGGGGGCAATGGTGGTCTTTTTCTTCATATCCTTGGGGAGAAAAAAATCGGACTAGTCAAGGGGGGATTATGCCGTTTTCACCCTGGTATATTCTTCTTGCCCTCTTGCCGCTGATCAACTTGTGGAGCATCTGGCATGTCTGGGCGCACGAGTTTTCCTCCTTCCAGCAAAAGGTGACGTGGTTGTGCATCGCGGTCTTTGTGCCGGTTCTGGGAGGGCTTCTCTATCTTGTGTACGGACGAAAAAAAGCCCAAGGCCGTGTCCTTCGGCCACAGGCAAAGGCGCCAACGGATCCGAAATAGCCTTGGGTGTTTGTGCAATTCTACCATGGAGGCAGCGTTTCGCTGAAGGAAGTGATGCAAAGACCGTGTTTTCTGTCGGCGTGCTTGGTTGTCGCCTGCTCTTTGTGTTCGTCGTGCGTCGGACAGCGGGAAGCGGCGCTGGAGGAGCAGGTTCATCAGCAAGATATGCAGCTCAGGCAGCTGCAGCCTGCACAGGCGGATACCTTGAATCAATTGCAGGCCATGCGTGAGGAGATCAATGAACTGAAGGGGCAGCTCGATGATCTTAAGAATGTCGGCGGTGCACAAGCCCTTGTCAATCGGGTGAACAAGCACGACGCTGCCTTGCACCAGGTTGAAAACAGCATGGCGATGGATTTTAATCTTGGGGATCCCTTGACCGTGCAGCCCAAACCGGTGATTGTGCCCAAGCCGACGCAGTCACAGCCCCTCAGCATTGGGCAGTACGGCGAACCCGTGGTTGCCGAAAATCCGCAGACACCGCAGACAGAAGCCCCCCAAGCTGCACAGGCTCCTTCGGCCATGGAGTCCAATTGGGGCAAGGAATCCCCCAGACCCAAAGCGCCAGAACCAGCCAAGGATCTTTCTCTCGCCCTCTACGATGCGGGCTTAAACGCGTATAATTCCAGAAATTACGCTGAGGCGCAGCGGTCGTTTTCGGATTTTTTGAAAAATTACGGCACCCACAACCTTGTGCCTGATGCGCAGTACTATTTGGCGGAATGCTATTTTCAGCGCAATCAGTTCTCCGAAGCAGCCCTTGAGTACAACGAGGTGATCACCAAATACCCCAAGTCTTCCCGCGCACCGGGTTCGTATTTGAAGCAGGGGATCTGTTTCAGCAAGAGCGGCCAAAAAGAGGCAGCAAAGGCACGGATGAACGAATTGATCAAAAAATATCCGCATTCTCCGGAAGCGGCCAGAGCAAAGAATTTCTTGAAGACAAATGTCTAGCCAGTGGCACACAAGCAGAGCGTGTGACCTCGCTTTGAGGTGGATTGTTTGAACCGTATCTTTCCCCAGTGCCGTACAGTGTGCTTGTGTTATCGTTTCTTTTGGGGACTGGGGAAGCAACCTGTGGAAGGATCCTATGGTGGATGAGCAGAATGTGCAGATTTACAAGAAACTCAGTTCTGATATGCGGAACGGTTTAAAAGATATTTACCAGCAGATAACAACAGCTTCGCACAATGACATACCGTTTCCTGAAACAAATACGCGAGAACTCTTTCGTGAAGCCACGATGCAGCTCGATGAGGTCTTGAAAGCCACAGAGGAGGCAACAACAAATATCCTGGAGATCATTGAACGCAATGAAGCCAAGCAGGAAGAGGTGGCGGCCTTGTTGTCAACGCTTCCTGAGAGCGAAAAGCGCGATCGATTGCAGGCTATTAACACGCAGTTGTCGGAAGATCTCACATCCTTGATTCTGCAATTGAGTTTCCAGGATCTCACTGGCCAGCGCATCAAACGCGTGGTTGCAGCCTTAAACCGCATTGAAGATACGGTCGTCAATCTCTACATCACCTCCGGTCTTATCATGGAGGGCGCGGAAAACGAACCAGACAAAGACGCCGATGCCCTCAAAGCCGAGGCAGAACAGAAGGTCAAAGAATTTCGGGAAAAGCGTGTGCAAAGTACCTTAAAAGGTCCTGATGCCAACGGGGTTTCCCAAAATACCATCGATGCCATGCTTGCTCAGCTCGGTTTGTAGCGCACAAAAAACCACGCAAAGACTCTTTGCGTGGTTTTTTGTGGGATATACTTTCAATGCTCGTTTTTTACACCACAAGAGAAATCCCTGTGCCAAAGAAGGTGAGATCTTTGGGCATAACGCCCTGACGCGCCATGGTGGCATAGCTTTGTGTTGCCCTGTGCAGGAGCGAGGAATGGGTGTTTTGTTCAGCCATTTCGCCAAAGGTGAAGCGGCTGCTCTGTGGGCTTGTGGAATAGGTGCCGCCCTTCCAGGAAATGGGCTGCGCTTGCCTTGGCTGCTTTGCCGCGTGGGCGAGTTGCTCTGCCTGGACAAAGTCTTCAGTGGCTCCGTAGCCAGCAAAGGTGTCTTTGGGCGTTGGCTGAACCGGTCGATCTTGTTTGACCTGTTGAGCCTTGGCGGATTGGTTGGCATAGGCCTCTTGCGCCTGCTGCGAAAGCGTTGACGCCCCCAGTCGCCGATTTTGCCCTTTTTCAAGAGGAAGATTCGTCTGTATCGCCGCAAGACGCTGGGCACCCTGTTGACTTACCAGGGATTCCCGCAACGGATCATTGGATGATTGGGATATCGTTGTCATGGCATTCTCGTTGTCGTTGTAGAACTACTCTTCTTATCGGTTGCCAACGAAAAATCTTTAATCGCTGTGGTGTCTATGTGCTATATTCGACTGGCTCCTCAGGATATCGGCCTGTTTCGCTTTTTGCTCGAAGCCTACGAGAATGTGGGCTATTTTACGGTGGTTGACCGCGTATGCGGCTGGTTGAAAATCAGCACAACACCGTCCATGGAAGAGACGATGCGCAGGGTTTTGGCAGAGATTGCTCACACTGTTGTGATCGAAGCGGTGTTTTGGCCAAAGAAGCGTGCCTACGCCTTTTAGAAGATCGGCGGGTGTTTTCGAATTCGGCTTTTTTTGCTAGGATGAACGGGCTTCCAATGGTTTGATTTGGCAATTGAGAGGTGCCGGACATGAATCTGAAGTATACACGGGTTTTGGTCAAATTGAGCGGAGAGGCCTTGGCAGGATCCCAGGGCACAGGCATTGCTCCGGATACGGTTGCTGAGATTTGTGCTGAATTGGGTTCTGTGCTTGCCATGGGCGTGCATATGGCGCTTGTGATAGGAGGCGGCAATATCTTTCGGGGGCTCTCAGGGGCTGCGCAGGGCATGGAGCGGTCGAGCGCTGACTACATGGGCATGCTGGCAACGGTGTTAAATGCCCTTGCGGTACAGGATATGCTCGAAAAACAGGGGTATCCCACCAGGGTTTTGTCAGCCATCTCGATGAAGGAAGTCTGTGAACCCTATATACGCCGCAGAGCCCTCCGCCATCTGAGTAAGGGACGGGTGGTTATTTGCGCTGGCGGTACTGGCAACCCCTATTTTACCACAGACACCACCGCAGCCTTGCGTGGCATGGAGCTCAAATGCGATTGCATTATCAAGGCAACCAAGGTTGATGGTATTTATTCCAAGGATCCCCAAAAATTCCCCGATGCCGTGAAATACCAAACCATTTCCTACGACGATGCGCTCAATCTCCGTTTGGGAGTGATGGACGCAACCGCCTTTGCCCTTATCAGAGACAATCGCGTCCCCTTGATCGTCTGCCGAATGCTTGGAGGCGATATTGCCCGGGTTATCAAGGGGGAAGCCGTTGGCACATTTGTGGGGGAAGGGAATACGCGTGCGTAGAGAACAGTTGAGCACACGGCTTTTGCCAAAGCGTTTATTGAGAAAAGGAGCATCCTATGGATCTTGATACCGTATTTCTCGAAACCGAAGAACGCATGGAAAAAACGATTGAATCATTGAAAAAAGATTTTGGAAAATTGCGCACCGGTCGTGCCTCAGCCTCGCTTGTTGACAGCATTAAGGCTGACTACTACGGCACCATGACAGCCATAAGCCAGATGGCAACCATTGCTATTCCCGACAGCCGAACTATCACTATCCAGCCCTGGGACAGAGGTGGGGTTGGGGTCATTGAAAAAGCCATTATGAAATCCGATCTTGGGCTGACTCCGGTCAACGACGGACGCATCATCCGCATTGCCATTCCCCCTCTGACGGAAGAGCGGAGAAAGGAACTCACCAAGATTTCGCGCAAATACGGGGAAGAGGCCAAGATTTCTTTGCGCAATATCCGCAGAGACGCCAACGAAACGATTAAAAAGCTCGAAAAGGATAAGGAAATCACCGAAGACGATTTGAAAAAGTCCATCGAAAATATTCAAAAATTGACGGATAAATACGTTGGTTTGGTCGACCAACGCTGTGCCGCCAAAGAAAAGGAAATTATGGAGATCTAAACACTCATGCCGTCTTCTCTTCTCCCCACGCATGTGGCCATCATCATGGATGGGAACGGGCGATGGGCTCAGGCTCGTGGCTTGGAGCGTTCGCATGGGCATAGGGCAGGAGCCAAGAATGTGCATACCATTGTGAGTGCGTGCGCACGCCTTGGCATTTCCTATCTCACGCTCTATGCCTTTTCGACGGAGAACTGGAATCGACCGAAGGCTGAGATCGGTGTTTTGTTCTCTCTGCTTACGGACTTTTTGGGACGCGAGCTTGCGGAACTTGAGCGACAAAACATTCGGCTGGCGACCATCGGTGCCATTGAAGACCTCCCTTTTGCTCAGCGCCAGGCACTTGCCCATGCCATTGCCAAGACCAAGCACAATACGGCCATGACCCTGACGCTGGCCTTAAACTATGGCGGACGGAGCGAATTGGTACGGGCGGTGAGAGCCATTGTGGATGCAGGGATTCCCAGTGCCAGTATCAACGAGGATGTTCTTGCGGCGCATCTTGATACCGCAGGCTATCCGGATCCGGACTGCGTGATCAGAACCAGCGGCGAGATGCGTTTGAGCAATTATCTTTTGTTTCAGTCAGCCTACAGCGAGCTGATTTTCAGCCCGGTTTTTTGGCCTGATTTTGGCGAGGCCGAACTCAAGGCCGCGCTCGACGAGTATGCCCATCGCAAGCGACGTTTTGGGAAAATCGAGGAACCTGCGGGCTGAGTTGCGTCGATGCTTGGCGAAATCGCTTTTTTTTGTTTTGGAAGGATGCCTGGTATGGCTGTTGATCATTCTGTTGATATAACAAGAACCGTGACCGGTTTGGTCTTGATCGCCGTTTTGGCCTTTGTTCTTGTTGCCCGTGGACTTCCGCTTTTATGTTTTATCCTCTTGGTTTCGGCCTTGGGGTTGTGGGAATTTTATTCGCTTTTTTGGGGGCGATACGGTCGCATCCGGAGCCGTTTGTGCGCCATTGCCCTGGGCTCTGCCATGCTCATCCTGACCTGGCAAAACAGGCCACAGGATGCTCTTGTCTGTTTGGGACTTGGCTTTATCTTGGTTGCCTTGAGTTTCCTCTTCCGATGGGATGTGGTTGGCGAAGATACGGCCTTCTCCCCTGGGGGCATTTTTTTAGCGGGTCTTGCCTATATTCCGCTTCTGCTCTTGCCAGCAACCTATCTCTCCACCATCCAGCTCATCTTTGTCTTGTGCGCTGTCTCTTTGTCGGATACCGCAGCCTATTTTGTGGGCACTCGCTTTGGCCATCACAAGCTGTGGCCAAGGGTGAGTCCGAAGAAGAGTTCGGAAGGCGCTGTCGGGAGTCTGGTTGCCTGCGTGCTCTTTTGCGCCATCTACGGGGGCATTTTTGGCCGTGCGAACTGGTTCGCCTTTGCCGTGCTCGGTATTGCGGTGAACGCCTTTGCCCAATTGGGCGATTTATTTGAATCTGCCCTCAAACGGTCGGTGAATGTCAAAGACAGCGGTCACCTTTTGCCAGGCCATGGTGGCATTTTGGATCGGGCAGACAGTTTGTTGTTTGCTCTTCCCATGGTGGCTGTTGTCGATCAATGGTTTTCCTTTTTTTAATGGGGATATGCTATGGCTGAGTTGTGGCCAGGCCTCGAAGGGTCTCACGTTTCCTATATTTCTCCGCCGCCTTCAAAAGATTGGCAGACAAAGGCGCAACGCAATCTCGTCATTCTGGGCTCAACAGGATCCATCGGCCGCAATAGTTTGGCCGTCGTTGCCAAATTTCCCGAACGCTTTCGCATCGTAGGGCTTTCCTGTGCCACCAACGTAGCCGTGCTTGCCGAGCAGGCACGGCTCTTTCGGCCTCCCTCTCTTGCGGTTGCGGATGCGCAGGCTGCCGAGAGGCTCGAGCTTCTTCTTCCCAAGGACTATCATCCAAAGATTTTTGTTGGGCAGGAGGGGTATGCGGCGCTTGCTCGTGTACCCGATGGGGATACGGTGCTCAGCGCCCAGACCGGTGCCGCGGGGCTTTCGGGAACCTTGTCTGCAGCCTGTGCAGGCAGGGTTCTTTGTTTGGCGAATAAGGAATCCCTGGTCTTGGCAGGCTCGCTTTTGCGTGCCATTTGCGCAAAAACCCATGCGGCCTTGTTGCCGATTGATTCCGAGCACAACGCGCTTTTTCAATGTTTGGCAGGCAGGGGGCAGGAAATCGCCTCGCTTGTTCTGACCGCCTCAGGGGGGCCTTTTCGTTCCATGGATCCCAAGGAATTTGACCGCGTAACCCCAAGTCAGGCGCTGCATCATCCCACCTGGTCCATGGGGAAAAAGATATCGATCGATTCTGCGACCATGATGAACAAGGGGCTTGAAGTCATTGAGGCTGCGCATTTGTACGGGGTCGATGGAGATGCTATTGAGATATGTATTCATCCTCAATCGGTGATCCATTCCATGGTGCGTTTGTGTGACGGCTCTGTTTTGGCGCAGCTGGGTATACCCGATATGCAACTTCCCATTGCCTATTGCCTGGCTTGGCCCAATCGCCTCCCCCACATTCTTGCTCCTGTTGATTTTGCGCAGCTTGCCCAATTGACCTTTGAGGCGCCTGATCCCGCACGCTATCCCTGTCTTTTTTTGGCCAAAGAGGCCTTACGAAGGGGTGATGGCGCCTGTATTGTGCTGAATGCCGCCAATGAATGGGCGGTTTCGCGCTTTTTAGAGGGAGGCTGTCTCTTTACCGATATCGCCCGATGCGTCCAAAAAGCCCTTGAAGAGGATTTTTCGGATGAGGATCTGGCCACCTTTGTGCAATCGATAGACGATGCGGACGATCTGGATGCGCATGTTCGCAGGGCGTATGCAGCGATTATGCGTCTGGATGCGCAGACACGTGCTTTTGTCACCAGCTTTTTGGCGTAAGTTTTTTGGAGATAGCTGTGCTTACCATTGTTGCAGTTGTTCTTGTCTTGGGGCTTTTGATCTTTTTTCATGAGCTTGGGCATTTTGCCGTAGCTCGTTGTTTTGGCATGGGGGTTTCGACGTTTTCCCTGGGCTTTGGACCTAAGCTTCTCACCAAAAAATGGGGGAAAACCGAATACGCGCTTTCGCTTATTCCTTTGGGTGGCTATGTCGCGCTTGTTGGGGAGACAGACGGCGATTGTGAGCTGCCTGAGGGCTTTACGCAGGAAGAATGCTTTTTTCAGCGTCCGGCCTGGCAGCGTTTTCTCGTGGTCTTGGCAGGTCCTGTGGCGAATCTTTTGCTCGCCTGGTTTTTGTACTGGGGATTGGCGCTTTTTTGGGGAACACCAATAACCCTGCCTGAGATCGGCCGCGTTCAGGAAAACAGTCCCGCAGCCAAAGCCGGGGTGAAGGCGGGAGACCTTCTTCTCTCCATCGACGGGGTTCAGGTGGATCGATGGGATGCGATTGCTGATCACGTTGCAAAAAGCCAGGGCAATCCCATGCTCTTTACCCTGCAGCGAAAAGAAGGCGATAGCCTCACAACAGTCACCTGCACTGTCGCGGCTCAAAAATCCCTTCGCAAGACGATTTTTGGTGAAGAAGAGTCTGCGTGGTTGGTGGGTATTATATCATCGGGTTCGGTACGGATGCGCAACGAGACCTTTTTGTCGGCTGCAGCCTCTGGTGTTCGGCAGACGCTTTCGATGATTGCGCTGACCTGGCAGGGCTTTGTGAAGTTGATTGAGCGGGTGGTGCCGGCGGATCAGGTCGGCGGTCCCATCATGATTGCCCAGCTTGTCGGTGAACAGGCCAAACACGGGCTCGCAGGGCTTTTAGCGCTCACAGCTTTGATCAGCATCAATCTGGGCATCCTCAATCTTTTGCCGATTCCTGTCTTGGATGGGGGGACGATTTTGTTTTGTTCGCTTGAGATGCTGTTTCGCAGACCCGTCAACAAAACAGTGCAAACCTACGCCATGCGCTTTGGCGTTTGCGTCCTCGTGGCTCTCATGGTCTTTGCAACGTTCAATGATGTCATGCGTTTGATTAAATCATGAACACGCCTCTTCCCTCTGTCTACGATCTTATTCTCGATGCCTCGCTTTCGTCTTTGTGGATCCAGATCCTGCACAACGACACAACCTGCGTTGCCCAATGCTGGCAAAGCGATCATCGGGCAACGGAAGTGTTAGCGAGCGCGCTTGGGCACGCGTGTTTGCAACTTGGTATTGCGCCGAAGGCGTTTCGGCGTATCGCCATCGCCAATGGTCCTGGCTCCTTTACGGGTATACGCTTAGCCCTCGCAACAGCAGCGGGTCTTCGGCGTGCAGGAGGGGCAGCCGTTGGTGTCTTTGGAACGCTTCATCTTCTTGCGCAAGACGTCTTTCTCCAAACCCAGAGCACAAAGCCCATCCATATCATCACCCCTGCCCAACGGGGTTTTGTCCACTATCAAGCCTTTCAAGCGGAGAACGGGCGGATTATACCTCGTTCTTCCGTTGATCTGTGTGCCTACGAGGATTTGGCAGGGCGTTGTGGCGAGGATTGTGTGTACGGCTATGGGATGGATCGACACCCGATGTTTGCCAAAGGGGGGTATTGTCTCCTCTGTGCGCTTGGGCAGCCTCGGGCTGAAGCCTACCATATGTGCGCACGCGATGCGATTTATAGCGAGCAAGACGCCGAGCCCTGCTATGTACGACAGTGCGATGCCTATGCCAACTTAGATCTTCTTGCAAAGCGGCAGGGAATGGATGCCCAGTTGGCCAAAGAACGCTTTGCACGCTTGCAAACAATGCCACCACACAGTCTTTGCTAAAAGGAGGCGTGATGGGCAATGCTCTTGTGCTTTTTTCGGGAGGACAAGACAGTACAACCTGTCTCTTGTATGCCGTAACGCACTATGAAAACGTGTGGACGATGGGTTTTTCCTATGGGCAACGCCATACGGCGGAAATGGTATGCCGAACGGATATTTTGGCAGAGCTTCGGTCGCACAAAGACTATCAAGAGCGTTTGCGTGCCGATTGTGTGCTCACCTTGCCCAATTTTTCCGCCATTGATACCAATGCCTTAACCGATCCCCATCAAGCAATTGCCGAACACAACGGCTTACCCACAACCTTTGTGCCCGGCAGAAATATCCTTTTTCTCTCCTATGCTGCTGCCTATGGCTACAGTCGGGGCATTCAAACCATTGTGATCGGGGTTGGGGAGGCGGATTATTCCGGTTATCCCGATTGTCGGCAGGCCACCTGTCAGGCCATGGAACAAGCCCTGTCCTTAGGTTTGGATCGACCGGTGCGCATCGAGACGCCCCTTATGACGAAAAGCAAGGCGGAGACCTTTGCGTATGCCTTGGAGCTTGGGGGGCAGTGGGCTCTTGATCTTATTCGGAAGAAAACCCATACCTGCTATGTGAACGATCGAAGTCATTGGCACGACTTTGGCTATGGATGTGGTGAATGCCCAAGCTGCAGGCTCAGAGCCAAGGGATGGGAGGAATTTTGCCGAAGCCATGTGTCAGAATGTTGCAAGAGCAAGACGTAAAAACGTCCGTACATTGAAAGAGATCTTTGACACAAAAAGTCAAGCATGCTAAACATCTATAAGTGAGATATGGTTTTAAGGCCATATCGGCTTAATGGACGTGTTGGCAAGGTGTTTTGGCGCACCTGATCCAAACAACAATGTCCTCTGTATTACTTTCCAGAGGTTGAGCCTTCCCCACTCCATCTCTCTGCAAACCAGTAAGCTGGGAGACTCTGACAGACCGATAGGGAATAAAGCTGTGGAAAGGGACTCCTTTTACAGAGCTTAGTTCCCCACCCCATGGATGTGCAAGCCTTTGAGGCTGGGAGATTCTGGGAGACCGAAGGGGGATAAACCAGCGGAATTGTAATACTATGCGAGATCATGGTAAACTGAGGATATTTTTTTGAGGTGTAATTATGTCATTGGTGCCAAAGGGTTGTGACAGTATGCTTTCGCAAAATGCGAACATATCTGATGTTTTTGTGACGCGACAAGAGTTTAATGATGATATTCGGGATCTTCGAAAGGATGTGTACGATACTCGAGAACTCTTGGATAGAAAAATAGAGTTGACTCGAAAGGAAATACAGAATGTTCGAGAATCCTTGGATGGAAAAATAGAGTTGACTCGAAAGGAAATACGGAATGTTCGAGAATCTTTGGATGGAAAAATAGAGTTGGCACGAAAGGAAATGCAAGATGCTCGAGAATTCTTAGATAGGAAAATAGATACGAATCGGAGTAAAATAGAAACGCTGCAAAAAGAGATGGCAGGTACCAGAGAAAAGCTGGAGAAGGAGATCGTTGGCGTCAGAGAAAAACTGGAGAAGGAGATCGTTGGCGTCAGAGAAAAACTGGAGAAGGAGATCGTTGGCGTCAGAGAAAAACTGGAGAAGGAGATCGTTGGCGTCAGAGAAAAACTGGAGAAGGAGATCGTTGGCGTCAGAGAAAAACTGGAGGAGGAGATCTCTGGCGTCAAAGAAGAGCTGAAAAAGGAGATTGCTGGAGTCAAAGAAGAGCTGGGGAAGGAGATTGCTGATTTTAAACAGGATCTGAGAGAGGAGATGAATGAGGATCGCACAACATTTAAAGTTGAGATGGAACGATTGAAAGTTTCCGCCGTTAAGTGGTATGTTGGAACCTCGATTGCAATTCTTGCTGTGTTGGCGCGGGGCTTCCATTGGTTTGGTCTGTAGATCAGCAATCGGCGTGTGGCGGGGATGTTCCAAGAATTGTGGAAATGATGGTATGAATTTTGCAGAGAATAGGATCGGTGGAGTCTTTCTTTTTGGAGGGTCAAATGAAACTGGTAACGATGCCGAGAAATAACGATTTGGGAACTTGTATCTCTACCGTCCACGAACAGGCCAATGCGTTGCATGAGACAGTAGCGGCGCAGGTGTTACCTGAAGCGAAAGGGCCTGTGACGCCGCATTTGCCAAATTCTCAGGAAGTGGAACAAACCTTGTCCATGATGGAAGCGGAAGCTGAAAAGCATAATATGGAATTGTTGCGTATTCACTCTGGCTTGAACAGGGAACGGATCGCCCGATTGCTCGATCTTCTTCGGTAGCTCTCTTGGTCTATTTCATTCGCATTGGAGAAAATCCACGGCCAGTTCCTCATCCAGTCGATACATTCCATCCTCCGGCTGAGGAACTGGGGAGAACCTGAATCCGTCATTCGTGGCCTCGGAATCCGCGAAAAAACGGGTACACAGGCGGAAAAAAAGACAAAACACAGCACCATGGACGGGATCATACGTGCTGGTAGAGTTGCCAGCTTGGCATCACCGATAGGTGTAAGGGTAAGAACGCTTGTCTGCCATACTTCATCTCAACCCGCATCCACTCTAGGGCTCGGTGCGCGTCATGTGTTTCTATTTTATAGAATATGAATGAAATGTGACACTATGTATTAGCTGCAAAAGCACGAGAAAAGGCACAAAGCAAAACAATGCTTTTGTGCCTTTATTTTTTTCGATAGGGCTTCAATTCCTCCAAAAAACCTTCTTGAACCTCAAAGCCGTATTCTTGGGCTTTCTCACACGCTTCGATCGCTTCATCAAAGCGTTGAAGATCAAAAAGGGCGAGAGCTAAGTTGTTCCAGGCAGGAGCAAAGGTGGGTTCTTTATTGAGGATCTTTCGACAGGCCTCTTCACAGCCTTCGAAATTGCCTTTCATATACAAGGCTGTTGCGAGTTCATTGCGTGCCTGAATAAATTCGGGCGCCCAGGAGAGCGCCTTGGTCAAATGGGCGATGGCTTTGTCCGGTTCGCCTTTTTGGATATAGACAAAGGCGATATTGCTTTCGGCAACAGCGTATTGGGGACGGCACTGCGAGGCTTCTTTATTGTAATTGAGGCAGCCTTCCAAATCGCCACGCTGCAGGCACAAACCGCCGAGTTGCACATAGGCTTCCGCCATGCGAGGAGAATTTCTCACGGCATTGAGAAAACATTCCTCGGCACCAGCGAAATCGCGTTTTGCGAGCAATGCTTGGGCGAGATTGTAGTGGTGGTTGGCGCACTGATCGTTTTCTGCGATTGCGGCCTTCAAATCTGCAATATACTCATCGAGGGAATCGTAGGATGCTTTCATGGTGATCAAGGGTTGGTTGACCCTGCCTCCGTTGTGCTTGGCTGTTGGTATTTGGTGAGGATCTTCCGCTGTTGGAGCGAATCATAGTACCAAAGACAAAAATCAAAGATCCCTTGATATTTTTCGTCCTTGGTGATCAATCCCATGGCGCAATCAAGAGCACCTTTGCGATAGATGGCACTGACCGATTCTTCGCCTAATGATTTGAAAAAAGCATTCAACAGTTGCTCGGTTGTCTGCATGCCTGCATCAACCCGCATATCAAGAGGATGGTTGGGTTCCTGGAACGGATCCCAATTGGCATAGCCAATGCGATCGACAAATTTCCGACGCTGCGGGCGCATTTTTTCATAAATTTGTCGTTTCAGGGCTTCTTGTTCTTCGGTTAAGACCTGGTATTTTGGACCTGTTTCAAAGAGTTCCTTGGGAATACGGGGAGCCATCAATCCTCCTGAGCCGGTGCAATGCCAAGGTATTGTTCGTCGTAGGTGGTCAGAAGAGCCATGGAGAGCGGCACATAGACTTGATCCAGATCGCGAAAACGCGAGTGGACAGTCTGGGCGATGTCGTGGCTTAAGGCCTCAAGGCGTGCCTGAATTTTATCCATATGCACGGTTGGATACGGTGTTCCTATGGTAAAGCGCGAAAAACCGCAGACATGCCCCTGATCACCGATAATGGTTGGAATACCATAGAGTCGACAGGTAATAGGACGGCTTTCATAGAGCAGGCAGCGTCCCATAGAGAGAAGCGGGCAGGGCATGCGTTCCTTGGCTGCTTGTTCCATAATCTGGTTTTGGGATGTGCCTTCTTTTTCCATATGAAAAAGATTGCGTTTCAGTTTTGTCAGCTTGCGGTCGATCTGTGCCGCGTTGGTGAGAATCGTGGAGCGTTGTTCCCCGTAGTCAAAGGCTTTGGTAAACGCTCTTTGTATGGCCATGGCCTCAACGAGCGAGAGATCAAAAAGGGCATGGCAACAGTCGCTGCAGCCTTCGGTACAGGTGACACAGTCGGGATGCTGTTTTGCTACAGTCTGAAAGAGCCTATCGGCTTCAGCCTGAAGGCTTGCATAGGCGTCAAAAATGGGTTGAAGATCCGGAATCATGGACTCTCCTACTGGTCTATTCCATTCCGATACGTTTATTGAAGCGCCCGGAAGTCCAGCTTGTTGGCCATATTTTAAAATCTGACTTTTTCTACTCTCTTCTATGGCTTGGCTGATACTCAAGCCTTCGGAGCATCCTGGTAGTGGCATGCCCTTCCAATATTGTATGCCCCGCCTAAGACCCCTTGGAAGAGCGGCATGGGAAGAGATTGCATACTCGTCCAGGGTTTTTGGTTTTTTTGAAAGAAAACTGCCGCCAGACGAAACGTCCCGGCGGCAGAAATGCTCGCACGGCCACTAACATATACAGCTAGTGTGAGCAGGCTTGTACATTGTCAATCACCCCGACCCTCTTGTGGGGCGGAGCTTGCAGTTTATCCACGAAGACGTCATGCCGTAGCATGCTTCGCTGTACTCCCTCAGAACGCAATCGCCGGGATATTGACAAAGCCCGTTTTTGCGTTCCGCTCGGATATACTTGGCAGAAATATCCTTTTTAACCGTAGTCCAAAATCAGGATTAAGGCAAAACCGCCCCGTAAAGAGGGGCGGCTTCAACCGAATTGCTCTTTGTGAAAAACGGTTATGCCTCTTCAACAGTGATGGCACCAGCTTCACAGCTTTCCACACAGGATTCACAGCCCAAGCAGTCTTCGGCTTTCACCGGAGAAGACTTGCCACCCTGCATTTCATAGACTTCGGCGGGGCACACATCAGCGCATTCACCACAGCCAACACATTTGTCCTGATTGACGGTCACATTATAGGCCATTGTCGTATCCTCCTTATAAAGGACGGTTAGGTGCAAACCCTGATTTATGAAAATCGGGGGGATTGCCAAACAAAAGGTGCCTAAGCATCACAAAAACGCAAGCAATTCTCGTACTTTTTTCACGATTTGCCTTGAACGATTCCGTGAAGGACACCCTAGAGCAAGCCATAGCTTGACGCTGCGCTTGTGTCAAGCCTGCGTGCTCTGCCGAAAATCGTTTGCTTATGAGCGTTTTTTCTTCAAAGGAGCAGCCGGGCATAGTAGGCGCGGCCATTCCGAACGACCTGAAGCAAAATTTGGCCAGCCATGCGTTCCTGGCGAAAGGCCTGGAGCATATCAGCAATGGATTGAACGCGTTTGCCACCGATGGCAATAATTTGATCGCCGATCCGCAGGAAATTGGCAGGCCCTGCGCTGTGAACCTGTTTGATGACAACGGCTTTACGCCCTTGTCCAACCATGATCCCCCAGCGTTCTTTCATAAGTTGTTCACAGATTTGATCGTCAAGCGCAACAGGAGTGAGGGTGGTTTGGAATCGTTTGCCATCGCGATAGAGGGTGAGTGTCAATGGATCCCCGGTTTGATTGCGCAACAAATTGAGATATTCCCGTCTGTCGCGGATGGGTGTATCGTTGATGGTTTCAAGAATATCGCCAGGCATAAGGCCTGCTTCTGCCGCAGGCGTATGTCCATAGACGCCCGTGATAAGAATACCTTGATTCGCCATAAGCCCCAAACTCCACGCGGTCTGGCCGTCGAGGTCTTCGGCGAGAAGCCCAAGCCACAGCGATGCCATCTTGCCATCGTGGACAAGGCTTTCCATGACGCGTTTGGCTTTGTTGATGGGAATGGCAAAGCCAATGCCTTCTCCTCTGGCATCGACTGCTGTATTGATACCAACAAGATTGCCTTCCAGATCAAGGAGAGGGCCTCCGCTGTTGCCGGGATTGATCGCGGCATCGCTTTGAATGAGATCTGTCAGGGTTCCGCTCTTGGTTTGGATGGTGCGGCCAACAGCTGAAACAACACCGGTTGTAACGGTGTGGCTAAAGCCAAAGGGATTGCCAATGGCAATAACAGTTTCCCCGGGACTCAAGGATTGGGAGTTGCCCAGGGGAATTGAGGGAAGATTGGATGCGCCTTCAATGGCGAGCAGGGCAATATCAAAGTCCGGTTCGGCACCGCGCACACTGGCTTTGAAATTGCGACCATCTTGCAGATGCACCATGATGGCATCACTGTTTGCGATCACATGGGCATTGGTGAGTACAAGACCTCGTCTGCCGTCGACAATAACGCCAGAGCCGAGACTCGCTCGTTTTTGCATACGGCGTCCAAACTCAGGGATGCCGAAAAAAAGATCGAGCGGCGATTGCGCCTGTCCCCTGATTTGAGTGCAGGTGATGTTGACAACCGCAGACTGGCATTTTTGGACAACAGCCACAACGGGTGTGTATCGGGGAGATCCTGGGCTTGGCGCTGCGAAGGAGGCATTGGGAGCCAAGGTGACAAAAAACAGACAGAGAAACGCACAAAGGCGAAGGCAATGAGAGAGGGGAATAGGCATAACAATCCTTTGGATAGAAGCACGGAAGGATGGTTGGAGAGAGCATAGGTATACTGTATTGAGCAAGGTGCCCGTTTTGAGAGAATATATTGCATGGTTGGTGGATTTCATCTGGCGCGAGTGTATCGATAGGGCGAAGAGGGAGGGAAAGCCAAGGTAAAGGGAAAAGAGGGCACGACGAACAGCAATCATCTAGAGGCCATCGCCAAGGACACGTGTTCAAAAAGCCAAAGAGCATTGGCGCAGATACGATGGCTGTGTGTACCCGGGAATACAGTGAGCAAGAGCAAAGGCTTGGGAGGCAGCAGCGGTCACAATTTGTGAACAGAGGGGAAGAGCCAAGGTTGTGTAAAAAGACGGAGGCGTCTTTGGAAAAAACACGGCATGAACAAGAGGCTGTACAGAAAAGATCGGACGAAATACGAGAAAAGTGCAGTACGGGGATATACACGAATGAGTAGCATAAGAGGTGTGCTGGAAAAGCACGATCTTCTCTACCGTGTGTATACAATCGTGAAACAATCCATGCAGCACAACGATGATGGGTGACTCTGCGTCTCTCAGGAACAGCCGTATGGTAGTGCCTTTTTTGATAGCTATATGGAGGCTCGTACAAAAAAGGCGTGTACAGAAGCGCTGTCTTGGTTTTGCGAAATTGCATCCCCAAAGGCCATGGATCCTCAAACCTTGTATCAAAAGAGGACATGCTTTGTGAAGGGATCAGATCACATTTTCTCTCCATGGAACAAGGACGTGCAGAGAGGATGAGACATTTTTTTGATGAGGTATGGCAGCAAGAAGAGCTCTGGAGTATGGGCGAGAGAGTTTCCTCGCGGAAGAGATTGCGGGCTTGCAATACGCTGAGATAGCTGCATAAAGCCAAGGAGTGTATGGCTGCCTTTGTAAACGCTATCTCCCTTGAGCATGGGAGATCAAACAAGCCCTCTTGCAGTTCAATGCCAAAAGCATCATCCCAAAAAACAGGGAATCTGGGTGTGCGATGGGAAGAGACATACAGCACATCTTTGATTGTGTATGCAAATCCATGGGACGTCATCCGCTCTTCATATCGTACCCCTTGTTTCGAGCATAGCAAAGAGAGCCTTCTTACTGCATTGCCATTTGGGAAGAAAAAAGACCATACGGATATTGTGTGCGTCAGTTCGGTGGAGTGGCTTCACTTGGATAAAATCCAAGCCGGTAAAGCCTCGCTATCCCCACGACGCCAACGATGTTTTTCTTCCTTGGACAGTGGCATTATTGGGTATCGCCACAAGAAGGAAAATGGTATCCGTTGAGTATAGCAGAGAGGAGAAAGCGCTGTAGGCCGAAGCCGTGAGGTTTAGGCGTAGGCTATAAACAGATTCCTCAAAAAACGCTCGTCTGAAAAGAAAGCAGCCAAAAAGATAAAGGCGATGAAGAGAGAGAGACAGCGTAAGAGCGATTGACGGGAGGACAAGAGAGTACGGCAAACGCATTCTGAGGATTGTTGAAGCGATGACTCCCGTAAGAAAAGAGTACGCCAGTGCATCGAAGCGTCACGCTGTTACACATCTTCCATTAGGTTCGATGAGAAATCCAAAAGAGAAAGCAAGGCCCCTCTCTGCTCCCCACGAGGGGGGGAGAAAGGCAAAAGACTCGTATCCCTTGTGGGTCGGGGCTTGCCGTCTCATGCCAGAGCATACTCCTTCGCTGTAGTCCCCAAAAAACACATACACACGGCCGGGATCAAAGCCTGTTTTTTCGTTCCGCCAGGATACTTCGGCAGAAAGAGACTCTTTCTCCCTTTCCTGAGCGTCACCAGAGAGAGATATCGTGTCGACTTCGTCGATATGTGTATTGCTTTGATGGGGTTGTCATTGGAAGGGTACGCACAGGAATCACATTTATAGTTACGATTTCGTTTGTGGATAGAAGCACAATTGTACGTAGGCAATGGAGTGTGAAAGCCGTTATCAGACGCCTTACGTGATTGCGTCTCGGTATTGGAGAGAGCGAAAGCAAAGGTGATTCGTCGGGGTCTGACAGTATGGCGAGCACACAAGAGGAAGCACTGTAGAGCTCTTCTTTGTGCGAAATGGCAGCAACGAAGCGAAGCTCTCCCCCTGCCCTGACACAAAACGAGAGATAAGTTTTTTGGGGATGGCAGAAGTCGGACTGCTTCATAGGATCTATGCAGTCTATGAAAGCAGATGGAGCCAAGGGGCAGCAAGTATTTTGTGCTCATTGTGCAAATACGCAGCGATACTCCCTGTCACAAACAAATTTGTCGTGATAGCAAGGATGTTGAAGGTATTTGCTTGGGCATCGTGTTGTATTGAAAGCACGTTCTCAGGAAAAGCGTGGGGGATGGGTGTGACAAAGGCTCTTTCCTTATACAGCCTGCAGAGCAGTACACTTCGTCGCTTTGGGCGGTCAGCGATGCCTATTGCTAGCACCTGAGCGCTCCAAGGCAAAAGCAATGAGAAGCAGGGCTTGTGATCTCTTCTCTCTGCGAACAGAGCATCTTTGGCAGAGAGGTGTATTTGGTCATAGAAGGGCAAACAAAGGACAGGGAGAGCGTTTGCCCAAAAAATGTGTTTATGGCTTGGAATTTGGTAAAAGGGGATCCCTACAAACAGGCAAGCAGGGGAGATTGGTGCATGAGGATGAAACGCGTTCTTCGATGGATTGTCCTTGGGATTGTGATCCTTGGTCTTTGTCTTTTCTTTGTGCGGGCAAAGTCCCAAAAAGGGGGCATGCCTGATATGCGGGGTGGCGCCACGGTGCCGGTTCGCACAGCAACGGCGCGTTCGCAGGATGTGCCGTATTTCTTGCAAGGGATAGGAACCGTTGTGCCCTCAAGCGATGTCTTGGTAAAAAGTCGTGTGACAGGACAATTGATGCAACTCCATTTTCAGGAGGGGCAGTATGTCCGTGCTGGCGACCTCTTGGCTGAAATCGATCCGAGACCGTTTCGGGCAGCCTTACAGGAGGCCGAAGGCCGGCTTGCGAGCGATCGGGCGCAATTGGCCAATGCCAAGCGCGATCTTGAGCGATACGCAAGTCTTGTGCAAAGAGATTATGTGGAACGGCAGAAATACGATACACAAAAGGCGCTTGTTGCTCAATACGAGGGGGCGGTGGTGTCAGACAGAGCGGCCTGTGAGACAGCGCGGCTGCAATTGGAATACAGTCGGATCACAGCCCCTGCAAGTGGGATAACAGGGCTTCGCAAAGTGGACGTGGGCAATCAAATCACAACGAGCGATGCAGACATTGTGCGGATCACCGAAGTGAGCCCCTGTGATATTTTGTTTACGCTCCCAGAAACAACAGTGTCTTTGGTGATCAAGGCTGTTGCCGCATCCAAGACAAAACCGATTGTTGTCCAGGCCTGGGATCGGGCGCAGAAGCATCTCTTGGCTAAGGGGGCGCTTCTCTCCCTGGATAACGAAATCGATACCGAAACCGGAACCGTGCGGGTGAAAGCGCGTTTTGCCAATGCCGATAAATCGCTCTATCCCAATCAGTTTGTCAATGCCAGGCTCTGTGTGGATATCGTGCGCAATGCCGTCACTGTTCCTGCCGCTGCCATCCAGATCGGATCCAAGGGAACCTATGTCTATGTGGTTCGCCAGACGGTGAACGATTCAAAGGACGTCCCTGGCAAAGCTAGGCCCGCGAGTCGAGGAACAGTCCATGTTCGAACGGTGAGCCTTGGGCTTGAGACGCCACGTCTTGTTGTTGTGACGGAAGGGCTGAAAGCTCAGGAAATGGTGGTGGTCGATGGGGTTGATCGATTGCGAGACGGCGCATCGGTTTCCATCACCAATACCACGGATACCCCTATGGCAGAATCCATCGCAGAGGCCTCCGAGTAAGCGCATCGTTGTGGGCTTGTTCAGTGTAGCCCCAAAGAAGAGCGCCGTATGGTGCATCTCCTCTATCCCAAGCAGACATTCAAAAGCGTATTCTCTGCGGTAAGGGCTTGTATGTGTTTTTACGCCCCTCTGCGCTGAGAGGATCTGGTTCCAACCAATGAGAACGTCTCAAAAGAAGATTGTATGAGGTGTTCTCCCATCTGGCCAGTCTGGAAGAAGTAGTATGAATATATCGCGGCTTTTTATCCTTCGACCGGTTGCAACGAGTTTGTGCATGCTTGCCCTGTTATTGGCTGGCATCCTGAGCTATCGTGCCCTCCCGATTTCGGCACTGCCTGAGATAGACTATCCCACTATTCAGGTGCAGACCTTGTATCCTGGAGCCAGTGCTGATGTCATGGTGCGCAAAGTCACAGCACCGCTTGAGCGCCAATTTGGTTCCATGCCAGGTCTTGCGCAGATGCTCTCCCAATCGTCGGCCGGTTCTTCAGTGATCACCTTGCAGTTTGAACTCAGCAAGGAATTGGATTCAGCAGAACAGGAGGTGCAGGCAGCGATTAATGCCGCAGGAAGTCTTCTTCCAAACGACCTCCCCAGTCCGCCCATCTATAATAAAGTCAATCCAGCGGATCCGCCGATTATGACCATTGCCGTGACAAGCGATGATGTGCCTATGACGCAATTGGAAGATATTGCGGACACACGTCTTGCCCAAAAGATTTCTCAAATTCTGGGTGTTGGTCTTGTCACCCTTTCAGGCGGTCAACGCCCTGCTGTGCGTATTCAGGTCAATCCCAAGGTCTTAGCCAGTGCTGGTTTCACGCTTGCTGATATTCGAACAGCCATAAGCGCAGCCAATGTCAATGGCTCCAAAGGCAGTTTTGACGGCAAGGAGAGAGCAAGCAGTATCGATGCCAACGATCAATTAACGAGTGCCTTGGACTATGCCAAGACGATCATTGGCTATAAAAATGGCGCTCCCTTGCGATTGCGCGATGTAGCGACAGTGAAAGAAGATGCCGAAAATATTCGTCTGGCAGCCTATGTTGCCCACAAGCAAGAGACGAAAACAAGCTTTACCCAGGCCATTTTGCTTTCGATTCAGCGCCAGCCAGGAGCCAATGTGATTGCTGTTGCCGAGCGCATCCACACGGTTTTGCCGTCGATTCTTGAGACCTTGCCAGGCAATATCCATGTCTCTGTGATCACGGATAAAACAGAAAGTATCCGAGCAACCGTGCACGATGTGCAGTTAGAGCTTATGCTCTCCATTGTCATGGTTATTTTCGCCATCTGGCTTTTTTTGCGGGATATGCAAGCAACCTTTATTCCCGCCGTTGCCGTGCCGCTCTCCCTCATTGGTTCCTGTGGTATCATGTATCTCGCCGGCTATTCGCTGAACAATTTGACCTTGATGGCTTTGGTGATCGCGACGGGTTTTGTTGTCGATGATGCCATTGTGGTTATCGAAAATATCGTGCGTTTTCGCGAAGAAGGCCAAAATGCCCTCCAGGCATCCTTGACAGGAGCCGGACAGATTGGTTTTACGATTGTCTCACTCACCATCTCCCTGGTTGCCGTCTTAATTCCGCTTTTATGTATGGGAGGGATTGCCGGACGGCTCTTTCGGGAGTTTGCCATAACACTCGCTGCTACCATCTTACTCTCAGGGCTTATTTCGTTGACATTGACGCCTATGCTCTGTGCAACAATACTCAAAAGAACCCCTAGTGCGACGAACGGTCTTTTCTTTTCCGCTCTTTTGCGATGGTATGAAGGAAAACTCGATCTTATTTTATCCCATCAAAAGGCAACACTCTGTGTTGCTCTGGCGACTCTCATACTTACGTGCCTTTGCTATATCTGGATCCCCAAGGGTTTTTTCCCTGTGCAGGATACAGGGATCATACAGGGGATTTGTGAATCCCCACAGGATACGTCCTTTCTTGGCATGACGAAGCGCCAACGAGAGATTGCCGATTGTCTTTTAGACGATCCTGCCGTGGAATCGATTGCTTTTTTTGTCGGCGTTGATGGCACCAATCAAAGTCCAGGGACATCCCGTTTGACCATGAAGCTCAAGGAGCTTTCAGCGCGCTCCGATCGGGCAGATGAGGTTTGCGAACGCCTTATGGCCAAGGGCGCAACGCTTCCAGGTCTTTTGCTCTTTATCCAGCCTGTCCAGGATTTAACCATCGAGGATCGCGTTTCTCGCTTTCAATATCAATTTTCTATCGACGCCTTGAATCAAGAAGAGCTTGAGATCTGGGTACCCAAGGTATGCGATGCGCTTTCTCACCGTCCCGAATTTGCCCATGTTGCCCACGACCTCCAGGCCAAGGGGCGGCAATTGTGGATCGATATTGATCGGGATATGGCTGGAAGTCTTGGGATTTCCATGGAAAGTATTGATAATGCCCTCTACGATGCCTATGGCCAGCGGCAGATTTCCACGATTTTTACCCAAACCAACCAGTATAAAGTAGTCCTTGAAGTCGCTCCTGAGTTTCGCCGAGGGCCAAAAGATCTTGAAAGCATCTATGTTAAGTCGAGCGATGGCAAAACCGTGCCCCTTTCAGTCCTGGTTCGACCGGTTGAGCGAGCAAGTCGTCTCTCCTATGGCAGGCAGGGACAGTTCGCCATGGCGACAATTTCTTTTGGTATAGCGCCCAATGCATCGCTTGGCGCCTGTTTGGATGCCATTGAAGAAGAAAAAGCGCGTTTGGGGCTTCCGGCTTCGATGAGTTTAGCGCTTCAAGGCGCGGCAAAGGCCTTTAGCACCTCCGCCACCGATCAGATATGGTTGATTTTGGCAGCCCTTGTGACCGTGTATATTGTTCTAGGGATTTTATACGAAAGCTATATACATCCTATAACGATTATCTCAACCCTGCCCTCGGCTGGAGTTGGAGCCCTTGTGGCTTTAGCGCTCTTTCATATGGATTTGGGGATTGCCGGCATCATTGGCATTATTCTCTTGATCGGTATTGTGAAGAAAAATGCCATTATGCTGATCGATTTTGCGCTTTGGGCTGAACGCAAGGAAGGCTTGTCTCCCCATGCGGCCATCAGAAAAGCCTGCCTGCTTCGTCTACGCCCCATTCTCATGACAACAATGGCAGCGCTCTTGGGTGCCCTTCCTCTCGTCATTGGATCCGGCATGGGATGTGAGATTCGACGTCCTTTGGGGGTGACGATGATAGGAGGACTTCTCGTCAGTCAAGTTCTCACCTTGTTTACCACACCCGTCATCTATCTTTGGTTTGACCGACTGAAGATGTTGTGGTCTTCGAAGGAAAATACACCAGAATAACGGACTCACATCGTGAAGATGCGTGATTGGGTGAAGGCGCATGCGCTTTCACAACTTTTGTGAACAGTAGCCAATTTGATGCAAAGGAACGCCTGTGTCAAAGTCCTTTGATTCTGCCTTTCGCCTTTCCTTTACGTTTTCGGCCTTGTGCATTGAGCGACCGGTGGCAACAACCTTGCTCACGCTTGCCTTGGCTCTTGCTGGTATCGTCTCCTTTGGTCTTCTGCCCGTTGCCCCTCTCCCTTCGGTTGATTTTCCTGTTGTCATGGTGCGGGCGCAATTGCCAGGAGCCAGTCCTGAAACGATGGCAGCAACCGTTGCTACGCCGCTTGAACGCGCTATGGGGCGCATTGCTGGTATCACGGAGATGACATCAAAAAGTGGTCTTGGGCAAACCAATGTCATTGTGCAATTTGATTTAGATCGCAATGCAGACGGTGCTGCAAGGGATATTCAAGCAGCCATTGCCGCAGCCCACAGCATTCTCCCAACCATGCCATCAAATCCAACCTATCGAAAGTTTAATCCCGCAGGCGCTCCTATTCTCATTTGCTCGCTCACCTCGCCTTTACACAGCCGTGCGCAACTCTATGATTTAGCCTCAACGGTTCTTGCACAAAAACTTTCGCAGATACAGGGCGTGGGTGAGGTCACAATCGGTGGCGGTGCCATGCCAGCCATACGCGTACAACTCGATCCAGACGGTCTCAATCGCTGCGGCATTACGACTGAAACCGTCCGTCAGGCGCTTGTCAATGCCAACGCCTTTATCCCCAAGGGAGTGCTTGAAAACAGCCGTAATTTCTGGATTCTTGACGCGAGTGACCAACTGACTGATGTATCTGATTATGAAAATTTGATCGTTGCCAACAACGGCAGAGCCATTGTGCGTCTTCGGGATATAGCGCAGGTCAGTCTTGCTACGCAAAATGCCAGAAACATGGCACTCGCCAACGGCCAACCTTCTGTTTTATTGTTGGTTTTTTTGGCCTCTGGCGGCAATATCATTGAAACCGTGGACAGAATCAAAACGCTTTTGCCCCAGCTGCAGGCCTGGTTGCCCTCCAGTGTTTCTCTCGATATTCGAACCGATCGCTCCATCACAATCCGTTCTTCCCTCCATGAAGTTGAAAAAAGCCTGGTGCTTTCGGTTATCCTGGTTGTCTTGGTAACGCTCTTTTTCCTCCAAAGTATTCGGGCAACCTTGATTCCCGCAGTCGCTGCTCCGGTATCGTTGATTGCCACCTTTGCGGTTATGTATGTGCTTGGCTATAGCCTCGACAATCTCTCGCTCATGGCGTTAACGGTCAGTACGGGTTTTGTTGTTGATGATGCCATTGTTGTGCTTGAAAACTGTATGCGTCATTATGAAATGGGCAAAAGCGCCAAAGAAGCAGCCATTCAGGGATCCAAAGAAGTGGGCTTTACGGTTGTTTCGATCTCCCTTTCGCTGGTTGCTGTTTTTTTGCCCCTCCTTTTGCTTGGGGGCTATATTGGTCGTCTCTTTAGGGAATTTGCTATTGTCTTAACGTGCGCGGTCTTGTTCTCCATGGTGATATCTCTTATGACTACACCGATGATGTGTGCGCACCTCTTCGGCAAAAAGCATCCAAAGAACAGCCAGACCAAGGAAGTAAAGCGTAGTATGTATTTGCTCACTCTTCTTGGCAGCCTCTTTGAGCGGGGATTTGTGTGGATGCACAAAGGGTATTTACGAACGCTTCATACTGTTCTCAGGCATCCTTTTTTGACCCTGCTCGTTCTTCTTGCTGTGATTGTTGCCAACATTGTTCTCTTTATCATGATCCCCAAGGGCTTTTTCCCAACCCAGGACACCGGGGTTATCATGGGCGGATTGCGCACCGATCAGAGCGCATCCTTTCTCAATATGGAAGAAAAACTCACGCGTATTGTTCGTGTGATCGGCGAAGATCCTGCGGTGAGTCAGGTCTCTGCCCATTTTTCAGGCAATCGCGGTGGCGGGGGACTTTTTATTTCCTTAAAACCGCTGAAAGAGCGCAAGGTCAGCATTCTTGCGGTGATTGGTCGTCTTCGCGCCAAAGTTTCCCAGGAACCAGGACTGCAGGTTTTTATGATGCCAGCCCAAGATATTATGATGGGGGGACGCAGTGCCAGATCCCAATACCAGTATACCCTGCAGGCTGACGATCTGCGTGCGCTCAAGGAATGGGCAGCAAAACTCCACGCAGCTCTCGCAAAACAACCCCTTTTGCGCGATGTTGATACCGATATTGAAGACAGAGCGCTTGAAACAGCGCTTACCATCAATAGGGATCGTTTGGCTGCTTTGGGCATATCCATGCGGGATGTCGATAGCGCATTAAACAATGCCTTTGGCCAACGTCAGATTTCAACGATCTATCTTGACAAGAATCAATACAAGGTTGTTATGGAGTTTGCTTCTCCGCTTCTTGAAGATCCCCAAAGCCTTGCCAAAATCTATGTCAAGGGCACCAATGGTCTTGTGCCGCTTACAAGTGTTGCCACGGTCTCTCCATCCCATGCTCCCTTGAGCGTTGCCCATCAGGGACAGTTTGCCGCCGTGACCATATCCTTTAATCTTCCCCCTGGAGTCTCTCTCTCCCAGGCAAAAACCGTGATCGATGAAACCCGCTTTTCTCTTGGTATGCCCTCTAAAATTGTCGGCAGTTTTCAGGGAACGGCAAAGATGTTTTCTGATAGTCTCAACAGTCAGATCATTTTGATTATTGCTGCGGTTCTTTTTTTGTACATCGTGCTTGGTATTCTCTATGAAAGTCTCATTCATCCCATCACTATCCTCTCAACCATTCCTTCCGCTGGCATTGGAGCTCTGCTTGCGCTCTTCTGTTGCGGAAAGGAATTCAGTGTGATTGCTCTTATTGGGATTTTGCTTTTGGCGGGAATCGTTAAAAAGAATGCCATTATGATGGTTGATTTTGCCATCGATGCCACCAGATCAAAAGGCTATGATTCTGCCAATGCCATCTTTCGGGCATGCAAACTGCGCTTCCGTCCGATTATGATGACGACAGCTGCTGCGGTCTTTGGTGCCATTCCTTTAGCCTTAGGACAAGGTGATGGCGCTGAACTGAGGCAGCCCTTGGGAATCACGATTGTGGGCGGTCTGATCGTTGGACAAATCGTCACTCTCTACACAACACCTGTTGTCTATGTGTGTTTGGATCGTGCTCGCCTCATAGCGAACGCCTTTTTTGCCAAGCACTTTGGATCAATGCTTGCGCAAAAAAATTGATCCCGATGCTTTTTAGAGCTCTTTCTTTTCTCCCTGCATGCGCTGTTTTTTTCGCTGAGGCTCTACTCTTGTTGGGCTTTTCTGCGCCAAGGTTTGGACTCTTTTCCCGACAACGAATACTTAGGACTCCGCAAAAAAAACGATAATTCGCTCTTTCTTTTCTGTCACAATGACGAGCGATTCCTCTCTTACTATGCTCGTTGTGGATACACAAAGCTCTTGATCGTAAGGATACGTTTTGTTGGCGATCTCTTTTGGAGTCTCACAACCCTCCCTTTCGCCAGCCTCATTTCCGCTGTTTATAACCTCTTCGGCAAAAAAAGCCGACACTTGTTGTACGCTTTGACTGTCGTACACGTGGCACGCTTTTGATATATGGGCTTTGTTGGGAGCCATGTGCTTGGCAGTATGAGACAGAACAACGGAGGTTTTTGGCGGCTTCTTGGTGTGTTATATTGTGAATACCATCTCCTTCTTTGTCCACGTTTGATCGTAAGGACATGTTTCCTTGGCGATCGTGAAAAATCTCTCAACGCTCTCTTTCACCAGCCTCATTTCCGCACTTTTTGAAACCTTCGGCAAAAAAAGCCTACAGGTATTGTACGCTTTGAGTGTCGTGCACGTGGCACACTTTCGATATGTGGGTTTCATTGGATTTCATGTCTTTGGCAGTTGAGCTAGGACAACAAGCGTTTTTGGCGGCTTCTCTGTGTGCTATGCTGTGGATACTCTCTTGTTTTGTGCGATATCTTGTCGGGTAGAGATGGTGCTGGGAGCAGGAGATTTTTTGCACACAACGTTTGTCTCAGCATGCGAAGCAACAACCTTTCTCTATGTTTGATCGTAAGGACAAGTTTTCTTGGCGATCGTGAAAGATCTCACAACGCTCTCTTTCGCCAGCCTCATTTCCGCACTTTTTGAAATCTTCGGCAAAAAAAGCCTACAGGTATTGTACGCTTTGACTGTCGTGCACATGGCACACTTTCGATATATGGGCTTCGTTGTGTTTTGTCTTCTTGGTAGGATTAGGTAGAACAACGAAGGTTCTTGGCGCGCTTCCAGGGACACTGTGGATACCAATTTCCTTGTGCGTGATCTATCGCGGTCTTGCTGAGAGCAGGCGATTTTTTGCGCACAACTATTCTGTCAGCATCTCTTCGGCAAAAAAAAGAGTACAGTTGTTGTATGCTTTGACTGTCATATATCTGGCACCCTTTCGATATATGGACTTCCTTGGGTTTCGTATCCTTGTCAGTATGAGGCAGAACAACGAAGGTTCTTGGAGTCTTTTCAGTGTTGTATAATGAGGATACCATCTCCTTGTGCGCGATATCGTAGCGCGTAGCGATGGTGCTTGGAACAGGATATTTTTTGCGATCACCTTGTGTGTCAGCAACCTTTGTCCACGTTTGATCGTAAGGAGATCTTTCCTTGGCGATCGTGAGAAATCTCACAACGCTCTCTTGCATTAACCTACCTCCCGCAATTTTCGCAACATCCTGCAAAAAAAAGCCTACACTTGTTGTACGCTTTGACTGTCATACACATAGCACACTTTTGCTCTATGGGCTTCCTTGGGTTCCGTGTTCTTGCCAGTATGAGCCAAAACAACGAACCTTCTTGCCTGCTTCTCAGTGTGTTATGCTCTGGATACCATCTCCTTGTGCGCGATATTTTGCTGCGTAGCGATGGTGCTGAGAACAGGATATTTTTTGCGATCACCTTTTGTGTCAGCAACCTTTGTCCACGTTTGATCGTAAGGAGATGTTTCCTTGGCGATCCTGAGAGATCTCACAACGCTCTCTTGCACCAACCTACATCCCGCAATTTTCGCAACATCCTGCAAAAAAAAGCCTACAGTTCTTGTACGCTTTGACTGTCATACACATGGCACACTTTTGCTCTATGGGCTTCCTTGGGTTCCGTGTCCTTAGTAGTATGAGTCAGAACATCAAATCTTTTTGGCGTCTTTTCAGTGTTTTACGCTCTGGATACCATCTCCTTGTGCGCGATATTTTGCTGCGTAGCGATGGTGCTGGGAGCAGGTGATTTTTTGTGCTCACCTTGTGTGTCAGCAACCTTTGTCCACGTTTGATCGTAAGGACATGTTTCCTTAGCGATCGTGAGAAATCTCACAACGCTCTCTTGCATTAACGTACCTCCCGCAATTTTTGCAACATCCTGCAAAAAAAAGCCTACACTTATTGTACGCTTTGACTCTCGTGCACATGGCACACTTTCGATATATGAGCCTTCCTTGAGATCCGTGTCCTTGGCAGTATAAGCCAAAACAACGAACGTTCTTGAGGGCTTCTCGGTGTGTTATGCTCTGGATACCATCTCCTTGTGCGCGATATTTTTCCGCGTAGCGATGGTGCTGGGAGCAGGTGATTTTTTGTGCTCACCTCGTGTGCCAGCATCCTTTGGCAAAAAAAAAAGAGTACAGTTGTTGTACGCTTTGACTCTCGTGCATGTGGCACGCTTTCGATATGTGGACTTCTTTAGCTTTCGTTTTTTGGGCATTATAAGCCAGAACAACGACGGTTCTTGAGGGAGTTCCAGGTGTTTTACGCTGAGGATACCATCTCCTTGTGCGCGATATTTTGCTGCGTAGCGATGGTGCTGGGAGCAGGTGATTTTTTGCGCTCACCTTGTGTGCTAGCATCCTTTGGCAAAAAAAAAAGAGTACAGTTGTTGTACTCTTTGACTCTCGTGCATGTGGCAGACTTTCGATACGTGGGCTTTTTTAGCTTCTGGCGATTATTGCGGTCTTGCTGGGAGCAGGAGATTCCTTTCGCACAACCATTGTGTCAGCATCTCAAGCGGCAATCCCACAACGTTTGTCCAGGAGCCCTCTATTTCTTTGAGCAGAAACGCCCCCTTTCCTTGAATAGCGTATGCACCGGCTTTATCCATAGGCTCGAGGGTGTTGACATAGGCTTTGAGAACGTCGGAGGAAAAGGTTCCAAAGTGTACTCTCGTTGTTTGCGTGAGCGTTGTTGTGGAGGGAGGATTTTGAAGTATAATGGTGACGGAGGTTGTCACGCTGTGCCATGTGCCTATAAGGCTTTGCAGCATGGCAAGGGCATCGTCGCAGTCAACGGGTTTTCCAAGGATGGTTCCGTTTTGCGTATGCACAACCGTGTCTGCGCCAAGAATAATACATCGTGACGTCTTCGACAGTCTTTGCGCTGTTGCCATCGCTTTTTGCGCAGAGGTTTGTCGGGTATAATGCTCGGCACTTTCAGCCATGCTCGGTTTAGGCTCGTCAACGGGAGAGGGCAAGATCGTAAGAGCAACGCCCCAGGATGCTTCGAGCAGGGCTTTTCTTCGGGGAGAGGCTGAGGCGAGAACGAGAGTGACATCTGGTGGAAGCGTAAAAATGGGGTGCATATTACTCGTTGTTTGGGGTGTGGGAGAGAACGCGTTCACCATCCATGGTGTAGACGGTAAAGGTGCGGTTTTCATAGACCCCATAGGAGCGTTTGCTGCCGCCTTTGGGGAGGGAGAGAGAGCCCGGATTCCAGAAATGGAAGCCGTGCAGGCTTTCTCCGCGGGGAATGTGGGTGTGGCCGCGCAGAATCACGCAACCGTCTGGAATGCTATAGGGCATAGGAGGCACTTCAGGAATCCTGTGCCCGTGGCTGGCAAAGATGGTGAGGCCATCGGCGTTGATCCAGGCGTTTTCCACAACCGGAAATGGCGTATGCTCAACATCCACCTCAGCATCGCAATTGCCGCGTACCGCTGTAATGGCAACGTCGAGCGAGCACAGAGCCGAAAGATCGCCCAAAACCTGTTTGGTATCGTAGGATTCAGGAAGTCTGTTTCTGGGACCGTGGTAGACAAGATCACCCAAAAGGACGAGCATATCGGGTTTGAGGCTTTTCGTGGTTTCGACCAAAAAGTGGAGGCTTGAAAGGGATCCGTGGAGATCCGACGCAATGAGCATTCGCATACCTTATTCCTTTGGCTGTGTGTCAATGGCTTGGGCTTCAGAGGCGAGCAAGAGGGGAATGCCATCCTGGATGGGATAGCGCAGATGGCAGTTTGCGCACAGAAGCGCGCTGGGATGATCTTCGCCTTCTATGCTGAGATCGCCATGGCATGAGGGGCAGGCGAGATAGGAGAGAATTGCTTTGAGTTCCATAGGGGAGCCTCGGTGTCTCGAAAAAAGAGAGGGTTTTGTGGATAGAATCGATTTGCACACGCATACGAATTTTTCAGACGGTACCCTGTCTCCGACAGAGCTTGTGCGTTTAGCCAAGGAGAGCGGGGTGGGCTGCCTTGCCATTACCGATCACGATACCATAGATGGCGTGGCTGAAGCGCTTGTTGCAGGGAAAACGTTCGGCGTTGCTGTTATTGGCGGCTGTGAGCTTTCAGCCATGACAGAATACGGCGAGCTGCATATTTTGGGACTGTGGGTTACGCCGTGCAAGGCTCTTCTCGATATGCTGAGCGAGCTTCGAGGTACTCGCGCACGGAGAAATCAGGCCATGTTAGCGAGACTGAACGATTTGGGCATATCTCTTTCCATGGAGGAGGTGCGCTCCTTTGCAGGCCAAGGCAGCATTGGTCGCCCCCATATTGCTCAGGCATTGCAGGCAAGGGGGCTTGTGCAAAGCGTGCGTCAGGCCTTTGAGCGCTATATCGGGGCTGGCTGCCCAGCCTTTGTGCCCAAAGAAAGCCCCTCTCCCGAAGCGCTGGTGCAAAGGCTTTCGGCAAGCGGGGCAGTGGTCAGTTTGGCGCATCCGTTTTTGCACCACTATCCCAACGATTGGCTCTATCAACGCATACAATCCTTACAGGCTCACGGTCTTGACGCTTTGGAGGCCTGGCACAGCGAGCATAGCCCGGAGCAAAGCAAGCAATGCAGGCAATGGGCAGAAAGGTTGGGGCTTGCGCTTACTGGTGGCAGTGATTTCCACGGAACCACAAAGCCCGGAGTCTTTCTGGGCGTTGGCAGACACAATCTCTGTCTTGGGTGGGATCTTTTGCAAGCCCTCGAAGCGATCCGTGTCAAAAAACAGGGACGTTAACCAAGAAGAGCAGGGGCTTTGGCTTAGATATTGAGCAGCTTTGCAAAATAGCGAATGGTTTTTGTGAGTCCTTCCTCCAAGGGGACGGTTGGCGTCCAGGAGAGAAGGGTCTTGGCAAGGGTGATATCGGGTTTGCGCTGTTTGGGATCATCCCCTGGGAGGGGCAGATAGGTGATGGTGGAGGAGCTGTTGGAGAGGCGAATGATTGTTTGCGCGAGAGAGAGAATGGTGAATTCCCCGGGATTGCCCATATTGATGGGGCCTGTCACCGAAGCGTCTGTTTGCATAAAACGGATCATACATTCAATGAGGTCGTCGACATAGCAAAAGGAACGGGTCTGCGAGCCATCGCCATAGATGGTGATGGGTTTGTTGGTCAAGGCTTGGACAATAAAGTTGGAGACCACGCGACCATCCTTCGGATGCATGTTGGGTCCATAGGTGTTAAAGATGCGACCGACCTTGATGGCAATATTGTTTTCCCGGTGAAAGGAGAAAAAGAGCGATTCCGCGCAGCGTTTGCCTTCATCGTAACAGGAGCGAATACCGTTGGGATTGACATTGCCCCAATAGGATTCTTTTTGTGGGCTTTGTTCGGGATCCCCGTACACTTCGCTTGTTGAGGCCTGGAAAATTTTGCAGCGCAAACGTTTGGCCAGACCCAGCATATTGAGGCTGCCGAGCAAACAGGCCTTAATGGTGTGGATGGGGTTTTCTTGATAGTGGATAGGGGAGGCTGGACAGGCGAGATTGTAGATCTCGTCGACCTCAACATAGAGAGGGAGCGTTATGTCGTGGCGAATCAGTTCAAAATGGGGATTTTTGAGCAGATCGAGCACCGTGTCCCGGGAACCCGAATAAAAATTGTCAACGCAGATGACGTCCATGCCTTCGTCGAGCAGGCGTTTGCACAGATGCGAGCCCAAAAAACCCGAGCCTCCGGTGACTAATATGCGTTTGCGGTGATGCATCTTTAATCCTGGTTTTTCATGTTTTTGGAAGAATTAGAGTTGACACATGTGTATTTCTATGCAAAAAATTTTGCTCAAATCATGTGAAATTGTACGCAAAAATTGATACTCTGGCAAACGAAGCCAGTAAAGGCATCTATGGGACATAAAAAAGTTGAACGCATCGATCCGTTGACGCGGAAACTTCCTCCCTTTGGTATGGACAGTCATGCGCATGTGAACGATGCCCGTTTTGATGCGGACAGAGAGGATGTTCTCGCTCGCGCTCAGGCCGTTGGTATTGTCACGATTCTCAATATTTTTGGCGATCCTTTGGCGTTTGCCGAAGAAAAGCACGTCTTTGACAACCATCCCGAGGTCTTTTTTGCTCTTGGCGTGCATCCGTGTGATGGGCTGACATGGAACAACGAGGTTGAATCGGCTCTGTGTGATGCCTTGGCCAATGAGCCGAGAATCCGGGCTGTTGGGGAAATTGGGCTTGATTATTATTGGAAGGATTGTCCCCACGAGACACAGATGGCGGTGTTTAGTCGGCAAATAGCCATTGCCAAGGAGATGCATCTGCCCATTGTGATCCATTGCCGGGATGCTGTGACAGAGTGTCTGCATCTGCTTACGGTGAATGCGTGCCAAGGATACCCGGTATTGTGGCATTGCTTTGGCGGGGACGCCACGCTTGCGCGGCGTATCGTTGAGAATGGCTGGATGATTTCCCTGCCAGGGCCTGTTACCTATCCCGCCAATACAGTCGTGAGGGAGGCTCTTCCCAGCATTCCCAAGGAGCGTCTGCTCGTTGAGACCGACTGCCCTTATCTTGCCCCTCATCCGCACCGGGGCACACGCAATGAGCCCGCCTATACGGTCTTTACCATCGAAGCCATGGCCAATGCGCTTGGCTGTGACAAAGAATCGTTGTGGCGAACATGCGGGGACAATGGACGAGCGTTTTTTGGAATAGGGCTTTAGCGAAGAAGGCTGTCAACCACAAGCTCCATCCCATCCACGACACCGCCTGCGAGAATGCGTCCGTCTCTATCGCTGACAGAGAGAATCTGGTCAAGGTCGCTGGGAAATTGGGGCTGGTCAAAGGCAATGGTTATGGTGTTGGCGTCTGCGTGCACAAGCGTCATGGGAACGGCTTTTTGGCGATAGCGCACCTTGGCAAAGAGGTCTTTTGGCCACGATGCAGGCGCCAAAAAATAATTGATGGATGAGGCCGTACACCCTCGCATGCCAAGGAGAGGCAAAGGCCCTACATAGAGGGTATTGGTGGCATAGTCTTTTTTGACGACATAGAGTCCTTCGCGATAGCTTATGCCAAGTCCTCGACGTTGACCAAGGGTGTAGTTGGCAAGGCCGTTGTGGGGCGCAACCTCTTTGCAGGAGCCATCGCGTTCGATGAGCAGGCAGCGACCGGGATTGAAGGGAGGGGCAAGGCGAAAGCAGACATCCTGGCTCTCCTTGGGCTGGGGGAGGCCACGATGCGAAAGCAGTGCGCGGCATTCTTCCTTGGTCATTTGAGCCAGAGGAAAGCGCAGATGAGGCAGAAGCGCTTTGGGGATCAAGCTTAAAAAATAGCTTTGATCCTTTTTTGTGTCTTTCGCTTTTGTCAGCAGGAGCACATCCTGATAGAGGCTTGTTTGCACATAATGGCCGGTTGCAAAGGGCGTATGCAAAGCAAGTGCCTCGTTGGCTAGCAGCCCAAATTTGATGCTTTTGTTGCACAGAGCGCATGGATTGGGGGTTTTGCCGGCATTGAGGGATGCTTGTGTTTGGGCAAGAACAGTCTGGGCAAAGGGGATTGTCAGATCGAGAATTGTGAGCGGGATACGGAGGGTGGCAAGATAGTCTTGATAGGCATCAGGGAGTGTGTCGCTTGGCAAAAAGCGGCCATAGATCGCCAAGGGAGTATAGCCCTGTTGGCGCAAGAGGAGGAGGGCGCAGAGGCTGTCAATGCCTCCGCTGACAGCAACAGCGATATCCATAGGTGGTGTTTGACGCATTTCCGAAGAAATGCGTCATTCTGTTTTAGGCAATCAAGTCGTAGTTTTTCAGCACAGCGCGCAGATCATGACAATGCTGCTCGGTCATTTCGCACAGAGGGAGTCTCACTCCGCTTTCAATCTGCCCCATGAAAGCCAGGGCTTTTTTGACCGGCACCGGATTGGTCTCGATGAACATGGCCTTATGGAGGGCGAAGAGCTTGTGGTGGAGAGCAACGGCTTTGGCAAGATCGCCGCTTTCAAAGGCATTGCACATGGCCGCCATTTCCTTGGGGCAGATGTTGGAGGTGACAGAAATCACCCCAACGCCGCCGATGCACATCAAGGGCAGCGCCGTAAAATCGTCTCCCGAGAGCACCAAGAAATCCTTTGGGCATTGCTCAATCACTTCGCTTCCCTGGGCGAGGTTGCCTGTTGCCTCCTTGACCCCAATGATGGTGGGAAAATCCTTGGCCAAACGCGCAAGCACAGGCGGAAGCATGTTACAGCCTGTTCTGCCCGGAACATTGTAGAGGATCAAGGGCAGATCAACCGCTTTCGCTACACTCGCATAATGCTGGTAGAGCCCTTCCTGGGTCGGCTTGTTGTAGTAGGGGGTGATGAGCAGAGCCCCGTCGGCACCAGCGTCTTTGGCGATCTTGGTTAAGGCTATGGCTTCGGTGGTGTTGTTTGATCCAGCCCCTGCCAAGACAGGCACGCGTTTGTTGACTTGATCGACGCAGACCCGGATCACCTCTTCGTGTTCAGCGTGGGTGAGCGTTGCCGATTCGCCGGTGGATCCACAGGGGACAAGGCCGTGAATGCCCGCAGCAATTTGGGTATCAATCAGGGCACGATAGCGTTTTTCATCAAAGATACCGTTGGTGAACGGGGTCACAAGAGCAGTGATTGCGCCATGAAATGCTTTCTGCATACACATTCTCCCGATATTCTGGTGTGCCTGAGGCAACCGAGGGATAGTTTAAAGTGCGTGTAATCGAGGATTGAGAGCAAAAACAAAAAGCGTCCCCATGGTTTGGTTCGACACGCATATGTCCTTGTGGGATGCAATGGCGTTTGTATCGTTCTTGATTTTGCTTGTCTTTTTGACGGATGTCCAAGTTAGCCTTGGCTCCGTTTTAAAATAGTGCGCGTAGCAAGCCAGTCTGCCATGGAAAGGCGGATTTTCTGCAATTTTTCTGCCATGGAAGTCAAATCACGCGCAGCTTGGCAGCCGGGCGCATAGAGCAAGAGGGGCTTTTGGCGGCAGACCGCTTCCGGCAATTTATTGTCCCTGTGGACAAAGCCCAGGGAAACCGGTTCAATATGGAGGAAGTGCATGCACGCTGTTTTTAAGCGTTCATAGGTGTTTTGCGCTTCCTTGGACGAACTGGCTTCGTTGACAACAATCATGAAGTCTCGCATGCCAAAACGGTTGTTTAAGACTTTGATCAGTGCGTAGCCATCGGTGAGCGATGTGGGCTCAGGGGTGATGATGAGGATGCGCATCGCGCTCATGGCCGCAAAGGTCTGCACATTTTCGGAAATCCCAGCGCCCAGATCCATAAAGACAAAGTCGTAGGAGGCGAGCATGGGTTCGAGTTTGTCGATCAAAATGTCGCGCAGTTCGGGCTTGAGATCGTTCAATTCGGGAACCCCTGATGCTGCCGGCAGCACATCAAACCCGTTTGGTTCGACATGGTAGAGCACATCAGAAAGGGTTGCTTTGCCAAGCAAGGTGTCTTGGAGATTGGCCTCAGGGGTTATGCCAAGCAGGACATCGAGATTGGCAAGACCCATATCGCAGTCCATCAGAAAGGGTTTATAGCCCAACTGATAGAGGCCATAGGCCAAGTTGAGGGAAATATTGGTCTTTCCCACTCCGCCCTTTCCACTGAGAATAGCTACACTTAAGGTACTGTTCATACTAATATGCTCCACCAAAAAAGAGAAAACGTTTTTCGTCAGAATGAACCAGTGTAGAGCGTTCATCCAGTGTTTCGGGGCCTATCTGATGCAAATGAGACGCTTCCGTTTGTGCCTTTTGCAGAGCACTTGCTACGCGGGCAACCAAATCTTCTGCGGAGCGTTTTTCTCCTTGGGCGATACTGACAACACCCATAGAGACAAAAACATCGGGATACAGTTTTTTCGATTCGTTGGCATATTGGTTTTGGAGCTGTTCACAGAGATGGCGGGAGCGAATGGGGCCTGTGCCAGGGAGCAGAACCAAGGGATGTCCCTCTCCGTCCGTTGCCAGGCTGTCGCAGGGTTCTAAGGTGTTTTTGAGAATTTTGATCAGGAGTTCTTCAAGCGCTGTGTGGAGGGAGCATTGTTTGGCCGCGGGGGGGATTGCGCAGGACAATATACTCAGCTCCCCGCCGATGCGAGCCATGCGCAACAGTTCCCGTTCCACCTGTTCGGTAAATTTTTCAGCCATGATTGCGTATTTGAGTTCATCGCCCCACAAGAATCCTGCGTCTTTTTCTTCGTCAGCCATATGCGAGAGATTGAGCGAAGAGACAGGCACGGCTCCCCACTTACTCGCCGGATAGGCCTTACAGAATTCCTTCCATCGGCTGGGCGACATATTGTGCAGAACACGGGCGATCAAGAGGTCTTCCCCCTTGCCCTTGCCCTGACGCTCAAGCGCCGCCAGCTCAGCCGCTAGTGCTTTAAAATCAATGTTTTTGTCCATGGCAATGTAGAAGGTAGTCGTGTTGCAGGTGGTCAATACCCCCATCCAATATGGCATCCACGTCGGTGTATTTCTTGCTGGTGCGGTGGTCGGTGACGAGACGGAAGGGTTGCAGGGTATAGGTTCTGATCTGGCTGCCAAAATCGATGGCTCCCTTGTTGACATAGGCCTCTTGGCGTTCCTTGTCTCGTTTGGCCTCTTCAAGCGCGTAGAGTCTGGCTCGAAGGACGCGCATGGCGCCTTCGCGATTGTGGAGCTGGGAGCGTTCGTTTTGACACTGCACCACAACGCCGGTTGGGATATGGGTTATGCGTACAGCAGAACTTGTCGTGTTGACACTCTGTCCCCCAGGCCCGCTCGAATGAAAAATATCGATCCGTAAATCGGATTCCTTGATATCGATTTGGATATCCTCGCTGACATCGGCCAGCACATCGACAGCCGTAAAGGAGGTGTGCCTGCGGCCAGAGGCGTCAAAGGGCGATATGCGGATTAAGCGATGGGTACCCCGTTCGCTTTTTAAGAGGCCATAGGCGTTTTGACCGGAGATGCGGATGGTCACGCGTTTTAAACCTGCTTCATCTCCTGGCTGGTAGTCAAGGATCTCCACTGCATATTTTTTGGATTGCGCCCATCTCGTGTACATGCGCAAGAGCATATTCCCCCAATCCTGGGATTCTGTGCCCCCAGCACCGGGATGGATTTCAAGAAGAGCTGCGCAATTGTCGTTTTTGCCGTTGAGCAGGGTCAGCATTTCTGTGGCTTCAAGCTGCAGGGAAAAGCTCTGCATAGCCTCTTCGAGAGAGAGAATTGCCTCAGGATCGTCATCGGCTGCCAGTTCAAACCAGGCGTCGACATCCTCGTGGGCTGTTTTGAGCCGTTCCAGACGCGCACAGGTTTCCTCTAAACGCCCTTTTTCCTGAAGCAGCGGGGTCAAACTCTTGGGATTGTCCCAGGCGTTGGGCTTGGCAAGATCTTTTTCGATGGCGCTCAGTCGCGTTTGACAGCCAGCCAGGTCAAAGACTCCTCCACAGGGCGTCAAAACGGGTCGTAAGAGCTTGGCTTTCTTGGCGTAGATCAGCGAGTCGGATGGGTGTTTGGGACATAGGTTTTCCTAGTGGTCTATTTCATTCACATTGGAGAAAATCCACGACCGCAGATCGCACCCAGTTCCTAGCCGATATACTCCATCGTCCGGCTGAGGAACTTGGGAGAATCTGGGGGCGGAATCCGCGAAGATATGGGTACAATGCACAGTACCGATAGGGGAACGGGTAAGAACGCTTGCCCTGTCTGCCACACTTCATCGCAACAGGGCACTCCTGTGTGTTCGTTTGGCAACGATTGCCAGAAAGATGCCTGTGCCAACAAGGACAATAAAGAGAATGCCCTGCATGCCATAGGTTTTGTGGAAAAAAGAGCGCTCCTTTGTCAAGCGAGCCTGCGCCGTAAAGGCCTCTTCGGTAAAGCGATTGCCATGGGCAACAATGCGTCCGACATGGTCGATGACGGCTGAGATACCGGTATTGGTACCCCGAAGCAGCCAGCGGTTTTGTTCAATGGAGCGCAGCGCCTTCAGATAGAGATGTTGACTCGCAGCAGCGGTTGCGCCAAACCAGGCATCGTTGCTTAAGTCAACAAAAATATTGGCGCCGCTGGCTACGCGTTTTTGGGCAAGTTCCTGGAATATCCCTTCATAACAAATGAGAATGCCAGCCGCAATACCGTGCAGGCGAAGGGGGGAGGTGTGTTCGCCTTTAGAGTAGCCGATCCCTTGGAGAAGTTTGTGAAAAAACGGGGTGTCGAACACAGCAGGGACATATTCGCCAAAGGGCACCAGATGTTCTTTGTCGGCATAGCCGGCTGTTGCGCCGTTTTCGTCGAGCAATATGGCGCGATTGTAGATCAGGCGTTTTGTGCCAATCTCTTTGAGGCCTGGGGTGCCAAACAAAAGAGGGGTATGACTCTTTTTTGCCGTATCCCGGACAAGGGCTGTCAGATGGGGATGGTGGTCAAAGAAAAAGGGGATGCAGGTCTCAGACCATACAATGAGCGATACGGGGATAGAGGAAGCACTAAGCCCCGACAGGGTGAGTTTCCGGTGTTTTTCCACAATGGCTCTTTGATAGGAGGGCGTCCACTTGGTGTTTTGATCGGCATTGCCTTCGACAAAGAGCACCCCGATACTGTTGGCATCATGCGGTATGGTTACGGGATTGGTGTGCAAACGGTACCAACCAAAGCCAAGGATGCCCAGCCAGAGCACCAAGCCAAGAGAGATCGTTTGTTTGGTGATGTGGCTGGGTGTACAGAGCAGGAGGGCAAAAACAGCGACAAAGCTCACGCCAAAGCTGCCGATAAGCACCGCTCCCTGCACGAGAATCGGCCAGCCAACAAGACCGCCAGCAACACAAACCCAGGGAAAATCGAGCACTTTGGCCTGCACCACCTCAAGAACAAGCCACAAAATAGCCGCAAACAAAGCGTGGCGCACAGGGGGGAGATGTTTTGTGGAGGCAATGCCAACGGCAAACAGGGCAAAAAAGGCCGCCAAAATGGCTGGCACAGCAAAGGCGCAGATGGCTGCCAGAATCCAAGGAAGGCCGCCGACCTCGTGGATAGGGAGCATGAGCCAGTAGAGCGAGGCTGAAAGGCCAAGCATAGAGAGACAAAATCCCCATCGCCAGGCGGATTTAGGCGTCTCTTCGATGTGTCCCAGGAAGAAGAGCGCCAGTGGCCAGCAAAGAATGAGCGGGGGCACATAGAGAAGATCGTTGGGAAAGCCGAGCCACAGGCCGAGACTGCCCATACAAACAAGCCCCAGCCTGGAGAGGGCGAGAGGCTTATTCATGGGCTGGAGCATCCGGAGCCACAAAAGGCTCCAAACGAAGGCGATGGATCAGTTTTTGGTCGGAGGAGAGGATGGTGATGCGCCAGCCTTCCAGGGTAAAGACTTCGTCCTTGCCTGGGACGTGTCCTGCCATCATGCACAGATACCCACCAATGGTGTCCACTTCATCGCTTTCGAGCGAAAGCCCAAGCTCTGTGAGATCTTCCAAATTGGCGCGACCGGTGAGTTCGTAGACATCGTTGCCCAACGCCCTGATATCTTCTTCCTTGGGGGCATCGTGTTCGTCTTCGATATCGCCGACAATTTCTTCGATCACATCTTCGATCGTGATAAGACCTGAGGTGCCGCCGTATTCATCGAGGGCGATGGCGATATGCTGTTTGCGGGTTCGAAATTCTTGAAGAAGGGTACGCGTCGATTTGGTGTCAGGCACAAAAAACGGTTCTCGCATAATGGTTTCAAGGGAAAGATGCTCGCTCTTGGCATCGATGAAACAGGGCAAAATGTCCTTGGCATGGACAATGCCCACAATATTGTCGCGGGTATCTTTGAAGACCGGAATGCGAGAATGGCCGGATTCGACAATGAGTTTTGCCACCTCGGCGAGGGAACTCTCCAGGGGGATGCAGTCCATATCCGTTCGAGGGGTCATGGTGTCGTGCACTAAAAGATCGTTGAAGCGAAGAATACCCAAGAGCATGGATTTTTCTTCGGGTTCCACTTCGCCATCGGCACTTGCGTCCAAAATCGCCTGCTCGAGTTTCTCTTCATTATCGCGGCAAAAAAAGCGGCTTACGCGTGACCAGATGGAACTATGCCCGTCTGTAGAATCGTCCAACGTCGTCTCTCCTTTGGCTCTGGAATCCAGATCCGTTGTAAACCTTAATCACGAAGCAGATGCCTTCGGCGTTCAATATCCAGTTTGGTGACCCACTGGAGAATGGCGCCAATGCCTGCCTGGTTGTTTTTATTAAACCAATTGATGGTGGGAACACCTCTGTCCAAAAGCGCCCAATCAAGAAATTCAATGCCAAGGATGATGGCAACCGTGTTTTTATCCTGCCGAATATTGGTGATTTTGCCATGGCAGAGAAAATTCACCAAATGCTCTTCCTCTTGCAGGGAATCGTTGAAGACCACAAGGCAAAGGATGTGGGCGTCTTTTGTCAGCATGGGCGAATCGGTTTTTGCCCGAAGACGCAGACCGATGCCTGCGCCCGAAAGGTCGAGGACACTCAATGGTTCGGGGAGTTTCATGGTGGGTGTTTGGCCGGCATAGCGCATGGTGGAACTCAGATAGGGTTCACCAATATCCTTCACCTCTTTGGCAAGGGGCGCGTCGTTTGGCCAAAGCCAGAGTGCCACGGTTTTGATGGCATCGTGGGGTGGGCTTATGCGGAAAAAGGCTCGTTTTTGCCCCAGGGTGAGTTCTTTCGGGTACTTGAGAACCAGTTTGGTTTTCTGGTTGTGGGGCTCAGAGGCGAGAATGGTTGAGAGAAAGGTGTAGAATTGTTGTTTTTTGTGATCCGTGATGGAAAAATAGCATTGAATGTCTTGCCCAATCGGCGCATTCGGTATGCGTTCACACAAAAAAAAGAGCCTATCGTCTTCGATTCGTTCGAGAAGAGCCAAAAAATGGGTACGGCGTTCATTGATAAGGATTTGCAGCGTGAAAGACTCGACCGTATTCTTGGCTTGGGTCAGAAGGTCTTGCACGGAGAGGGTATGCGCTTTTTCTCGTTGTTCTTTTGCATGGTTTTTGAGAAGGAAGATCACAAAAGCCACCAAGGGCAAAAGAAAAAGAAGCGAGAGAACAAGAAATTCTCCGCTCGATCGCGTGAGGAAAAAGACATAGAGGGAATCAAGAACACCTGGGGTTTGCACGAAGAAGTGCCTCAAGGCGCGGTATGGGTGAGCGCTTGCTGTTTATGGAGATGGATTTCAAGACATGTGATGGCTGCAGGGGTGACGCCTGAAATGCGGCTTGCCTGGCCAAGATCAGTGGGCGCAACCGCTTGCAGTTTTTCGATCGCTTCAAGGGTGAGACCGGCCACTGTTTTGTAGTCGATATCCTTGGGCAGCGTGATCGCTGCTAATTTTTTGCTGCGAGCAACGAGTTCGTGTTCGCGTTGGATATAGCCTTCGTATTTGATGTCGGTTTGCACGGAAAAAAGCGTTGCCGGATCGGTTTGTGCAAGACAGGCACGGATCTCTGGCGGCAGGGATGGTTCAAGAGACGCAAGACTTGTGTCAGTGCGTTTCAGGTATTTGGCAGCACTGCTTTGGGGATCAGTGGCGAGCTGGCACGTTGTGAGCATATGGGTGAGACGGGCTTTTTGTGCCTGTTTTTTCAGGAAGCGGTCGTAGGAGGCCTTGGGAAGAAGGCCAAGACGGTATCCTTCGGGAGAAAGCCGCTCATCGGCATTGTCTTCGCGCAAGAGCAGACGGTGCTCGGCGCGGGAGGTGAACATGCGATAGGGCTCGTTGGTGCCAAGGGTCACAAGGTCATCGACCAAGACCGCCATATAGGCACGGTCGCGGCCTGGGGCAAAGGGCGCATGGTGGCCTTCTTGAGCAATGATGTTCAGCGCGCAAAACAAGCCCTGGGCAGCGGCTTCTTCGTAGCCACTGGTTCCGTTGATTTGGCCTGCCATCCACAGTCCCTTGATCCGTTTGCTCTCAAGCGTTGGGGTGAGCTGCATGGGATCGACAAAATCGTATTCAATGGCATAGCCCGGACGGAGCATGACAGCGTGTTCGAGTCCCTGAATACTATGTATCATTGCCATTTGAATATCAAGCGGCAGGCTTGTCGAGATCCCGTTGGCATAGACCTCATGGCTTGTGAGTCCTTCGGGCTCGAGGAAGATGTGGTGGCGGTCGTGATGGGGAAAACGCGCCACTTTGTCTTCGATGGAGGGGCAATAGCGGGCGCCGGTTCCCTGGATGCGTCCGGTAAAAAGCGGCGATCGGTCAAAGCCTGTCCGAATAATCGCATGGGTCTTTTCGTTCGTCCAGGTGATGGCACAGGCTGTTTGAGGCAAAGGTGGGGGGGAACCAAAAAAACTGAATTGGGGGATGGGGATGTCGCCATCCTGGCGTTCAAGGGCAGCAAAATCGATCGAGGATCGAAGCAGCCTTGGCGTTGTGCCGGTTTTGAGTCTGCCCAGCCGAAAGCCCAGTGCCAGAAGGCTTTCTGAAATGCCAAAGGACGCCGCATCGCCCATGCGACCAGCGGCAAAGTTGGTCTCCCCTATGTGGATGAGGCCGTGTAAAAACGTGCCTGTGGTGAGCAGCACGTGTTTTGCCAAAAGCGTAAGTCCCAATTGGGTACGAACGCCGCGTATCGCGTTGTCCTTGGTGAGGAGTTCTTTGACGCTGTCCTGCCAGAGGCGGAGGTTGGGCATTGTGAAGAGGCTTTCTTTGACAACGCGCAGGTAGTGTTCGCGATCGATTTGCGCTCTCGTTGCCCGAACAGCAGGACCTTTGCTGGCGTTTAAGGTGCGAAATTGAATACCCGCTTGATCAGCCCAAAGCCCCATCATGCCGCCTAAGGCGTCGATTTCCCGCACCATATGGCCTTTGGCAAGGCCGCCGATAGCAGGATTGCAGGAGAGATAGCCGATACGGTCGAGGTTGGGGGTAATCAGGCAGGCAGAAAGCCCAACCTGAGCCATGGCGCAGGCAGCCTCACAGCCGGCATGGCCAGCACCAACCACAATACAGTCAAAAGATGTTGGTATCATTGGGCAAAGAGAAGGTGTGCAAAGACACAGCTGTCGTTTTTGGTCGCAGCCAGGGAAGAGCGTTCATTGGGCGCATGGCAGGTGTTTTCAATACACGACCACACCAAGGCAGGATAGCCTTTGGCGCGCAAATGCTGGGCAACCGTGGCACCCCCGAGCCCCATGGCCTTGGGGGTCACAGGATAGACCGCGGAAACAGCGCGGGCGAGCGTGGCAAAATCAGGATGCGTGGCATCGATGCTGCTTGCGGGTTGGCTCTGGACTGTGGTCACTGTGCCCTGGCAGCCAAAACGAGCGCACACCGTGGTGACGGTTTGGGTCACACAATCAAGGACTGCTTGGGGGGAGTGTGCTGGCAGAAGCCGACAATCGAGATGGAAGGTGGCTTTGCCCGGCAGAATATTGATACCCTGGGTATAGCTTTGGGGCATACTGGGCACAAAGGTGGATATGGGGGGATCAAAGAGGGGGTCGGTGGCTGGATACTGTTTCGGAAGTTCTTCCGCCAAAGCCACGACAAGGGCTGAGGAGCAAAGAAAGGCGTTTTTGCCTTTGTGGGGGGTCGATGCATGGCATTGAAGCCCTTGAATATCGATGCGAAGCCAAAGAGAGGCCTTTTCTGCCACTTCAATGACCGAAGCATCGGGGCTTCCAAAATCCGGAACCAAGTATAGATCGTCTGCGCGAAAGTATTCGGGGTGTTGTTCCAAGAGATACGCAAGGCCGTAGGTGCTGCCCGATTCTTCATCAGCCATAAACACCATGCCAAGAGTAGAGTCTGGGGTGACCGAGCATGTTGTCAACGCTTTTGCCAAAAGCAGGGTCGAGACAATGGCTTGTTGATTGTCTTCAACCCCTCGGCCAGTGCAATAGGTGCCATCGCAGGCGACTGTCCAGGGATCATGGTTCCAGGCGGATCTATCTCCCGGGTCAACCACATCCATATGACTGAAAATCCAGACAGTTCGCGCGCTACGTCCTGGAATGGTGCTCACGAGGGTTGGCCGATAGCCGTGCGAAACACGGCTGTCTGGACAAAGACAGCGCGTTGTGTGCGCTTTTGTCTCGCTGAGATAGCTTTCTATCCAAGCGGCCTTCTTCTCTTCCCCATCCCCGCCTTGTTCCGGGGAGCAGGCCTTGCATTGTGTTAAGGCTTTTTGTATCGAACAAACCGCTGCGTCGGTTGACTGCAAATACGTGCAGACAGCGGCAAGGTCTTGATTTTTCACGGTGTATCCTTTTTTATGGATTGTCCTAGCGCATTTTGAGTGGGCGTGCAAGCGTGTATGCTCGGCTTTTGCAAAACTTTGTGCTAAAAAAAAATGGCTGTTTGACATCAGCAAGGAGTGTTGTATGGCTGAATTGAGTGATATGTGGCAGTGTCAAGTGGGCAATTGCGGCTACATCTACAATCCCGACAAAGGGGATCGCAAACACAAAATCCCCGCAGGCGTTAAATTTGAGGATTTGCCTGACGATTGGCGGTGTCCTGTCTGCGGATCGAGCAAGAAGATGTTTCGCCGTATGAGTGAGCTGCAAGGCTCATAGTGTGTACGCAAATAAGAGTGAACTATGGTTCACTCTTTTTTTTTGAGTGCGGCCAGGCTGGCAGAGATTGTTTGGGCGCGTTTTTCCCCTATGCCAGGGATCGCGGCGATTGTTTGCCAATCGGCGTTCAGCATGGCGGTGAGATCCGGAAAATGCTGCCACAAACGCTGGGCAGTGGCGTGGCCTATGCCTGGGAGTTGTTCCAGCGTGCTTTCAAGGCTTTTCTTGGTGCGTGCTTGGCGGTGTTTCGTGATGGCAAAGTGGTGGGTGGCATTGCGTATCTGCTGCAAAAAAAGCATTTCGCGGCTGCCCGCCTTGATGGGCAGGGGATTGGCTCGGTTTTCGAGGAAGATGCGATCGTTGACATTGCCAAAACGGCGGTCAGCATTGCCCTCTTTGTTTCGTGCTTTGGCAATGCCGGCAAGGGGAATGGGCTGGGGGCTCTTCGCGTTTTTGAAGGCCTGTGCCACAGCCGCCACTTGTCCCCGGCCACCGTCGATCAAAAGGAGATCAGGCCAGGGAGGTCCTGATTGCAGGCGTCTTGGCACCCATTCGGCGAGGGTTTGGTAGTCGTCTTGACAATCGGGCATGGTATAGACGCGATAGAGTGATGGGGCTGGCTGGGCATTGGTATAGACCACCATGCCAACGCGGGTTTGCGCGCCTTGGGTGTGGGAGACATCGACTGATTCGATGCGCACAGGAAGATTGGGCAGATGAAGGGCTTTTTGGAGGAGAACCAAGATATGGTTTGTTTGGGCTTTTTCTTCCACGAGCGCTTTTTCCTTGGCATTGCCTGCTGCTATGGCAAGAAGCTGCTGGTCAACAGCGCTTGTGGCAAGGGTTATGGCAACAGGAGAGCCTCGCATCTCAGAGAGAGCGGAGGTGAGTTGCTCGATTTCTTGGGCGGAATCCAGGCTTTTTTGGGGCATCCAGGGGAGCAGGATTTTGGGAGGCGGAGGAATAGTGGCGTAGTATTGGGAGAGGGAGGTGAGAATCAATTCATCGGCCTGATTTTCGTCAAGGCTTGGGAAATAGAGGAGATTGCTCTCCGCAATAGCGGCATTGCGGACGCAGACAATGGCAAGGGCGATCCCTTTCTCTGTCTGAGCAAGCCCAACTACGTCGGTATCGGCCTTGCCCGGGAGAAAGACCGCCTGGAGTTCAATGGTTTTTTGGATAGCCTGGATTTGGTCGCGATAGCGTGCGGCCTCTTCGTAGGCGAGATTGTCCGCTGCCTCGGTCATTTTGCGGGTGAGATCGAAAATGACATCGTCCGCCTTCCCCTCCAAGATCTGGATCACCGTGTCCACGGCTTGCTGGTAGCGTTCGTGGGAGAGTGTTCCTGTGCAGGGGGCTAAGCATTGATGCATATGATAGTAGAGACAGGGGCGTACTCTGTTTGAGAGGGCTCTATCCGTACAGCGCCTGAGCCCAAGGCTTGTGTGGAGCAATTTCCAGGTGTCTCTGGCAGCGAGCGCCTGGGTAAAGGGACCAAAATAGCGGGCTCCGTCGTTTTTTGCCTGCCGCACGATTTCTAAGCGGGGATAGGGTTTTTGAGAATCGAGGCGGAAGAGAAAATACTGTTTGTCGTCGCGGAGGGCGATATTGTAGTGGGGACGGTGTTTTTTGATGAGATTGGCTTCAAGAAGGAGGGCTTCTTTCTCGGTGGTTGTGGTGAGAAAGCTGATGTGGGTGGCTTTGGCGAGCATGGCCTGTGTTTTTGCGCTGAGGCCATCTTTGCGAAAATACGAGAGAACGCGTTTTCGGAGATTTCTCGCTTTCCCGACATAGAGAACGCTTTTGTCAAGAGCGTGATAGAGATAGACGCCGGGGGAGGAGGGAATGGTGGCGGGGTCTGGGCGATCCATACAAAAGAAGCAAGGGAAGGGAGTCCCTTCCCTTGAGCGGTTTAGCGACCTTTTGCGGCACGCTTGGATGCTTTGAGGGGGTTGACCTTGGCTTGGGCTGCGACTTCAATCTTGGCGTGGGTTGCAAAATTGCAGCGTCCCCCAGCCCATTTGCTGGAAGGATTGGGGTAGGATGCGCAGAATTGCTGTTCGTCAAAATCGCGAACCCGATCACAGCCTTGGCATTGTTCAACAATGGGAGAAAGAAGAAAACCGTTGACCATGACACCGTCATCGGTTTTTTTTGCGTTTTGTAACGCGCTCATAGTGCCTCCAAAATCGTAAAAAGAGCATTCTTTCTACTGGTCTATTTCATTCACATTGGAGAAAATTCACAGCCGCAGATCGCACCCCGTTTCTCATTCAGCCATAGAGTCCATCTTCCGGCTGAGGAACTGGGGAGAATCTGAATCCGTCATTCGTGGAAACACAAAACACAGCACGAAAAAGTGCTGGTAGAGTTGCCATAGACTGCGAGCGATCCCAGAGCTACCAGCTTGGCGTCACTGATAGGGGGGAACGGGTAACTTTGTCTTACCCTGTCGTATCACGTCTTTGTGTGCCACACTTCATCCAAACTCGCATCCAAGCTATGGCTAGGTACGAATATGAATGAAATAGGACACTACGGAGTGCCGTAAAGGCTTCTTGTAGCGGTCTGTGCAGCGATGGTCAAGACGCTTTCGCAAGAAGAGTCTGTATGTGGCGAAGGAGCTCTTCGTAGGAGAAGGTGGTAAAGGTGCCATGATCGTAGAGGATCGTTCCATCGACCATGGTGAGGATCACTTCGTGCCCGCTTGCGGCATACACCAGATGGGAGACGGGATTGTAGCAGGGGCACAGATTGGGGGCTTGAAGGTCAAAGACCGCGAGATCCGCCCGCATGCCAGGGGCAAGACGGCCGATATCAGGCAGTGCCAGAGCACGAGCGCCCCCTGTGGTTGCCATGGCAAAGACGGTTTGGGCGTCCATGCAGGTGGGGTCGTTTTGCCAGACTTTGTGGATCAGCGCGCAATGGTTCATGGCGTTGACCATATTGAGGCTGTTGTTGCTCGCTGCTCCATCGGTGCCAAGCGCTGTGGGGATGTTTTCCGTGGCAAAACGGGAAAGATGGCAGATGCCTGAGGCGAGCTTCATATTCGATGTTGGATTGGTGATGCACACACAATTTTTGGCGGAAGCCAAGAGCGCATAGTCTTCATCCGTTGTATCGACCACATGCGCTAAGCTGAGGGTATGGGAAAAAAGACCGAGATGCTGGCAAAAGGGGAGAGGGCGCATGCCATAGCGCTCAACAACCTGGCGTGTTTCATCAGAACTTTCCGCCACATGCATATGGATGGGCAGCTCATACCGCTCAGCCACATCCATGCATGCTTCAAGAATGCCGGGATCTGTTGTGTAGAGGCTGTGCGGCGAGATCACAGCAGAGAGTCTGGATGTGTTGGCATAGGTTTCCGCAAGCTCCAGGGTCTTGGCAAGGGCGGCTTCTGCATTCGGGCTTGAGACGGAGGGAAAGAAAAAGACCCCTTCGCCCGCGCGCAGTCTGATGCCGCAATCATAGGCTGCCCGAAAGACCTCTTCTTCAAACAGATACATGTCCATGCAGCTTGTGGTGCCGCATCGCAGCATTTCCGCAAAACCGAGCAAGGAAAAGGTATAGACGATCTCCGGGGTGAGTTGCGCCTCCTTGGGAAAGATCTTTTCCGTAAGCCAGGGCATAAGCTGCATATCATCAGCATAGCCTCGAAGATAGGTCATAGCCACGTGGGTGTGGGCGTTGACAAAGCCTGGGACAATGAGGGCGCATCCGAGATCCCGCACCGAATCAGTGCTAAAGTCTGCAAGAATGTTTTTTTGCGTGCCGATGGCGAGAATGCGTCCCTGGGCAATGGCCAGGGCAGCCTGGGAGAGAGGGGGGCTGTAGGCATCTGGTAAGAGTTTCGAAGCCAGAAGAATCGTGTCACAGTGCATAGAAAGTCGCTTGGTTGAGAATGAGTGAGAGCAAAATATAGAGGAAAGAGCCGTACTTCGCAAATCGGCCAAAAAAAATTGCATTTTCCGCTTGACGGGGATGGGAAGTTTCGCTATACCTCTTCTTGCGTTTTGTAGGAGCGTAGCTCAGGTGGCTAGAGTACTTCCTTGACACGGAAGGGGTCAGCAGTTCAAGTCTGCTCGTTCCTACCAATATGGCAATACGGGTTCATCCCCTTATTATAGAGTTGCTTTTCATGTATTCTTTTTGTTTGTGTCCAAGGGAGGTGTACCTCCCTTTTTTTTTGTCACACAAACAGTGGTCTTTGAACACAATACCCTACAGGAGCGAGTGCCCATCCATTTACTGCGGGTGCGCACGGACATATTTATGAATATACGCGTTGCCGAGAAGACGATTGCCGTCACCCAGCCCGTAAGCCTTGCTGCCCTTTGTCAGGAGGCCTTGAGCGGGAAACAGTACAAATCCGTGGTTGGTGCCGTGGTGCGTGTTGATGGCACGACGGTGTGTATGGATCTCTCCCGTTCTCTGCCCGAAGGGGCTGAGGAAGTGCTTCCTGTTTTTGCCAATACGCCAGAGGGACTGGCCATTCTCAGACATTCCACTGCCCATGTCATGGCTCTCGCTGTGAAGCATCTGTTCCCCGCAGCCAAGGTGACTATTGGTCCCTCCATCGCCACGGGCTTTTACTACGATTTTGATGTGGAGCGTCCCTTCACCAACGCTGATCTTGCCGCAATTCAGGAAGAAATGCACTCGATTGCCAAGCAAAAGCTTCCTTTTGAGCGCAGTGAGCTCCCCAAAGCGGAGGCGCGGGCTTTTTTTGAAGCCCAAGGTGAAACCTATAAGGTGGAACTGATCGACGCCATCCCCGATGACACGGTCTCCCTCTACCGCTGTGGCGATTTTACGGATTTGTGTCGAGGACCGCATGTCCCGCACACGGGCTTTGCCCAGCATAGTATGCTTCTTTCGGTTGCCGGCGCCTATTGGCATGGGGATGAAAAGCTGCCCATGCTCTCCCGTATCTACGGTACAGCGTTTTTTGAGGAAAAGGCCTTGAAGGAGCATTTGCACATGCTCGAGGAGGCGAAAAAGCGCGACCACAGAAAGCTCGGCCGAGAGTTGTCCCTGTTTATGTTCCGGGAAGATGTGGCACCGGGCATGGTGTTCTGGCTGCCCAAGGGCATGCTCATCCGCACGATTCTGGAAGATTTTTGGCGGCGTGAACATTTGCGCAGGGGCTACGACATTGTGCAAGGTCCTCAACTGCTTCGGGTTGAGAGCTGGATGCGCAGCGGCCATTATGACCACTATCGCGAAAATATGTACTTTACGGAGATCGACGAGGATCGGTACGGCATCAAGCCCATGAACTGCGTCGGGCATATGATGATCTACAACGTCGATTTGCACAGCTACCGGGATCTTCCCAAACGTTTCTTTGAGCTGGGGCTTGTGCACCGCCATGAAAAGAGCGGCGTTTTGCACGGTTTGCTGCGCGTGCGGCAATTTACCCAGGATGACGCCCACATCATCTGCACCCCTGAACAGTTGCAGGGGGAAATCGAAGGCGTGATCCAGCTGATCCACGATCTCATGCAGCTCTTTGGCTTCTCCTTCAAGATCCTGATTTCAACCAGACCAGAAAACAGCATCGGCACCGATGAAGCCTGGGAAATGGCGACTTCTGCTCTCATTCAGTCGGTGACGAGTTTGCAGCTGCCCTATACGATCAATGAAGGCGATGGCGCCTTTTATGGTCCTAAGATCGACGTGGTTTTGCTCGACTGTTTGGGACGCGAGTGGCAGTGTTCGACCATCCAGGTGGATTTCACCTTGCCAGAGCGTTTTGATTTGGTCTATGTGGGACAGGATGGTGAACGACATAGGCCTGTTATGGTGCATCGGGCGATTATGGGATCTTTGGAACGCTTTATCGGGGTTTTGCTTGAGCACTATGCCGGCGCCTTGCCCGAATGGCTTGCCCCTGAGCAGGCGCGCATCGTGACTGTGACCGATGCCTCCAATGAGTGGGCCAAAGAACTTGCCACGCAATTGCAGGCGCAGGGCGTTCGCGTAACAGTTGATGACCGCAATGAGAAGCTGGGCTTCAAGATCCGTGAAGCGCAGATGGCCAAAATTCCCTTTATGCTCGTCGTTGGCGAAAAAGAGGTTCAGGCCAAGGCCTGCACAGTGCGTTTACGCAATGGGGAGAACCAGGGGCTGCATAGCGCAGAGGATGTCGCTGCTATGATCCGACTGCGTTGCGAAGAGCCCTTTAAAAAAGGAGGTATGTGCTATAGCTTCGCCTAATTTACGACCAAGGCGGGAAGTTCCGCAGGATGGGACACGCCGCAATGAAATGATTCGCGCCAGAGAGGTGCGCGTTATCGGTGCTGATGGGGAACAACTGGGTATTTTGTCGCGCAATGAGGCCATTGAAAAAGCCAAGGAAGCAGGGCTCGATCTGGTCGAAGTTGCGGCCATGAGTGATCCACCCGTGTGTCGCATCATGGATTTTGGCAAGTTCCGCTACGAACAGCAGAAAAAGAAGCAGGAGGCCAAAAAACGCCAGACGGTTGTTCAGATTAAAGAAATCAAAGTCCGTCCCAAGACCGATGATCACGATTATGAGACAAAACTCCGCCATATCAAACGTTTTATAGAAAACGGCGATCGCTGCAAAATAACCGTCTTTTTTCGGGGTCGGGAAATCGTGCACAAGGATCGGGGGCAGGATATTCTCTCCCGATTTATCACCGATTTGGCGGATGTGGCAAAGGTGGAGCAGGAAGCGAAAGCCGAAGGCCGAACATTGCAAATGCTCCTTGTTCCCAAAAAATAAGGTTGTCTATGAGGAGAGAGTATGCCCAAGATCAAGACCAGAAGATCTGCTGCAAAGCGTTTTGAATTGACCGGGAGCGGTAAATACCGCCGCCGCCACCAAAATATGCGGCATATCCTGACCAAGAAAGCCCCTGGCCGTAAAATGCGTCTGGGGAAGGTGACACTGGTTGACAGTGCGAATTTGAAAGCTGTACGTCGTCAGTTGCCAAACGGCTAAGAAGCAAGAAAGCGTATCATCGGGCACTTTCCTCCGCCTAGATGGTACAAGGAGGTTCACCAATGCGTGTCAAGAGAGGACTTGCCAGTCATCGTCGTCATAAGAAATATTTAGCACAGGCCAAAGGCTTTCGTGGCGGTCGTAGTCGTCTGTACCGCACTGCCAGAGAGGCTGTAGAACGGTCCTTGCAGAATTCCTTTGTGGGTCGTAAAGCGCGCAAACGCGATTTCCGCGCCCTGTGGATTTTGCGCATCAATGCTGGGGCGCGTTTGCATGGCCTTTCCTACAGTCGCTTTGTGCATGGGCTTAAGCTTGCCAATGTGGCGCTGGATCGGAAGATTTTGGCGGATCTCGCCGTGTATAAGAAAGAGGATTTTGAGAAACTGGTCGCCCTGGCCAAAGAAGCCTTACAGTAAGCGAGTGCAGACGGGCAGCAAGGCTGCCCGTCGCGAGTTTCAACCGCCACGAGGATCTTCATGGATCATGTAACGCACTTGGAAAGCCTGGCTCACGAACTCGAAGATGGTCTGAACCAGGCTTCTTCGTTTGAAGACCTGGAACAGCTCCGTATCACCTATTTGGGGCGCAAAGGCCGCTTGGCGCAAATTTTGGACACCTTGCCTTCCCTGCCCAAGGAAGAGCGTCCCATCGTCGGACAAAAGGGCAATGAGGTCAAAAATCGTTGCAACGAATTGTTTGCGCAAAAAATGCAACAGCTCGTTCAAGCCAAGGAAGCGGCCGAGCTCGCCCACTTTGACGCGAGTATACCTGGGCGAACACCCTGGAGGGGCTCGCTCCATCCAGACACCTTGGTGATGGAAGAAATTTGTTCCATCTTTGCGAAACTGGGCTTTCGTGTCGCCCAAGGGCCTGAAGTTGAGATCGACCACTACAATTTTGAATCGCTCAACATGCCGCCCGACCATCCTGCTCGCGACATGCAGGATACCCTCTATATCACTGATTCCATCCTTTTGCGCACCCACACCTCCCCCGTCCAGGTCAGAACCATGCTGGCCACAAAACCGCCGCTTGCCATTGTTGTGCCGGGCAAGGTCTACCGGAGGGATTCTGATCTCACCCACACGCCGATGTTTCATCAAATCGAGGGCTTGATGGTGGGGCACGATATTTCCATGGCGCATTTACGGGGCATTTTGACAGCCTTTGTGCAGGCGGTCTTTGGGGCGCAAACCAGGGTGCGTTTTCGGCAGAGTTTCTTCCCCTTCACAGAACCCTCGGCCGAAGTGGATATTTCGTGCTTTTTGTGCGGGGGCAAGGGGCACGCGCACGGGGATGTGTGCAGAGTGTGCAAAGGCACAGGTTGGGTTGAAATCTTGGGCTGTGGCATGGTGGATCCGGCTGTCTTTGCCTGCGTTGGGTATCCGGAGGATGTTTCAGGCTTTGCCTTTGGCCTTGGCGTTGAACGTATTGCTATGTTGAAGTATGGTATCCGGGATCTGCGCATGTTCTTTGAAAACGATCTGCGCTTTTTGTCACAGTTTTAAGGGAAGGCAGGATCTGTTGTGCGAGTGGCTGCCTTGCTCTTCTGTCTGTTGTTGTGCGAACCTGCCTTTGCCAAGTCCGTCTATACGCCCAGAGATTCAGGGACAGAGCCGCCGGGTGGTCCCTCTGCTCCCATTGGCCTTCCCCAATCGAGTTCCTTTGGCCGAACACCCGATGGGGGCATGGGCTACACCGATGCCTATGGGAATCCTCTTGTGAACACGGAGCAAAAACCCAAAGCCCATAGGCGTCTTCCCCAGGGAGCCTTTGGCCGTTATGGCCGTGATCCCGACGATCGACCGCTCCCAGAACCGGCCAAAAGCCCGCAACGCCCCGCATGGGCATTCTGATCCTCTTTTGATTGCCGATTCCTGCGCTGGAATTGGCGTACTTTGCCAAAGGACACTTTATGCTTCTTTCTCTTTCCTGGCTTCGCGAATTCACCCCCTACGAAGGCACAGCCCAGGCTCTCGGCGATCGACTGACCATGCTTGGCCTTGAATTGGAAGAAATCACCCATCCGTTCGAGCATTTGAAAGGGGTAACAACCGGCCATGTTGTCACGTGTGCCATGCATCCGGATTCTGACCATCTCCATTGCTGCACCGTGGATGTGGGCGGTGAGGCCTTGCTCGATATTGTGTGCGGAGCACCCAATGTGGCTGCGGGACAGAAGGTCGCTGTGGCAACCATCGGCACGCGCCTTCCCGATGGGACGGTGATCAAAAAATCCAAGTTGCGCGGTCAAACCTCGATGGGGATGATTTGTTCGGAGCGGGAACTCGGGCTCTCTGAGGATCATACGGGCATCATGCTTTTGCCAGAGGATACGCCGGTCGGCAAATCCTTGTTCGATGTGCTTGGCGCAGAAAGCGATGTGCTCGATATCGCCATTACCCCCAATCGCGCAGACTGCCTGTCTGTGCTTGGCCTTGCACGGGAAACCGCCATGGCCTTTCATCTGCCCTTGACCATTCCTGAGCGCGAATGCCCCATCGCTTTCAGCGGAGAGCCTGTGCCGATCGATATCCAGGCACCAGAGCAATGCTCCTTGTATGCTGGTCGCATTGTGACCGATCTCACGATTGCGCCCTCCCCATTGGCCATTCGTATGCGCTTACAGGCCTGTGGCATCCGTCCCATCTCCAATGTTGTGGATGTGACCAACTATATCCTTCTTGAATGCGGGCAGCCTCTGCACGCCTTTGATCTGGATACCTTGGCAGGCAGAAAAATTGTTGTGCGCATGGCAAAAGAGGGCGAACGGTTAACCACCCTCGATGGCCAAGAGCGCGTCTTAACCCCCAAGGATTTGTGCATTTGCGATGCGAAACAAGCCGTTGCCCTGGCAGGCGTTATGGGTGGGCTTGCGAGTGAGATAACAGCCAAGACCCGTACGGTTTTTTGTGAGAGCGCGGTCTTTCATCCGGGCTGCATCCGCAAAACAGCGAGACGTTTGGGGCTTTCTTCAGAAGCCTCCTTCCGCTTTGAGCGCGGCATTGACCAGATGCGCTCGATATGGGCTTTGGAGCGGGCGTGTGCCATGCTCGTGGCTTTGGGGGGTGGCAAAGCCGACAGCCACGTGAACAGCGTGGAAACCCATGCTTTTGTGCCGCAAACGATTTCCTTCCATCCCAAAAAAGCCGAAGCCCTCTTGGGGATTGCGCTTGAGAACGATTTTTGTTTCGATGTCTTGACCGGCATTGGCTGCGATTGGGATGCATCGGGGGCAACCGTGGGCGATGAGGTGACTGAAATCACGGTGGAGCAGCCCTCATGGCGGCCGGACATAACGCGCGAGGCGGATCTCATTGAAGAGGTGGGCAGGGTCTATGGCCTTGACCGCATTCCGCCTGCGATGCCAGCGATCACAGCGTCGATCGGGGAGATGGGGATCCCGAAAGCGGATTTTTCCTTTGGCTTGCGCCTCAAGCACTGGGCCATGGGACTTGGTCTGCATGAGTGCATCAACTACAGTTTTGTGGGAGAGAATGATCTCGATCGATTGGGCGTTCCGGCTGAAGACCGCATTGCCATTATGAATCCCTTGTCGGCTGAGCAAAGTGTCTTGCGCACAAGCCTTGCCCCTGGGCTTTTACTGAGTCTGAAAACCAATTGCGCTCAAAACGCCCCTTCTATCAGACTCTTCGAAGTGGCCAATGTCTTTTGCAAGGATGCACAATCTGAGACAGGAGCCTCTGAGCACAATCGCTTGGGCATTCTTCTCTCAGGCCTCAGGCACGACCTTGTGTGGCCGTATCAAGAAGAAGAGCTTGGCTACAGCGATATGCGGGGCATTGTCGAGCATCTGTGCCATTTCCTCCATCTTGAGGCGCCGAGCGTTGAGCAGGTGGAGGAGCATCCGTACTATGCGCCGGCTGTTGCCGTACGCCTTGGGGGAGAGCCGCTGGGGATGATGGGGCGCGTGCGTCCGGAGATCGCGGAGGTCTTTTTGGCGAACAAAGCGGTGTGGCTGTGCGAACTCGACTGCGCAGCCCTTATGAGGCTTGCGCACGCGGCAAAACCGGCCTTTTCTGATCTGCCGATCTATCCCCAGGTGCGGCGCGATATAACGGTGATTGGCGATAGCCATCTTACGGTTGGCCGCGTCCATGAGGCCATTGTGAAGACATCCTCACCCAACCTTGTGGATATTGCCTTTGTCTCGCTCTATGAACCCGAAGGCCGCGATGACAAACATCTTTCATTTCGTTTGACGTTTCGACATCCCAAACGCACGTTGAAGGACAGTGAGGTCGACAAGGAGCGAGCCAGAATCGCAGAGCAGCTGGTAGCATCTCTTGGTGTTCGTGTATAAGAGGCGCGGCATCTTCCCATACGGGGGAGGTGCCGTTTTGTTTTTTGGGGGTGGGGAACCATGGAAGCAACGATGTATCGTATTGGCGAAGCGGCTGCCCTGATTGGGGTGAAGCCGTATGTCCTCCGTTTCTGGGAACGGGAATTTCCCCAGCTTATGCTTTCACGATCCGATCAAGGACATCGCCTGTATTCCGAAGAAGATATTGCGCTCTTAACCAGGATCAAGGTGATGCTCCACGAAGAGGGCTTGACCATCGAGGGCGCACGCAAGCTTTTAACCGAGCAGCAAAAGGGCTTGCCCCCGGGGAAAGTCGTTTGTGAATCCTCTGGGCAGTCGCAGGCCATGGATGGCTTGATCGCGTTTTTGCACGAGGAACTGTCGACGCTTCGTCGCATTTTGGCCAAGGAGGAGGGATGATTCTTTCGCCATCACTGTTGAGCGCGGATTTTGCCAATCTTGAAAAAGAAGTCTTGGCTTTGGAAGAGGCAGGAGTCAGGTGGCTGCATCTGGATGTGATGGATGGGCTCTTTGTGCCCAATATCACGTTTGGGCCGTGTTTACTCTCCTCCTTGCGCCCAAAGACGAGCCTCTTTTTTGACGTGCATTTGATGGTGCAGGATCCCTTGCGCTTCATCGATGCCTTTATCGATGCGGGCGCGGATCTGCTCGCCATCCATTGGGAGGCGGACAGGCATCCGAAGAAAACCCTCGATGCCATCAAGGAGCGCAACAAACGGGCGGCCATTGCGCTCAATCCCGGCACCGATTTTACCGCTCTCACCTGGCTTCTGGATTCGTTAGACGCCATTCTTCTGATGAGTGTCAATCCCGGTTTTTCTGGGCAGGCCTTTATTTCCTCAACCATTGCCAAGGTTGCTGCCTTGCGCCGTTTTTTGGATGTCCATGGATATCCCGATATCGCCCTTCTTGTGGATGGAGGGGTTTGTCCGGAAAATACCCAACTCTTATGTCAGGCTGGTGCGGATGTGCTTGTCTCAGGCTCAGCCTTTTTTTCGCATCCGCCCTATGCCAGTCGCCACCAGGATTTTCTTCGGTGTGCTCAGGGGCTTGGCCGTTTTACAGGATGGAGCCGGGAAGCAAAGTAGTTTCCCTGCGCCTTGCTTTTACCAACGTTGCAACATCAAAGGAGCTGTCATGCCAACGCGCAGACAATTAGCCGATGCCTTGCGGGTTCTTTCCATGGATGCGATTGAAAAAGCAAAATCAGGGCATCCCGGTGCCCCCCTCGGGATGGCGGATATGGCTGAAGCATTGTGGCGGCATGGCTTCCGGCATAATCCGAACAATCCCCAGTGGATCGATCGCGATCGTTTTGTCCTTTCAAACGGGCACGCCTCCATGCTCCTCTACGCGCTGCTCCATCTCACCGGCTATGCCCTTTCGATCCAGGATATCAGGGATTTCAGGCAGCTGGGTTCAAAGACCCCAGGGCATCCTGAATTCGGTGTCACACCAGGGGTTGACGCAACAACAGGGCCTTTAGGCCAGGGTCTTGCCATGGCCTGTGGTATGGCTTTGGCCGAACGTTTGCTCGCCAACACCTTCAATCGACCGGATTTCCCCCTTATCGATCACTATACCTACTGCTTTTGTGGGGACGGCTGTCTGATGGAAGGGGTGACGCAGGAAGCCTGTTCCTTGGCAGGAACCTGGCGTTTGGGGAAATTGATCGTCTACTACGACGCCAACGGCATTTCCATCGATGGCAAGATCGATGCCTGGTTTACCGAAGACACCACAAAGCGTTTTGAAGCCATGCAGTGGCAGGTGATAGGCCCCATCGACGGCCACAATCCCGAAGCCCTCGATGCGGCGCTGCTCGCTGCGAAAAAGGACACCCAGCGTCCGAGTCTCATTGTCTGCCAAACCCACATCGGCTTTGGCTCGAATAAGGAAGATTCCGAAACCTCCCACGGCGCTCCCCTTGGGGAAGAAAGTATTGCCCTGGCCAAAGCCCAGTATGGCTGGGAGGATCCGCCTTTTGTGATTCCCGCTTCCATCCAAGAGGCCTGGGATGCCAAGGAGGCCGGCGCAACCCTTGAAAAGGCGTGGAACGAGCTCTTTGCCCGCTACAGCCAAGCGTATCCAGACAGTGCCAAGGAACTGACCCGGCGGATGCGTGGGGATCTTCCCGAGACCTTTGACGAATGCTGTCAACACTTGCTGACAACTATGTTGGCCAAAACCGATTCTCTTGCCACCAGAAAGCATTCCCAGGCCTGTCTGGAAGCCTTTACAGCGTGTATGCCGGAATTGATCGGCGGCTCAGCCGATCTCTCGGGTTCTGTGGGAACCATGACACGGCATACGGAGACCTTCGATCCCGTGCAAGGGCATGGCAACTATCTCTATTATGGGGTGCGGGAATTTGGCATGAGCTGTATCATGAACGGCCTTGCCCTGCACAAAGGCTTTATCCCCTATGCCGGGACCTTCCTCTCCTTTGCCGACCAGGCCAAAAACGCGCTGCGTTTGGCGGCCATGATGCAGACCCATTGTATCTGGGTCTTTACGCATGATTCCATCGGCGTTGGCGAAGATGGACCTACCCATCAGCCCATTGAACAAATCGCGAGCCTTCGCATCATCCCGGGCATGGAAGTGTGGCGGCCGTGTGACGGACCTGAGACAGCTCTTGCCTGGCAATGCGCGCTTACGCATACAGGCCCCACTTCTCTGATTTTATCCCGCCAGGGGCTGCCAGCGCTTCCGAGAGATCCCGAGACCACGGCGCATATCGCCAAAGGCGGCTATATTCTGCGCGATTGCCAGGGGGATCCGCAGCTTCTTCTGATCGCAACAGGATCAGAGGTTGCCCTTGCCCTTGAGGCAGCCGATGTTCTCGCCAAGGAGGGGATTTTGGTTCGTGTTGTCTCCATGCCCTGTGTTGAGCGTTTTGAGAAACAAAACTCTGCGTGGCGAGATTTTGTCTTGCCTCCTTCTGTGCGAGCCAGAGTGGCGATAGAAGCGGGTTCTCCCTCCTATTGGTATCGCTATGTTGGGCTGGATGGTGCTATTCTCGGTATGGATACGTTTGGTTGTTCAGGCAAAGCAAAAGATTTGAGAAAACATTTTGGATTTACAGTTGACCATGTTGTTTCCGAAGCTCTTGCGCTTCTACGGTAAAGAGTATATTGTTGAACTATATCGGTATTGAATTGTTGTGTTAAAACAAGATTACGTAGGTTTACGAGATGGTTGTGACCAAGGAGGATCGTTGATTCTTCTTGGTCGCCCATTTCTCCTCCTGCCCGAGTGTTTGGCAGGTGGAGCTCGGAGCTTGGATGCGTGATACTGAGGTGTTTCATCGAAGAGTGATATTCTTTACCCAAGGAAGCGAGCATGCGATACGACACGCATTATCAGGAAGGCCAAAAAGTCCAGTTTTCCAAAATGCAGGGAGTGACCTTGCGTGGCTTGATTTTTCAGCCGCCGCATTTCGATATGCGCAAAAAATATCAGGCCATTATTGTGGTAACGCCTGAAGGCGGGGTGAAGGAGCAGTGCGCCTCGCTCTATGCGTGGCATCTTGCCAGCCATGGTTATGTTGCCTTGACCTTTGATCCGAGCCATCAAGGGGAAAGTGAAGGCTTGCCAAAATATTTGGAAGACCCAGCCGCTCGGGTGGAAGATATCCGCTGTGCTGTGGATTATTTGGTCACCCTCCCCTATATCGATGAAAATAATTTGGGCATTGTGGGCTTGGGGGCAGGAGCGTGCTATGCTATGCAAGCCACCCTGACTGATCTGCGTCTTCGAGCGGCTGCTGGGGTGAGCACATGGGATATCGGGGAAAGCACGCGCAAGGGCTTTCCTGAGATTCGCCACGATACGTGTTTTTTGCGCACGATGCGGGAAGTGGCTGAAGAGCGCACAAAACGTGCCCGCGGGGCGATGGAAGTCACCTACAGCACCTATTGTCCTGCCTCGCTTGAAGAATGCACCGAACAGACGCCGGTTATTTTGCGGGAAGCCTGCGAGTATTATTGCACGCCTCGCGGGGAATACCCCACTGCTGTCAATAAATATCTGACGGTGAGCAAGGACAAACTCGCTGCCTTTGACCCGTTTGTGCATCTCGATTTGGTGTCTCCGAGGCCTGTCTTGTTTATCGTCGGCGATGAATCGGACATCATTGCCTATACCTACGGCGCCTATTCCAAGGCAAAGCGACCGAAGGAGATCTTTACGGTTCCCGGCGCAACCCACATCGATCTCTACGATAAACCGGAACATGTGGCTGTGGTTGTTGAAAAACTTTTGCAATTCTATCGGCAATATTTATAAGCCCATGGTGTAGAGACCCATGCTTTGTGGCGTGCGTTTTTTTGAGAGATATTTCTCTGTATCGTGCGTTTTGAGAGAAATATCTCTTTTTGTTTTTTATTTCACATCAACAGTCGGAGGCAGCGCTCGCGTATGAAAAAATTCGCAGATCTTGATGTTCGTGGAAAAACGGTCGTCATTCGTCAGGACCTGAATGTCCCGATGAAGGACGGAGCTATCACCAACGACAAACGGATTCGGGCAGCTCTGCCCACCATCCAGATGGCTTTAGACAAAGGGGCTGGGGTCATTGTCCTCTCCCATTTGGGGCGGCCGACCGAAGGCGAATACGCCGAGGAGTTTTCCTTACAACCCATTGCCCAGTATATTGGTACGCTTTTGGGCAAACAGGTGCGTCTTGCCAAAACCATCGATGCGGCGAAGGTGCAGCCTGGTGAGGTGTGCTTGCTCGACAATATCCGCTTCTTCAAAGGCGAGAAGAAAAACGATGCTGCCTTGGCAGAGCGTTTGGCTGGCCTTGGGGATGTCTATGTCATGGACGCCTTTGGCACAGCCCATCGCGCCCAGGCCTCGACAGAGGGGGCTGTGCGCAAGGCTGCGGTTGCCTGCGCAGGCCCGTTGATGGTGAGCGAGGTGGAGGCCTTTTCCAAGGTCTTGAGCAATCCCGATCGTCCTCTGGCTGCCATTATCGGTGGCGCCAAGGTGTCGAGCAAACTGGGGGTTTTGACCAATCTCCTCGAGAAGGTGGACATTTTGATTGTTGGCGGCGGCATTGCCAACACCTTTTTGGCCGCAAATGGTGTTTCCGTGGGCAAATCCCTCTATGAGCCCGATCTGATCGAAGAAGCCAAGCGCATTATGGCAAAAGCCAAGGAAAAGGGCTGCCAACTGCCTTTGCCCAGCGATGTCGTGGTTGCCAAGGCTCTGGCCGAAGGGGCAGAGCATACGGTGGTCGAGGTTTCCGCCATTCCCGACGATATGATGATTCTCGATATTGGTCCTGCGACAGAGAAAGCCTATGAAGCGGTTTTGGCTGCTGCCAAAACCGTTGTGTGGAATGGACCTATGGGCGCTTTTGAAACCGAGCCCTTCCACAAGGGAACCGTTGCTCTGGCAACAGCCTTGGCCAATTCGAACGCCTTTGTGGTGGTTGGCGGCGGCGATTCGGTTGCCTGCGTTGAGAAATACCATTTGGCGGAAAAAATGGGCTATATTTCAACCGGCGGCGGTGCTTCGCTGGAATTGCTTGAGGGCAAGGTCTTGCCAGCCATTGCTGCCTTGGAAGACAGAAGCTAGTTTCCTGTTTTTGGGAGGAATGGGTGCGCGTTGGCGGCTTTGTTTTGGCTCTGTGCCTACTGTTTGGGGCACACGATCTTTTTGCGGCGAACGATCTGTCGGGCTTTTTTCGTGTCGAGGATCCGCAATCGCCCCCGGAAAAGGAGAGCCCTTCGTTTGATGCCCCCCAAAGGGCAGCCCTTATTCGCACCGATTCCTCCATTTATCCCCAGCCGCCCATGGCTTTTACCCCGGATAACCCCAGCCATCACGGGGTATGGAAAGGCAGAGCCCAGCTCCCTCTTGCCCAAATGCACCAGCTCTGTCTGGATCTGGCAGCCTATCTTGGCTTTCCCCGGGAAAACGGGGCGCATTTTTTGCTCGAGATCGCGGCGGCAGAGTCGGATTTCGGCTACTATGTACGCCAGGTGCGAGGGCCTGCCCAGTCGGTGTGGCAGATTGAGCCGGAAACAGCCAGGGATATGCACGCCCGCCTTCCCAAGAGAAATCCCGGCATGTATCAAAAAATCCTCGCTCTGCGCGATCCGCTCTTAAGCGAAGAAGAAAATGTCGTGACCAATCTCACCTATGGTGGGGCTCTCTGTCTTGGTATTTTGTATCTCAAAGGGATTCGCTTTGAGACTTTGACCAGCCTTTCTGCCAGAGCCAATGCCTGGAAGCGCTACTACAATACCTATCTTGGCAAGGGCACCTTTGAAGGCTATTGCCAAAAGGCCTTGCGCTATGTGGGGCTTGTGCTCCCAAAGACCGATCTCTCCTTTGATCCCGACGCCTTTGAGTATTTGGCTGAGCGCGATAGAGTGCGTTTTCAAACGCTCCCCGACAATTTTGACCAAAGCCCCATGGGACGCCATTATGCAACGATTCTGGCCAAGGATCCCCATATTTTTGCCGAACTTCCTCCTGTGGTCTTTCAAGCCCCCCATATCCAGCATCTCGCAGACAATTTGCTTTGGGAACTGATACGGAAGGTGCAGAAAAATCCCGAAGTCCTGCGCGATTGGCACGATCTGCCTCCGGAAATTCTCCGCCCCCTGGTGCTCGCCGGCATGGCTGAAAACGCCCTGCGCTGCTACCCGCATCTTCCTGCCGCCTATCAAGAGGATCCGCTTATTGTGAAGATGTATGAAGCGCAAAAGCATCTGCGTGAGCGTATGCGCTAGTATTGCAGGATGAGGCTGGCTGGGCTATAGAACACGACAGAAGAACCAGGGGGGCGTACCGTGCGACGTTTTTATCAAGAAAGCTGGCAGGGCATTCCGTTCACGCAATTTTCGCATCTCTCCTTTTTTCATCTGGCCGGCTCGAAATTCTACTCGACCTTCTACGAAGCCATGTTTTCCCGCTATTCGAGTTGGGAGGCTTTGCCGGAAGAGTGGCGTACCATCAAAAAGGCCTGTGCCGATTGGCTCATTGCCCGCATTGCGGCCAAGATGAGCCTCAAGGAGGATGGCGCGGCCTATCGGGTTTTGTCCATTGGCAGCGGCTGCGGCTATATGGAGAAATTGCTGCTCGATGCCATGCCCGGGATTGCCCTCTACGTCAATGAACCCAGCACCGTTGGTTTGAAATGGCTTCGCAGTTATATCCCCAACGACAGGGTTTTTATCGGCTATCCACCGGCCTGCCTTCCGGCGGATATTTCCTACGACATGATCTATCTGTCTGCGGTGGACTACAGCATCCGGTCGTGCGATTTTGGCTTTATGCTCGAATCCCTGCGGGCACAGCTTGAGCCGAGAGGAGAGCTTGTCTGCTTATCGTCCTCCTTTCTCCAGGAAGATTCCGTCATTGGCAGCTTCGTCAACGCCATCAAGATCCTTATTCGCATGGTTCTCCACTATCTGGGGGTGCGCCCCCAGCAATTTTGGGGATGGCGCAGAACCCGCAAGGAATACCAGCAGCTCTTTTCCCAGGCAGGCTTTTTGTCCATCGAAGACGGCTGGATGACAGCGTGTCCTGAAATGTATTGGATTGTCGGAACATAGCGACTCTGACTGCGACAATTTTCTCTCTTGGATACGCGGATACGATGCCGGTTTGAGCAGATCTGCGATGAGGGTACTATGTCTTTGTATTGTATCGGACTGGATATTGGTTCAACAACCGTCAAGGCCGTTGTTCTTGATGAGGGCGGAAACGTTGTCTTTCGCCAGTATATGCGCCATTTTTCCGATGTGCGAACCAAAGCAATCGAACTCATCCAAATCATGGCAGAGCGCTATCCCGCAGCGCTCGTTCATCTGTGCATCACCGGTTCTGGTGGCATTGCCTTGGCGAAAGAACTCGATGTCCCCTTTTTGCAGGAGGTCTTGGCCTCGCACTTAGCCATTGAAGCGAGGATTCCCGACGCGGATGTGGTGCTCGAGCTTGGCGGAGAAGATGCCAAGCTCACGTTTTTACGGGGCGGGGTTGAGCAGCGCATGAATGAGACCTGTGCCGGTGGCACCGGAGCCTTCATCGATCAGATGGGGGCTTTTTTGGGAACAGATGCCGCTGGTTTGGATGAATTGGCCAAAAAACACACCACCATCTACCCCATTGCCTCGCGTTGTGGGGTTTTTGCCAAGATGGATATTTTACCCCTTTTGAACGAGGGGTGTTCCAAAGAAGATGTGTCAGCCTCGGTTTTGCAGGCTGTTGTCAATCAAACGATCAGTGGGCTTGCCCATGGTCGCACTATCGCCGGCAAGGTGGTCTTTTTGGGAGGCCCCCTTGCTTTTTTGTCTTCCTTGCGCAAGCGTTTTGTGGCAACGCTTCCCGATATGCGGGAGGCTGTTTTTCCTGAGCATGCCCAGTATTTTGTGGCGCTTGGGGCAGCGCTCTATGCGGCAAAAAGTTGTCCGCAGCCGATAGCGTTGAGCGTCCTTGGGGGGCGGGGCTCTGGCCAGAGCAAGCCTGAGAGCAATCGCTTACAGCCGCTTTTTTCCTCCCACAAGGAGCAGCGCGCTTTTGAACAACGCCACAAACGCAGTGGTTTGCCGACGAAGCTTTTGGAAGACGCCCACGGTCGCTGCTGGCTGGGTTTTGATTCTGGCTCAACAACCATCAAGGCGGTTGTCATCAGCGACGAGGGGGAGCTGCTCTATTCCTATTACGCCCAGAACCGGGGCAATCCCTTGGCCATTGCCCAAGAGATTGTGCGCGAAATCTATCAGCGCAAGCCCAAGGATCTGGTCATAGCAGGCTCAGGAGTAACAGGCTATGGTTCGGCTTTGCTCGCGAATGCCTTGCATCTTGACTGGGATGAAGTGGAAACCATTGCCCATGTGACCGCTGCCTCCTTTTTTGACAATCAGCTTTCCTTTGTGCTCGACATCGGCGGCCAGGACATCAAATGTCTCAGGGTGAAAAACGGCTGTATTGACCGCATTTCCTTAAACGAGGCCTGTTCGTCTGGCTGCGGCTCCTTTATTGAAAATTTTGCCGATTCGCTCCACATCCCCTTGAAGGACTTTGTGCAGGCTGCCTTGCATGCTGAGCATCCTGTGGATTTGGGTACCCGCTGCACCGTCTTTATGAATTCCAAGGTCAAGCAGGCACAAAAAGAAGGGGTGACTGTTGGCGATATCGCCGCAGGGCTTTCGTATTCGGTGATTCGCAATGCCTGCTACAAGGTCATGAAGATCACCAATATCGCTGATCTCGGCGACCATGTGGTTGCCCAGGGAGGCGCCTTTGCCAACGACGCCCTCCTCAGAGCGCTTGAGCTGGAATTGGGCAAAGAGGTGATTCGACCCTCCATGCCAGGCCTTATGGGCGCTCTTGGCATGGCGCTTGTTGCGAGGAGGCGGGGCACAAAGTCCTCAAGTCTTATTACGCCTGAGGAGCTTGCGGCCTTTTCCGTGCAGACCAAGGTGACTCGCTGTAAAACCTGTTCCAATTCCTGTCTGTTGACGGTCTCAACATTCCCCGGTGGTCGGCGTTTTGTGTCGGGCAATCGCTGCGATAGAGGGGGAGACAGGCAAAAGAACAGCAAGCCCAACATGGTTGCGTGGAAGTATCATCGTCTCTTTGATGCCTACACGCCCTTGGAGGATGCGCCCAGAGGCACGATTGGGATTCCCCGAACCCTCAATATGTATGAGGATTATCCGCTGTGGTTTACGCTCTTAACCAAGCTTGGCTACAGAGTTGTTCTTTCCAATCCCTCGACCAAGAAGCTTTATTATAAGGGCTATGCCACCATCCCCTCCCAAACCGTCTGCTACCCAGCCAAGCTTGCCCACGGCCATATTGTGGATTTGGTGGAGTCGGGGATCACGACGATTTTCTTTCCCTGTGTGCCCCGTGAACAGGACACCCCCAACTGTTCTTCCGGCACCTTCAATTGTCCGGTTGTGGCAGGCTATCCAGAGCTTTTGCGCAACAATATCGAATGCCTGCAAAAAGAGCCTATTACCTACATTTGTCCCTTCCTGCCGCTCTCTTCGAGCATCCTTCCCCACCGTCTCCACGATGTGCCCTTTTTTTCGTCGATTCCGCTTGCTGAGCTTGAAGAGGCTGTGCAGGCGGGTTTTGCCGCCTTGGAGACCTACCACAAGGACGTTGTGGCCAAGGGCAAGGCCTTGATCGAGGAGATGGGGGAGCAGGATTATGGGATTATTGTGGCAGGGCATCCCTATCATGTGGATCCTGAAATCCACCACGGCATTGCCGATTTTATCGCCTCGCAGGGTATTGTTGTGCTCACCGAAGACGCTGTGGCCGCATCGACGAGGGATCCGGAATCTTTGCGTGTGGTCAACCAGTGGGCCTATCACGCGAGACTCTACCGGGCAGGACTGGCCTCCTGGCAGCATCCTTCTATCGCGGTTTTGCAGCTCCTCTCCTTTGGCTGTGGTCTCGATGCCATAACAAGCGATCAGCTCGAAGAAATTGTGCGGGAAGGGGGACGCCTCTATGCCCAGATCAAGCTCGATGAGGGCACCAATTTAGGGGCAGCGCGCATTCGCATTCGTTCCCTGATCGCGACCATGCGCGAGCAACGCACCACGTGTGCGTGTCCACAGACCAAGACCAAGACCAAGGAAGAGATCCCCTATTTCACCGAATCCATGCGAAAGACCCATACGCTCTTGATCCCGCAGCTCTCCCCCATCCATTTTGCCTTTGCTGAGGCGATGTTTGCGGGCTCAGGCTATCAGGCCTGCATGCTGCCCAAGGTCGATCGCGAGGCTATTGAACTTGGGCTGCGCTATGTCAACAACGACGCCTGCTATCCCGCCATTATAGTCATTGGGCAATTGTTGCAGGCGGTTCAGAGCGGGCAGTGGGACACCTCCAAAATCGCTCTTGTCATTTCCCAAACCGGTGGGGGCTGCCGGGCGACCAATTACGCGAGTCTTTTGCGCAAGGCCATGCTCGATGCCGGTATAGGCCATATTCCTGTTCTCTCCTTTGCCACAGGCATTCAAGGACCGGGACTGCGCATGACACGCGCCATGCTCTTTCGCATGATTATGGCTGTGCATTACGGGGATGCCTTGGCTCGCATGATCAATCGTTTGCGTCCCTATGAGCGAGACAAGGGCTCTGTGGATGCCTTGGCCGAGAAATGGGTTGCCATTGGCCGCAAAAATATTCTCTCCGGCAATATTGCCCGCTTTGAGTGGAACATGTTTTCGATGATCCGCGAATTCGACCATTTGCCTCTGCTCGATGTGCCCCGCCGCGAACGGGTGGGGATCGTGGGGGAGATTCTGTTGAAATACCATCCCGATGCCAACAACCGAGCAGCTGATGTCATCGAGGAAGAGGGCGGGGAGGTTGTGTCAACCGATATCATGGATTTTGTACTCTATTGCCTCTACGACGATATCTTCAACTATCGGCATTTGGCGGGTCTCAAACGCGATGCTCGTCTGGCCATGTTGGGTATTGGCTTTTTGGAGGCAACCAGGCTGGGGATGCGTCTGGCCTTTGGGCTCTCAAAACACTTTCACGCGCCAACGAGTTTTCAGGCTTTGCGCAAAAAGACGAGAAATCTCATTTCCTTGGGGCAGCAGTCTGGCGAAGGCTGGCTTTTGGGAGCAGAGATGGTCAGAATGCTTGAGTCTGGCGTCAACAATATTTTGTGCGTGCAGCCTTTTGGCTGTTTGCCCAATCACGTGGTGGCCAAGGGGCTTATGCGGGAATTGAAGCGCCGGTATCCGCACGCGAATTTCGTTGCCCTGGATTATGATCCCGGTGCAAGCGAGGTCAATCAAGTCAATCGGATCAAATTGATGATGCGTTCGGGACGCTTGGGATAAGCCACAAAAAAACCGCCCAAAGGCGGTTTTTTTGTGGGGGCTGCTCTTGCCAGTGGTAAGCGGTAGATGATCAACCAAGCCCCAGGAAGAAAAAGGCAAATGTCAAGATATGGCCAACAAGCTGGACTTCCTGATGATTCAATAAACTTATCGAAGGGTAATACAAGCACATTTCGATTTAGACTAACACTCATCAAGCAGTTGAAGAAACTCATCTCTGTCAAGATCAACTGACGTAAGTATGCTCTGGATCAGCACTACTGAAATCTCCCTGTACTGAGGAAGCACGATGGATCTCGAACAGCCCGCTTTTCGGTATACTCTGTGGCTTGATCGTTGCCGATCTAGCGAAAAGCCAAGTAACAAGAGTACACATTCAATCTTTTTCCAAGGTTGAGGCGTTATGCGGGGCATGCAACTGTTGCCTCCATAAAGGTAGGCGGAACAAAACCTCGCGATACTTCGCTCTCAATCTGTTGAATTCTGTGTGGATCCAAGCCACACTCAAGTAATGCCTGCTTAAGCGTGCCTGCATCAATGCAAGATTCAAACCAAAGGGAGATGGCAATATTTGCGTTTTTGGAGGCAATCTCAAGCGTTTCGCCTTGGGAACCGACGTTGATTTCAGGAAAAATGACTGTCCAACAACCTGTTTCGTCAGGGGGAGTAATTTCAGCTCGCAAATACAATGTTCCGTTGGCACGCATGTACGCTTACCTCTTTACAAGTCAAAGAAGCCCATAAAAGTTGTAATGCTGTTCCTTTACCGCTTACTGCCAGTGTGTTTTGCTCTCTTACGTAAAATTGGGTTCCCGTTCATTGACGATTTGAAAGGCTTTCATGGCTTTGACAGTTCCTGGAATCCCCTGGTATTTGTCAACGCCTTCTATGGTGCAGGTGAGCATATCTTCGATATCGGTGTTTAAGACAATGACATCCCCCACCTGCATGCGCAAAAGCTGGTTGCCGCTGATGGTTGTCTCGCCAAAGTGGACAATAAGTTCCACACTGGTTTCCAAGAGCCGTTCTTTCAAGCGATTTGTCCAGGCATGGTCGATTTCAAGGCGTTCGGTCTGGAAGCTTGCGTGGAGTTTGCCGCGAATGGGTTCGATCGTTGCGTAGGGCAGGCAAATGATCATCGATCCAAGGGATGTGTCGAGTTCCACCTCAAAGGTGATGATCACAACCACATCGCTTGGGGGCACGATGGTGGCAAATTGGGGGTTGATTTCACTGCGCACAAGCTCGAGTTTGACATCGTGCACCGGTCGCCAGGATTCTTCCATATTTTCGAGGGCGATTTTGACGATGCGGGTCACAATGGCTTGTTCGATGTGCGTAAAATCACGCCCCTCGACCTTGGGTTGGGCTCCGGCACCGCCAAAGATATTTTCCACCAAGGCAAAGACAAGGCGTGAGTCGACGATCATGAGGGCGTTGCCGCGCAGCGGATCCATCTTAAAGATATTGATGGACGTTGGCACAGGCAGCGAGCGCATGAAATCCCCAAACTTGGTCATGTCAATGGAGATGGGATTCAATTCAACCCGTTTACGCACAGCGTTTGAGAGGGCGTTTGTGCAGATTCGCGCAAAACGGTCGTTGACGATTTCAAGCACCGGCATACGGCCGCGGATAATGCGATCCTGGTTGGCCAAGTCATAGGCGACAACCGAGGAGTCGTCTTCGACGACCTCGGGTTCACTCTCGATTTCACCGCCAGAAAGACCCCGCAACAGCGCGTTTACTTCATCTTGCGCAAGAACTTTATTCATTTCTGAATCCGTGAACTGTTGGATCGAAAAGGCAGGATGTTTGGCGGCGCAACCGCGTTCTCCGTGCCTGAATCGGTAAAAACATTTTCGTTGATATTGTACCGAGGCAGTGAAGGGGGCGTCAAGGCTTTGATACTAGGGACATTTCGTTGGGAGTGTGTGTGCGTATAGAACTTGTTGCAACTGATGGACCAAGCCATTGTGTGCTGACGATCTCGCCGCAGCCGAAGACCAGGCTTTCCCAGGTGCTTTGGCTTGGGGGGGATCTTTCGCCACGGCTTTTGTGCGCAGGGCTTGGTTTTTGTGGCCGATGTCTCGTACGTTTTTGCGGCAAAGCCCCGCAGCCAACGCCCAAGGAAGAGGATATGCTGGAGCGCTCTTTCCTTGCCCAAGGATATCGGCTTGCCTGCGAACACTATCTTGAGCAATGGGGTGCTGAAGAGACCCTTGTGCTGGCCTTGCCCGAAGCTGCCTTTGCGAAGAAAGAGCAGACGCCTTCTGTCAGGAGCCAAAGGCCGTGCGTTTTGGCCGTGGATGTGGGCACAAGCACCATCTGTTGGGCGTGTCAGGATACCGCAGGCGCCCCTCTTGCCCGCGGGCAGACCATCAATCCCCAGGGAGGAGTGGGCTCTGATTTGGTCTCACGCCTTCAGGCAGCGCGCGATCCTGCACGCAGAAAGACGCTTTCGCATAGGCTTTGGCACTGTCTGCAAGGGATTCTGACACAATTGCCCTTGGGGGTTGAGCGCATTGTTCTTGCCGCCAATACGGGGATGACCTTGCTTTTTTTGGACGAGGATATTGAAGGCTTGTGCCAGGCACCGTTTCATCATAGCGTGCCAGGCAATATGTGGATCGAGCGGCCAGGCTTTCCGCCCATCTATATCCCCCCGCTGCCAGGCCCTTTTATCGGGAGCGATATTGTTCTTGGGGTTTTGAGCTTGGCAAAGGAGGCAAGGTGCCCCTGGCTTTTGATCGATCTTGGCACCAATGCCGAATTTGCGCTGCAAACAAAGGACCAGCTTTTTTTGACCAGTGTGCCCATGGGGCCTGCCATGGAAGGCATTGGGATGCGCTGCGGGCAAAGCGCAGGCGATGGGGTTATCAACCGCTTTTTTGTGGATCACAAGGGGCTCGCCGGTCTGTGTACGGAGACAGGGGAAATCTATCGCGAACAAAAGGCAGTGGGTATCAGCGCAACCGGGTATTTTTCCCTTCTTGCGCTTTTGCTTGGCCTCGGTGTTGTGAACAGGGACGGGTGTTTTGTCGAAACAGCCACAATGCCTGTTGCCAAACGCATCCTTGACAAGGTATGCAAGCAAGGCAAACGCGTGTTTCTTCCCTTGCCTGGCGATGTCTTTCTCGACGGTTTTGATATTGAAGCGTGTCTTGAGGTGAAAGCGGCTTTTTGCATTGCCATACAAGCCTTGCTCGAAGCAGCTCATCTTCGTCCGGATGCGCTTGCGACCGTGTATTTGGGCGGAGCCCTGGGGGAACACGTGGGGATTGCCGATTTGCGGGCACTGGGTTTTTTGAGCAAAGCCGTGCGACAGATTGTATCTATTGGCAATACCGCCTTGCAGGGGGCTCTTGCCTTGGCCTTGCATCCGGAAGAGAGTGCGGCTCTCGCGACCTCGATTGCAAAGGCTCGCTGCATCCCGTTAACAGAGCATCCACGGTTTCACGAGCGTTTTGTGGACAACATGCATTTTGCGTGCATGGTTTGAGAGGATGGTGTGGAACAGAGTACGTATCCATGGGCTCGTTTTGAGCCAGTGCCACTTATTGGCGATGTGACACCCGCCTGTTCAAAGGAACTCGCGGAGTTTTTGGCCGTCTTAGGCGAGATTCGTCCGCTTTCAAAAGCCCATGCCGAAGCCTTGCCCGGCGCCATCAATGCCCTTTCCCGCATCTTGACAGAGGCGCGGGCGGAGATGACAAAGCCGTATTGGAGCAATCAGGATTTTGTCAGCGCCTATCTCTATTATTTTTTGCCCTGGAATTTGGTTCGTCTGACGCGTTTTTTTGCGGGATTGTGTCCAGAGACACCAGCCAAGGGCTCGTGGATTGTGGATATAGGAACCGGTCCTGGCACAGTGCCTTTGGCACTGTGGTTTGCCAAGCCCGCCTGGCGCACGATCCCCTTGACGTTGTGTCTGCAGGATTCCCAACGTTCGGTTTTGCCCTTGGCCAAGCGGCTTTGTGAACGCGTGTTTTGCCGAGGAAACAGTCCCTGGAAGGTTGTTATCGCCAAGGAGCCCGTGGCGTCTTTGTCAAGGCGTCTTCTGGGAGAATCTCTTGCCCTGGTTACCTGTGCCAATGTGATCAACGAATGGGTGAGCCGGCGGAGCCTTGGCGAATGGGATTTTTCGGCCAGGATCAACGCGTTTTTGGAGCAGCTTAGCCCCTTGCTCGTCCACAAGCAGGCGCCGTGGTGCGTGTGTATTGAGCCGGGAACGCGTCTTGGGGGCACAACGATTATGGCATTGCGCAAGGAGGCTTTGGCTGCGGGCTTTCAGATTGTGGCTCCCTGTACCCATGCCAATCCCTGTCCCTTGTTGGCCAAAGAGCGCCGTACATGGTGTCATTGCACCTTTGATACCACGGGGAGCCCTGCGTGGCTCAATGCGCTCTCAGAGCAAGCCCAATTGCAGAAAGAGGCGTTGTCGTTGGCGCCCCTTGTTTTTACAAAAAAGGCGCCGAAGCAGTCGAAGGGAGAGATACGCTGTATCTCTTCCTCTTTTGTTGTGCCCAGTTTGTCTGGAAAAGCCCGCTATGCCTGTGCAGAAAAAGGCCTTCTTCTCTTGGAAGATGCGGAAGGTCTTCCCCAGTACGCACGATTGCGTCTGGAAGAGACATCGCTCACAGGCCTTGTACGGGATACAAAAAGCGGAGCGATCTGTGTGAGAAGCCCCAAAGAGCATGGGCAGAAAAAGGCGCGGAAGAGGTGAGTGTATGCGGTGGTTTACCCATCAAGTGTGTGGGGTTGGTGTGACCTTGCTCGGATCTTCGGATCCTCTTGTTCTTGGCTGTGCGTGGTTGGGATCGATTGTCCCCGATTATTTTGACCAGACAATCAGCAAAGTGTTTGGCCGAAACGAGCGCGCACGCCAACGCATTTTTGCGACCATCCATCGGGGCATAAGCCATTGGTTTGGTCTGTGGCTTGGCGTCTACGCCTTGGGCTCTTTTGCGAATTCCTTGTTGATACGGCAATGCGTGGCAGGCTTTGCGATCGGGGGCTTTTTCCACTGCGCTCTCGACATGCTGACGCCAAAGGGCATTCCTCTGCTGCCGTTTTTTCGGAAGCATTTTGGCGCTCCCTTGGTTCGCACAGGAAGCGCTGGGGAATACGTTTTTTTGGCGGTGCTGGTTATGTGTTTGAGCATGGCGCAGCGATTCGATCACAACGCTGTGCAAGCGTTGATGGATATACCCAAGCTCTTTTAACTTCGTTTTCGCCGTAAGGGGATGCGCGAGAGCATCTCGTGCACAGAGGGTTTGAGCGAAGGGACGCACAAGGCGAGACCGCCCATGATGAGCAGATAGAGGGTGCCTGAGAGAGCGAGAATACCGATGCTCGCAAGGGGCGATGCGGGATACGCGTCATAGAGGGCGTTGTGGAGGAGGGCAGTACACAAAGTGGCCGGAAGCGCGCAGGCAAGGATTTTGCCGGCAAAGGGGATGAGGCCAATGAGACGAGGATAGCGTTTGTTCCACAGCACAAAGAGCCAGAGCACATAGCAGAGAATGCTGATCGCGCTTGTTATGGCAAGGGCAAGGGGGGAGTGGGTGCGTGTGACCCAGAAATAGACGGGCAGGGCAAGGAGGGTGACAATGGTGCCTGTCACAGCAGGGCATATCGTGTTTTGATAGGCGTAGAAGGCGCGGACAAGAACCATATACACGACCCAAAAGGGGACAACGCAGAGCATACAATCCATGAGCGGGATGGTGGCCATGGTTTCCTGGACGCCAAAACGACCGCCGTGAAAAAGAAGGGTGATGATCGAGCCTGAGCAGGCGATCATGCAGCAGGCAATGGGGATGCTGAGCAGAAGGCAGGTTTTCATCGCCTTGCAGAGGGTTTCCTGCAATTGGGCGGTTTTGCCGTCGTTGATGAGCTGCACCAGAAAGGGATAGGAGGCGACCGCTGCGGCTTGCCCGACCAGGCCGATAGGCACCTGGCTTATGCGGCGGGCGTAATTGAGCAAACTGACTGTTCCTTCTTGCAAGAGACTCCCAAAGACGCGCAAAAGCTGTTCATCGAGCATGATGATGGTTTGTCCCAGCATGAGGGGCAAGGCGATGATGCAAAAGCGGCGCATCAAGGGATGGGTGAGGCAGGGACGAAGATGGAATTCCCCCTGTCGTGCCACAGCCAATGGCAGGGCAAAGGCTCCCAAAAAAGCCCCGATACTGACGCCTATGCAATAGCCGAGCATGCCCACGCGGTTGCTTTCTTCATGGTAGGAGGTGTTGTTGAGCAGGCTGAGGATAAAGGGCAGCAAAAGGCCTGCGGCAATGATGGCCGCATTGTAGATCAGGGGCGAGAGGGCTGGGACGCGGAATTGGCGGCGGAGAAAGAGGAGGGCTGTTGCGCAGGAGCCGGTGAGAAAAAAGATTTGTGCTGGCAAGATAATGCGCATAAAGGTGGCAAGACGCAGGCGCTGGCTTGGGGAAAAGCCCGGCGCCAGAAGGTCAGCCAGCGGGTTGGCGCAGAGCATACAGCCAAGGGTGAGGATGGTGGATGCCAGCGCCATCCAAGTGACAACGCAGGAAAAAAAAGCCCACGCGTCCTTTGTGTCATTGGCAAAGGCCTTGCCGAGGAGGGGGATGATCGTAATCGACATGAAGCCCCCGGCCAGAAGGTAATTGATGCAATCAGGCACCACAAAGGCGGCGAAATAGAGATCGGCTTCGCTGCCAGCCCCGAATTGCCAGGAGATGATCTTGTCGCGAATGAGCCCCATGAGGCGAGAGAGAAGGGTGCTTGCTGCGAGGAGGATGGCAGCAACGCCCAGCCGTTCTTGCGTACGAAAAGGAGAAAGAGACATTGCGTTCGTTTAGCGTGGGTTCCAGGGGGAACGTGGATAAAAGGTGAGGAGAAAGTTGAGAGGATCAAGCGAGACCAGTTCGCCCCATATCTGGGCTCCCAGACCGAGTATGAGTGAGCCTGAACGGGTGCGCAGGCACTGCATACGACAGTCAGCTGCGCAGTTGGCCGGGAAAAAGCAGGTGGGGATGCGTCCCTCAATGGGGTGATTTTGGAGTCGGACAAAGAGTCCTGTTGGGTGTACTCCTGTGACGATCAGGGCAAAATCCTTGCCAATGGCTTTCTGCATAAAAAGCACACCAAGGCGGCGGGCGAGTTCCCGCTCAAGGAGCTGGGCAGTGTATTCCTGCCGATTGAGATGGTCGGCGATATGGGCAAGCCGTTTATGGTCAAAGAGCGGATCACTGCCAACCCCTATCACGCGTTTTATGGCTCGGTGGATGAGCACATCGGCATAGCGGCGGATCGGCGATGTGGCATGGCAGTAGTGGGTCTTTGCCAAGCCAAAATGGCCTTCGCTGCTTGGGCTGTAGCAGGCCTTGGGCAATGAGCGCAAGCACAGACGATGGATTGTCGATGCAAGGGGCGTTTGGGAAGCGCGCTCGATGAGTTTTGCAAGATCAGCGGGAAAAAGCCGTTGGTTTTTTGGCAAAAGGGCTGGAGCGTGGAGGGCAAGGATGGTTGCCAAGGCTTGGAGCTTTTCAGGGCTCGGGGCTGGGTGGATACGGGAGAGAAAGGGGCAATTGTTGGCAAGAAGAAGCGTGGCTGCGGCTTCGTTGGCAACCAGCATGCATTCTTCAATCAGCGAATGGCCGGCATGGGGGGATGTCTCTTTGATGTCTTTCAGATGCCCCTTGGAATCGATGTGATAGTCGATGTCGTTGAGGTGGAGGGAGAGGCTGCCCGCTTTGCGGCGACGGGAAAACAATTCCTCGCGCATCAAAAAGCCCTCTGAGAGCATGCTGTAGATCGCTTCCCCCTGGGGAAGGGAGAGTAGGTGTTCTTTGGCCTTTGCATAGCCATCGAGAAAGCAGGCCTTCACGCCTTCGTAGGTCAGGCGTGCTTGGGAGCGAATGCGAGAGAGGGAAAAGGCTGTTGAGCGGATGGTTCCGCGTTTGGAGATACACGCTTCCATGACAAGGGTCTGGCGGTCTTGGTTTGGCAGAAGCGAACAGATTGACGTTGCGAGTTCCTTGGGCAGCATGGGAAGCGCAAAGGTGGGAAAATAGAAGGTGTTGCCGTACAGACGCGCCCAGCTGTCTGTCGACAGGGGGTGTTGTTTTTTGGCAAAGGGCACAAAGTGGGTGACATCAGCGACAGCGACAAAGAGTCGCCATTGGTCGCCTTCGTTTACGATCGCAATGGCGTCGTCAAAGTCCTTGGCACGGTCGCCGTCGATGGTCACAAAGGGCAGATGGGTGAGATCCCTGAGGTCGGAAGGATCCAAGGGCTCAGCGTGGGATATATGGGGCGGAGGGCTTGTGGGGAGGGAGAGATCGCGGATGAGGCCTTGTTCAACGGCAAAGACTGTTTGTGGCTTGGGAATGGGGATGATGCGGCCTTCATAGAGATTGCGGCCACGTTGTTTGCCCACCTGGATGACGAGAGAGGTTTGAGGAAGGATATGGCCTTTTTTGGGGCGGGGGACGGTGTAGAGGGTTGAGGACTGGGGGTGAGAGCAGAGAATGGAGGAGGAATGGACGCTTTGAACCGTCACACAGAGGGTTTGATTCGGACGCGGGGAATGTTTCATCGTGCATGCAGCCGTTGGCTTTTGCATGAAAGCCCAGCCACAACGCGGTGGCTGGGCTTTGTTTTTTAGTCGCGATTGCCCCCAAAGAGGCGAAGAAGAGAGATGAACAGGTTGATAAAATCGAGGTAGAGGGTGAGCGCGCCAAGGATGGCTCCGCGTTGCACGGCCTGAGAGTCATCGAGAGGAGCTTCCGCACCAAATTCACGCAGCTTTTGGGTGTCATAGGCTGTGAAGAGGGTGAAAACAAGCACGCCAACGCAGCTAATGATGAGATCCATCATGGGATTGGCCAAGAAGAGATTGATAAGACTTGCGATCACTAAGCCAATGAGCCCCATGAAGAGAAAGCTGCCAAGGCTTGTCAAATCGCGTTTGGTCACTGTCCCATAGACGGTCATTGCACCGAACATGCCCGCTGTTGAGAGAAAGGCATTGGCAATAGAAGCGGTGGTGTAGACGAGGAAAATGGTGGCAAGAGTGAGGCCGTTTAAGAGGGAGAAGAGCAAAAACAGCAGGGTCGCTGTCTGGGCGCTCATTTTATGGATGGCTGCTGAAAGCGCAATAACCAGACCGAGTTCCCCGACAAAAAGAACAATGGGAATAACGGGGGAGCTGAACAGTGTTGCCACCAAGGCTTCCGTGTGGCCAACAATCCATGCAGTGAGTGCTGTCAGTGTCAAACCCACGGTCATCCAAAGATAGACCTTGCTCATGTAGACAGACAAGGCTTCTTGCGTGGTTGCGTATTTTTTCGAGACAGTAATGTTCATACAAATATCTTCAGCGCTCGCTCTTGCTGGAAGCGCTGCCTCCTTGTGTGGTTTTTTGTGTCAGGCGGATCGGGGCAAAACGCTGCCCACATGCCTCCTAGAGAGTATAGTCACTCTCAATAAAGAGGCAAGTATCCTCTTGGTTGTGATAGGTGTAACAGACGAAAATTTGTATATTTTCTCTGGAGAAGAGCTTGCAGTCTTTTTTGAAATTCAGTAGAATAATCGTTGTTGCCGTAGGAAAGACACGATCGTTGCGGCAAAAGGCGGGCAAACCGTGCTTGTTGACGGTATTTATCGACACAGTTTTATGGGAGGCACCATGAAAACGTTTCGCATATTGGTTTTGTCTGCTGTACTCATTTTGAGTTATGCAGCAGCAGCCATGGCAGCTCCGGTGAGTTGCACCAAAAAAATCGAGAGCTTTGATTTTGTCGTGGACTATTCTGGTTCCATGATGATGCACAATAAGCAGCTGAAAAAAACAAAGATCCAAGTGGCCAAAGACGCCCTGCAACGGGTGAATGCTGCTATACCAGAGCAAAATTTCATGGGTGGCCTTCATACAGTTTCTCCGAACGGTGTTATCGTAGCCCAAGGCCCCTGGAACCGCGATGCGATGAGCAAGGCGATCGGCACGTTGAAGGATTCCTTCCAGGTGTTTGGTCGTATGACCTATATGGGCGACGGGCTCCACACCTACGAACCCTTCCTCTCCAGCATGCAGCGCGATGCAGCCATCATCTTGGTGACCGATGCTGACAACAACCGTGGCTCCGATTTCGTCGAAACCATCCGTCAGATCTATGCCTCGCAGCGCAACCTTTTGATCCACATCATCGATTTGTCCGACACCGAAAACGGCAAGAAAAACATCCAGACCGTGGCTGCCATGAATCCCGCTGCCCAGATCGTGCGTGGGGAAGAATTGGTGACCAGCGATGCCGCTGTTGAGCGTTTTGTGACAGCCGTGTTCTGTGGCGAAGCGGAAGTCATCGTCCTTCGTGGCGTGAACTTTGCCTTTGACTCAGCTGTGCTCGATGCCAAGGCACAGGGCATTTTGAACGAAGCGGCTGAAGTTATTAAGGGCACATCCAACAAGGGTGTTGTGTTGAGCGGCTGGACAGATTCCAAGGGCTCTGACGCCTACAACCGTGGTTTGTCGCAGCGCCGGGCAACGGCTGTGAAGAATTACCTCGCTGGCCAGGGCGTACCCGCCAGCCGTATGACAGCTGTTGGTCGCGGTAAGAGCTTCAAGTACGACAACGCCACCGAAGATGGTCGCTACATGAACCGCCGTACAGAGATCAATTTCCAATAGCCAAAAGCGTCTCCCGCCATTGACGGAAAGGCCGGGTTTTACTACAAGAGCGCATTGGGTAGCCCCAACGCGTTCTTGTAGTCCTATTTTCTTTACAAAAAGCTGGACACAAGTCCGGCTTTTTTTGTGTACGAGGAGACGTCATGAAGACATATTTTGCTGCCTGCGTCTGTGCCCTGTTTTTGTTTGGCTGTGCGGGTGCATCCGAAAGCGAAAGTGTGAAGATGGATGAGCCTGTTGTGCAGTCCCAGGCGCCGGAAGCGCAGACAGAACCGACAATGCCTGAAAAGAAAAGTACAAAGGGCAAGCGTCAAACAAAGGCAAAAACCGTCAAGCATACGCCAAAGACCGAGGCACAGATTCGCGAGGAATTATCTGCCATCGCGAAGACCATTCTTTCTCGGGCTTCGCGCACCATCACCCCCTCCAAGAGCAATAAGAGCGTGCATGCGGGGAGTGGAAAGTATGTTGCCTCCTATATCGCCATTGACCCCACCAAGTACTCAACCGACATGCGTCCGGCATCCAAGGCTGGTCAGTATTCTGGCTTTATCCGCTATAACGAAGACACCTACCATTGCACAGGCAAAACACGCGCTGAAGCTTTGAAGGCGCCGTGTTCCTTTGTGAAATCACGCCGCGTGAATGAAATGATTCTGTACGACGGAACAGCGTGGCGGTATTAAGTATACTTGGCTCTAAAATTGCATGCGCCGGGCAGGGGGATCTGTCCGGCGCATTGCGTTTTGGCGGCTTACACAAATTTTTGGATGGATGGGGGCAGATGCTTCATAATCCAGGTGACGCATTCATCGGGGGTGATGTCGCAATTGTTGCAGCGAAGATCAGCCCATTTGAGATAGAGCTGCATGCGCTCGGTATACAAGTCCGCCAAGGTTTGTCCTTCTGCCATGACAATGCCCCGTTCGGGATTCAAGGCAATGCGCTCTTGGACTTGGGCTAGGGGGACATCGAGAAGAATGATGGAGCCGAGCGAGCGGAGATGTTCCATGGCTTTGTCGTTGTAGACAACAGAGCCTCCGGTTGCAATTACACAGCGTTTGATGCGCAACGAGCAAAGAATAGCGCTTTCAATGGCCAAAAAACCCGCTTTATCGGTGGCGTCGACAATATCTTGCAAGCGTCGACCGTAGGTGGCCTCGATACAATGGTCGCTGTCGATGAACGACCACTTGAGTTTATAGGCAAGCCGTTTGGCGATGGTTGTCTTGCCCGCTCCTGGCATGCCGATGAGGGCAATGCACGGGATGCTTTTGTTGATGCTTTGAATGAGATTTTTTTTGTCAAGCGTTTTGCTCATTGCAGAATCCCTTTTGCGCCGTGGTTTGTTCGAATATTTTGAAACTGTAGGGCTTTGTTCGCCAAAAGACAAGTTGTTCCCTCGATGATGCGGAGCGTTTTAGACGGAGGTCGTGTGTATGCTAGGGAGAATGTGTCTGTTTCTGTGTGTCCTCATCTCAGCCATCCCCGCTTTTGCCTTTGATGGCGGGGAAAAAGTGCCTCCGTATACGAGAGATGAAGGCCGTGTGAATCTGAACTACGATTGGGTTGTGCATCACGGAGCGAGAACCTATTGGAGATCCGTGAATGTCCCCAATCAAGTGAAGCTCGAAGGGATGCGCTTTCGCGATCCATCCGATATCCCGCAATGTCTTGATTTGAATGATACGTGCAGCCGGGCTAAGAAAAAATACAGCCGTGGAAAGCGTTTGGCTCGCAAAAAGGTTATCTCTGTGAAAAGACCCAAAGTCATAGCCCAGGCCAAAAAGAGCAACAAGGTGCCCCCGCAAAAAACCTCGTATAAATTAGGTCCTGCTCAAAAACGCAGTGCCTTGCCGGCTTTGCAGGCAAAGCCCGTTGATCCGGTCGGCGTGCCGCTGCAGTAAAGGCTCCCCTTTTGGAATAGTTGGGCGATTGTACGCTTGACGCCTAGTTTTTCGATGTGTATCTTAAGAGCGTACACTCCCGATTTTTTTTGGATTTCGGGACGTTCTGAGGCGCGGATCGACGCGTTTTTTTTATCTTTTTGGGAGGTCTATTATGAAAAGAACCTATCAGCCAAGCAAAGTGAGACGGGCTCGCACCCATGGATTTCGTGTTCGTATGAAAACCGTGAGCGGTCGTGCCGTTATCCGCAGACGTCGTGCCAAAGGCCGGAAGCGTTTGAGTGCATAGTGAGGATATGTGGCATTTTGCTATAGAAGATCCCAACGAATCCGATCGCATGCGGACTACCAGGCTTGCTACCGTGAGGGACGGCGCATCCACACGAAGTATTTTACGGTTTTTATCCGCCCTAAGGAAGGTGGCATGCTTCGGACAGGGGTTTCTGTGACAAAGAAACTTGGCAATGCGGTTGTACGCAATCGTTTGAAGCGGGTGGTTCGTGAATTTTTTCGTCTGCATAGAGAGAGCATGAACCCAAACGCCGATATTGTTGTTGTGGTAAAAAAACAGGCAGCCAGGGAACTCACGCTGCGCCTGACAGAGGACGAATTATGTCCTCTGTTTGAGCGCATGAAATGATGCTTGTTGTGGGGCTTTATGCGAACAACACTCCTTCGCACGATCGCTGTTCTTCCGATTCGCTTCTATAAATACTGTATTTCTCCCCTTCTGCCACCGGCCTGTCGTTTTTATCCGACGTGTTCTGCGTATGCGGCAGAAGCTCTTCTCCGCCACGGCCTTCTTCGGGGCGGATGGTTGGCCATTCGACGTTTGTTGCGCTGTCATCCTTGGGGTGGGTCAGGCTATGATCCGGTACCTCCCGTGCGCAATACACGGCCCTCCCAGCATAAGTGAGCGCATTGTATGAATGATACCAGTTCCAAAAATCTTATTCTTGCCATTGTTCTGTGTTTGGTTGTTGTCTTTGGGTGGAGTTCCCTCGCCCAATATATGGGCTGGCTTCCAACCCCAGATCCTGAGGTCGTGGCGAAGCAGGAAGAGTTGCTCAAACAACAGGCACAGGAAGAGGAGCGGCTGAAGGCGGAAGCGGAAAAAGCGGCCGTTATTCCCACATTCACCCCCTCAAAAGGCCAGGATCTCTTGGTGACAACACCGCTCTATGAAGCGGTGCTCTATTCCGGAGGGGGCTCGCTCAGATCTTTTGCCCTGAAGAACTATCGGACAAGCCTTGAGCCCAACGCCGATCTTGTCAATATTGTGAGCGACAGGGCAGCAGCCGTGGCTCCGCTCGGCCTTGTTATCAACAGCCAGCCCTCCTGGAGTACAGGCTCTTGGGCAGTACTCCCTGGCGACGAAAAAGGCCTTGTACTGGCAGACAGAGAACAGGGCAGCCTCACCTTGCTTGGAACAATCGATGGCCTGACCGTGAGACGTGTTTTAACCTTTACTGCCGAAAACTATCTTATCAACGAAGAATTGACTGTTGAAAATCCAACGGACGCCACGAAAAGCCTGCGTTTAGCCTATACAGTGGCTGCGGATTCGAGGAATGCCGGCGGAGACCGGTATGATACCATGCGTATTGCCTGGGATTCGAACGGGAGTTTGGATGAGGAATCTTCTGTCGACACCCTGACCCAGAAAGGCCGGATGGAAGCAGGCACCATGCTGTGGGCTGGGGCGATGAGCAATTATTTTTTAGCAGCGGTTTTGCCGGGGGATCCCAAAGACTGTGTTGTGAAAGGCCGTGTGCAGAATACGGTGTTTAGAGCTGCGCTGGAATTGCCCGACATGGTTTTACCTCCAAAGGGCACGAAAACGCTGAATGCCCGGTATTGGCTTGGGCCCAAAGACAGAAAAATGCTGATGCCTGTTTCGGAAGAATTGGCAAAGAGTGTTGATTTGGGCTTCTTCAGTTTGATTGCCAAAGGGCTTCTGTGGATTTTGCAGAATTTCTACGACCTCGTCCATAATTGGGGCATTGCGATCATCATGTTGACCTTTGTGATCAAGGCCATTTTCTGGCCTTTGACCGCCAAAAGCTACGCCTCAATGGAAAAGATGAAGAAATTGCAGCCGCGTTTAGAGATGATCAAGAAGAAATACGGCGACGATCGGGAGCAGATGAACAAAGAGGTCATGGGCTTGTACAAAACCTTTGGGGTCAATCCCGCCAGTGGCTGTGTCCCAATCCTTGTGCAGCTGCCAGTTTTCTTTGGCCTCTATCAGGCTCTCTTGACCTTTATTGAATTGCGGCATGCTCCTTTTATTTCCACGCTCCCGGGAACAGATATCCTGTGGTTGGCGGATTTATCCTCCAAGGATCCGCTCTATATTACGCCTCTTCTCATGGGTTTGACCATGTTTATCCAACAGAGGATGAGCCCGCCTCCAGCGGATCCCACGCAGCGAAAGATTATGATGTTTCTGCCCATCGTCTTCACCTTTTTGTTCTTGGGCTTTCCCTCAGGCTTGGTTATTTACTGGTTGGTCAACAATATCCTCTCCATTTTCCAACAATGGCGGATGATCCACGCAAAGAAAGCCTAGTGCGTGCGGGAAAGAGCGCGAAGGTGCGGACGTATTTTTGTTGTTCACTGGGGTTTTTATGGAAGCTTTTAAGGAATTTCAAGGAAAAGACGTTGAAAGTGCTATTGAAGAGGCCTGTGCGTATTTTCATGTTCAACGCAATCAATTGGAGATAGAAGTTCTCAAAGATGCCAAATCAGGGATTTTTGGCATTGTTGGCACACGCAATGCCTCTATCCGTGCCAGATGCCTGCATGGGGTGCAAAGACCGCATGCCAGTGCCCCTCAAGACTTTGTGGCTCCCTTTGAGCAGGATAGCGCAACCACCTATAAACCCATGACCATGGATGAATCCCAGCAATTGATGGACGATGCCTGGTTTCAATCCTTTGAAGAGGATCTCTATCCTGCCTACAAAAAAAATTCCGACCGTCGCATAGCGCAAAAAATGGATCGTCCCAAACGCTATCCCCAGAGACGACAAAATGCGCCCCAGGACGTTTCATCCCGCCAGCAACGGCGCCCGGTTGCCATGCCTTTTCCCAAGCAACATCCGCCTATGCCGGATGAGGGGGTTCGCGCAAGTCAACCTTTTCCGAGTCCTGCGCGTCCGATGCCTGCTCCTGAGCAGGGGCAATGGATGCCAAGCCCCAAACCCCAGCCCAAGCAGCCGCCTTTTCCCAAGGAGCCTCCCAAGCCAACGGCGCCGCACGAGGATTTTTTTGACAATCTCGATGTCCCCTGTGATTTCGACGATGTGCCAGAGGATATCCCCGAAGGTTTGCCCTTGATTTCCCGCGAGCAGATCACCTCTCCTGAATTTAAGGAGATGCTGACGAAAATTTTAAACAATATGATTGAACCCATTCTCGACAAAACCGTTCCACTGCAGTTTGAATTTTACAAAAACAGTGTGCGGGTTCACATCGACAGCGGGGATCAATCCGGGCTTTTGATCGGGCGCGAAGGCCAGACCCTCATAGCCATCCAATATCTGACATCCCGTATTTTAACGCATAAATTGGGAACCGCTGTGAGACTTCAGCTTGATGCGGGCGAATACCGGCAGCGTCAGGAAGAAAAACTCCAAGAAATTGCCCTCTCTCTCGCTGAACGCGCCAGGCAGACCGGCAGACCCTTTTCAACAAGACCCCTTTCAAGTTATCATCGCCGTATCATCTATCTGAGCCTCCAAAACGCCCACGATATACAGACGCGCAGTGTTGGGGAAGGCTCGATGAAGCGTATTGTTATTGTGTGCAAAAGTCCTCGGAATGGGCTTCCGCAGAATTCGCCTTTTTAGATGAACAAGAGTGTGGATACCATAGCAGCCCAGGCTACGCCGGCGGGACGTGGGGCTATTGGCATTGTGCGTATTTCAGGACCTGCAGCCAAAACCTTGCTCGACCAGGTCTTTGCCCCTTGTTCGGCGCAGTGGACTGGCTTTAAACCCTGGGTTTTACATAGGGGGCGCTTTCTCGATGACAAGGGCGCAGCCATTGACGATGTGCTTGCTGTTTCCATGCCCGCTCCAAAAACCTATACCGGCGAGGACATGGCCGAAATTCAGTGCCACGGAAACCCCCTCATCCTCTCAACCATTTTGGCGAGGCTCTTTGCCTTAGGAGCCCGACCTGCTGGTGCCGGTGAATTTTCCAAACGCGCCTTTTTGCACGGGAGAATGGATCTCACCCAGGCGGAAGCGGTGTGTGAGATTGTGCAGGCGCAATCGATTGAAGCACTCAACGACACTGTCCATCGTCTGGATGGCCTTCTCTCTCGCCAGATTGCCGATCTTCGAGCCTCTCTCGATACGCTCCGAACCCACATTGTCCTTGCGGTCGATTTTCCCGATGAGGAGTATGAGTGCCTGGATCGGACGCAGTTTGCCAAGCAATTGGCTGCGATACAAAGCCGTCTTTCCACCTTGCTCGAAGGCAAGGAGCGCAGCCGCTACTTTCAGGCAGGAGCGCGTGTTTTTCTCCTTGGTCGGGTCAATGCCGGAAAGTCGAGTTTGCTCAATGCCTTGCTTGGGCGTGACCGAGCCCTGGTTTCTTCGATTGCCGGAACAACCAGAGACTTTTTAGAAGAACCGTGTCTTGTTGCTGGTCTCCCCTTGGTTCTCCTCGATACCGCAGGACTCAGGGAAACCAACGATCCGCTTGAGCAGCTGGGCATTGAGCGGGCTCTTTCGCAGGCAGCCACAGCGGATCTCCATCTTGTGCTTTTGGATGGATCGGTCTGGACGCGTGAGCAGCTGGAATGCGCAATATGTCCCGATCCGTTCTACGCGGATCTTTTTGCCCGCTTTGCCTCTATTCCGACAATTGTCGTGTGGAACAAGGCGGATCTTGTTGCCCCCCACCATTTTCCCCCGGCATGGTGGCATGGCGCGGCCGTGAGTATCAGCACAGAAACAGGCGAAGGCCTTGAGAGGCTTGGCCGTTTGATACGGACAACGCTTTTGGGCGCAGACACCACGTTTCTTGGGCAAGAATTTGTCGGGGTCAATGAGCGACAAGCCAGTGTTTTGCATCGAGCCCATCACGAGCTCGCTCTTTTGCAAGAAGATGTTTGTGCCGGTATTCCCTATGATTTGTGTGCTGTTCGGCTTGAGCTTTGTGCTGCCATACTCGGAGAGGTTATTGGTTTTTCGTCTTCGACAGATGTGTTGAATGCTCTTTTTGGTCGTTTTTGTATTGGCAAATAAGTATGCTTGAACAAAAGAAACTCGATATCGTACGCCGTCGTTTAACGGCAGAGGAAATCAACGCGCTTCCTCTCTTTCATTATACAGGTCCGGTCTATATGATTCGGGATCTGGATGATTGGGATCGCGCGCTTCCTGATTTGCGTACGTCTCGCGTTCTTGGTTTTGATACAGAAACACGACCGACTTTCCGCAAAGGCAAGGTCAATGCGCCTTCTCTTGTGCAATTGGCAACAGGCAATGCGGTCTATCTTGTGCAGCTCTCTTGGCTATCCTTTGGTCCCTATATTTCCGATGTCTTGGCGGACGCCAATATCTTAAAGGTGGGTGTGGGCATACGTTTTGATATGCAGACCCTGACCAAGCTTTCGCCCTTTGTGCCAGCAGGCCTTGTTGATCTTGGCACCATTGCCAAGATCAATAAACTCTCCTCCCAAGGTCTTCGATCGCTTTCCGCCGCCTTTTTTGGTTGGCGTATCTCAAAAGGCTCGCAGTGTTCCAATTGGAGTTTGACCGATTTAAGCCAAAGGCAGATTATTTACGCGGCAACCGATGCCTGGGTTGGACGGCTGATCTTTTTTAAGATGAAGGATTTAGGCTTTGTGACCATCAAAAATGCCTCCACTGAATGTCATATACAGGCAGGCTAGCCCTGAAAGGATCGCGGGTTGGATAGGACTCCTTGGCCGCAATGGCTTTTTTTTACCGGAGGAACGGCTCTTCGAGCGTTGAGCCATGAGCTTGCCCAAACCAATCCCTCTTCCCTCCATATTGTGACAACCTTTGATTCTGGCGGGAGCACGGCCGAATTGCGACGCTGTTTTGCCATCCCTGCGATGGGCGATGTGCGCAATCGTTTGCTCGCCCTTGCTGATCCCCATCTCCCAGCCCCTCTTCGGATGTTTTTTCAGATGCGCATGCCAAACGAGGCAAGCGAAGACATCCGTCAAACCCTGCACGCTCTTTCCCTTCCAACCGACCCCTTTTGGCATACAACCGATCCAAAAGCGGTTGCGCTTCTCACCTCCCTCCTTTCTTCCTTTCTTGCCACCATGCCCCGTCATTTTGATTTGCGTGGCGCGAGTCTCGGCAATATCGTCTTAACGCAAGCCTTTTTGCAAAACGGGCGGGATTTTGATGCGACCCTCGCCTTTTTTCACCAATTTTTAGGCGTGCGGGGCACCATTATCCCCATTGTGCAGGAGTCCCTCCATTTGGGCTGTCGGCTTGCCGATGGCACGCTTGTGCTTGGCCAGCATGCCTTTAAAGGCATACGCCAGGAAATACGGTCGATTTTTTTAACCGTGCACGAGCCAGGCTATCAAAAAGAGCCAGAGATCTGCCATCCGCCGCTTCGAGCCCGTGCCGTGGAGGCGCTGAAGCAGTGTGATGCCATTATTTATCCCATGGGGAGTTTTTACAGCAGCGTTTTGGTGAATCTTTTGGTCAAGGGCGTTGCCAGAACCTTGGCAAAACGCCATTGTCCGAAAATTTTTATTCCCAATGTGGGCTTTGATCCGGAATTGAGAGGATGTTCGATTGTAGATCAATGCGAGCGTCTTTTGGCTGTGATGGGCGAAGATGCCCCGCATGCGACTCCTTCGGATCTGCTCAATTATGTGTGCATCGATAGCAAGGGAGGAGACTATCAGGGCAGGCTCGATGCCGAGACCAAGCATGCGCTGGCGCGTTTGGGGATCCTTGTTGTTGACACCTCATTGTGCCGGAATCCCGCACACCATGATCCCCAAAAAACGCTGCGAGTTCTGTCCCGATGCCTGCTTCATTGGAGTGTCAGTCATGGCAACGACGCGTTTGTCGATCGATGAGTCTCTTGATGGGATGCGTCTTGACAAAGCCGTGCACACCCAGTCTTCCTTTGGGCTTCGCGGTGTTCGGCGTCTGATTGAGCGGGGCATGGTCTTGGTCAATGGCGTACCGGGCAAAAGCGCTCAAAAAGTGCGGCGTGGCGATTCAGTGTGTATCTCGTTGGAAGAGGGCGCTGCGGTTGACGTCTCGGTTCTTCATCGACAGAGCCCCTATATTTTTCTCGCAAAACCCCGTTTTCTCCACACCGTTGATCTCACTGGCTCTGTTGAGCCTTCCTTGTGGGCGAGTGCCAAGACGCTTTTTGGTGATACGCCCCCCATTTTGGCGCAGCGGCTCGATTACCAAACATCGGGCATTGTCTGCTGCGTCGAAGACAGAACCTCCTATCAGGCGTTTCGTCGCGATGAAAAGAGGGGGCTGGTGGGAAAAACCTATTGCGCGCTGCTTGAAGGGCGCGTGGAGAAGCCTCTGTGTCTGCGAGAGGAGCTTTTGGTTTCTGATCGATCGAAGACCGGGGTTTCCTCTGCTCTTGCGCCACACAATCGCTGGACCCACATTGTTCCGTATGCGTATATCGCAGAACCCTATCCCTCCTGGCTTTTGGTGCCACAATTGCGTGAGCCTCTTTCTCTCACTCTTTGTGTGTGTACGATTTGTTGCGGAGCCAGGCATCAAATACGGGCGCACGCAGGTATGAGCGGGCATCCCTTGGCAGGGGATACGTTGTATGGTGCTCAATCGCGTTTTGTGGGGGAACCAAATGGTGCCTTTTATTTGCATCAGGCTCATATAAGCCTGCCTGGTGCATCGTGTACGTATCTTCCACCGTGGATAGCCAAAGCGTATGCAAACACGATGGCAGCATCGTTTGGCAAACGGGATCCTGAAGGATTCCCGTTTGCCGAAGCATCTACGCTGCGAGAATCGTCTCAAGCGCTTTGACAAAGGCCAGAAGATCGTCTTCGTCGATAGGTAAGGCCGGCAAAAGACGCAGGGTTTGGTTGTGGGTGAGCCCGGTGATAAAGCCTGCATGCAAAAGCTTTTTCCAGACTGTGGGGCAGTCTGTGACATCGATGCCGACCATGAGGCCTTGGCCACGAATGGCGGTGATACGCTCTGGATAGCGTTGTTGCAACGACGTGAGATGGGTCAAAAGACGTAGGCCTACCCTGCCTGCTCGTTTGGCAAGCTCGTCGCGTTCCATGATTTCAATAACCTTTTCCGCGACTTTGGCGGTCAAAGCGCCGCCCCCAAAGGTTGTGGCGTGGCTGCCGGCGACAAAGCCCTGGGAGACCTCTTCGGTTGCGAGGATGGCTCCCATGGGAAGGCCGTTGGCAAGGCCTTTGGCACAGCTTATGATGTCGGGTTTGAGATCGTGGTTTTGGAATGCCCAAAACGCCCCTGAGCGGCACAAGCCAGCCTGCACTTCGTCGCAGAGAAAGAGAATATGCTTGGCACGGCAGAGCTCTTGGACATTTTTGAGATAGTTTGGATCAAGCGGAATGATCCCCCCTTCGCCCTGTATCACTTCAAGCAGAACAGCTGCGGTTTTGGATGTGATGCGGGCTTCGAGGGCGTTGATGTTGTTGGCAGCAACCATGGCAAAGCCTTCGGGAAGCGGTGTAAAACCATCGATCAAGTTTTCTCTGTTCGTTGCAGCGAGGGTTCCCAAGGTTCTGCCGTGAAAACAGCCTGTGAGGGTGATGATTTCATAGGCATCACGCTTTTGTATGGTGCGCATATAGCGTCTGGCGAGTTTGATTTGCGCCTCATTGGCTTCTGCTCCTGAATTGCAGAAGAAGACGCGGTCGTGATGGCTTGTACGGAGAAGGCGTTGGGCGAGATCCAACTGTTCTTCTTGGTAGAAGAGATTGCTGACATGCCAAAGCTTGTGTGCCTGCTCAATAAGGGTTTGGGTCACTTCGTCGTTGCAATGACCCAAAGCACACACAGCGATGCCCGCCAGAAGGTCGACATATTCTTTGCCGTCCTGATCCCAGACATGGGACATTTTTCCACGAACCAGGGCAAGAGGGTATCTGGCGTAGGAACGGCAGAGAAGGTGTTCTTCCTTGGCTTTGATGTCTGTAAAGCGTGTTTCCATCGCGTTTTCTGTAGCCTCCACGATACGTTTTGTTTGATACGGTTTTTTTTGCTTGTCAGTGGGGATTGTTCAAGCCATTACACCAAAAGGGTGCTTCAAGGCAAAGGCTTTCTATGCTCTCTGTGATTATTCCTGTATACAATAACTGGCACCTTACCAAGCAATGTCTCACCTCCTTGGCAAAGACAACGCCGCAAGGTAGCTATGAAGTTATTGTGATTGACAATGCGTCGACGGATGCAACGCCCAAGGCCTGTCCTCCCTTTTTAGCGGCGCTTTTTCCCGGAAACCACCAGTATGAGCGCATGGCTAAAAATTGCAATTTTGCCGGGGCGATCAACAGAGGTGTTGCAAAGGCCACCCACGATTTTGTCTTTTGGCTCAACAACGATACGATTCTTTTGGACAATTGGCTGCCGCCCCTTGAAAAAGCCTTTGCCGCTAATCCTTCCCTGGGCGCCATAGGGCCTTTGCTGCTCTATCCTGACAGCTCTGTGCAGCATCTGGGTATTACTTTTTCGCTCGACAGACAGGTTGCGCATCTCTACGAATGGTTTCCCGCAAGCCACGCTGTTGTTGGCAAGGAACGCACCTTCCAAGCTATTACGGGAGCGGCTTTCTATATACCCCGTTCGCGCTTTCTCGCCTTGGGTGGGCTCGATGAGCGCTTTGTCAATGGCTTTGAGGATATTGAATTTTGTGACAGACTGCTTGGGGAGCACTTTGTCCAAGCTGTTGTGCCGACCTCGCGCATTATCCATCTTGCCAAACAAAGTGAGGGACGATCGGACTGTGATCGTGCTAACAGCCAGCTTTGTTCGAATCTGTGCCGCCATATTCGATGCGACAAACCCCGTCTGTGGCGTGAGGATGGGTATGAAGTGTGCCTTTCTCCCTGGTTTGAGGGCAAGCATATGATCCTTGAACCGCTTGTGCCAAAAAAGAACCATCCCAAGCACTACGCCGAAGATCGTTTGCAGGAAGCTGTGGCCGAAGAGCCCTTTTGGTTTGAAGGCGCCTTGGCACTGGCGCAACAGTGGGAAAGCCAGGGCAATCTCAAGGATGCCTTTGCCTGTTATACGCGTCTGTGCCGTTTTTGCTCAACGCCCAAGGTCTTGATTCCTTTTGCGCTTTTTGCCTGTCGCCATGATCCGTTGAGTCTCTCTTCGCTCATTCCTGCGCTTCAAGGTTTTCAAACCAATCCCGACAGCCGTCTGGCATCGCTCTACCATACCCAAAAACAAGCCCGTACGCTTGGCGATGTCGTGCTTGCCCATCAAGCCAAGCAATTACAGGTTCACAACACGGCCTTTTTTGAGCGCGAGTACCCAAAACTGACAGCCTGTTTGGAGGTGTGCAAACGGGTTTTTGAGGAACAGAGGTCGTGAAATCCTGTATTTGGATCGGCAATCCTTTTTTTTCCAATAAGCTTTCTCAGATGGGCTGGGAGAAGGTGTATGTGCACACCTTTGTCGATTTTCAGCTCTTTACCTATGCTGATCTTGTCCGTTTGGCGGGCTTTGAGCCCGATGTTGTGGTTGTTGCGGATAAAAGCATGCCGCCCTTTGTCCTTGGGGTTGAACACTTTCCCTGTCTAACAGCCCTCTATGTGGTGGACTCCCATGTGCATTCGTGGTTTCCCCTCTATGCCCAGGCTTTTGACTGTTGTTTGGTCTCGCTCTTTGACCATTGTTCCTCCTTTGTCAGCGAACGGCTTCCCAAGGAGCGTATTCTCTGGTCACCGCCCTATGCGCAAGATGCCTACAGACCGAAGGGGGCGTGTGATCCTGTTTGGGACTGTTTGTTTGTGGGAACAGTCAGTGCCAATACGCCGAAGCGGGCACAGTTTTTGGCAGAGCTTGGTCGCATACTGCCGAATCTGTATGTGACCACAGGCCCCTTTGTCGAGCTCTATCCCAAGGCAAAGGTTGTGCTCAATTTTTGTGAGTTTGGCGATCTCAATTTCAGAGTGTTTGAAGCTATGGGGCTGGGTGCTGCCTTGGTGACGCCCAGAATTGCCCAGCATCAGGATAGTTTGTTTACGGATGCATTCCATTATGTGCTCTACGATGCACAGAGCCCGGCCAATGCCAAGTCCGCGATTCTGCGGCTCTTGCACGATGAAATGTTGCGCAGGCAGATCCAAAATAATGCCTTGGCCATCATTGACCAAAAGCACAGAGCCTCCCATCGAGCAAAGGCCTTTACCGAGCATATTGCGAGCCTTTGGGATGCACGCGATCAGATCATAGCCGAGCGCATTGCTCAGGCTCCATGGATCAGGGAACACTCTCTCCGTTTGCTCTATTGTTTATGGGCAAAGGAGATGGAGGATGCGAGTATCCAACAGACATATCTCGCGTATGCAAAAGGGCTTATTTGGTAGGGAGGTTGTGTGGGAAAAACCATTGCCATTGTGGGCGGAGGGCTTGCGGGCTGTGAATGCGCCCTCACCTTGGCTGATGCGGGCATAGCCGTGCGGCTTTTTGAGCAAAAGCCTGCAGTCCATTCAGCGGCGCATGTCAGTCCGCTGTTGGCGGAGTTGGTGTGTTCCAATTCCTTGCGTTCTTTTGAACTGACCAGTGGGGTTGGACTCTTAAAGCAGGAGATGCTCGATCTTCACAGCCATTGCATGGCCGCTGCCCTTTTGGCTCGCGTGCCGGCAGACAAAGCCTTGGCAGTCGATCGAAGCCATTTTTCTCGCATTCTGACAGAAGAAATTGCAGCTTCCCCCCATATTCACCGCGTCGAGCGCTGTATCCGTTCCCTGGAGGATCCCTGTCTTTGGGAGGAGGACATTGCGGCGGTTGTTCTTGCAACAGGGCCTTTGACCCATGATGATCTTGCTTCCTCGCTCGCCCAAACAATCGGTGAGGAATCGTGCTATTTTTATGATGCCATTGCCCCCATTGTGTGGACGCATTCTCTCGACCACACTGTTGTCTTTCGTGCTTCCCGCTATGAATGCAGGGAAGCAGACTTTGATTGCAGCAAGGGCAAAGGGGATTATCTGAATTGCCCAATGAATCAAGAAGAGTATGAGCGCTTCTACAATGCCCTCAGCACGGCAAAAACTGTTCCCTCAAAAGATTTTGAGCAGCTCAAGCATTTTGAAGGCTGTATGCCCATTGAGGCCTTGGCCGAGCGGGGAGCCTCGACTCTCACCTTTGGTCCCTTAAAACCTGTGGGCTTTATCGATCCCCGAACAGGAAAAAGGCCGTACGCGGTTTTGCAGCTTCGGGCAGAGACGTGCAGCGGGGAAACCTGTAACTTGGTTGGCTGCCAGACACGCATGCTCCATGCTGAGCAGGAACGCGTCTTCCGTTTGGTTCCGGGGATGGAACAGGCTGAATTCGCCCGCTTGGGCAGCATGCACAGAAACACCTTTGTCCATGCTCCCACGGTCTTAGATCCTGATTTATCCCTGAAAGCCAATCCCCATATCTTTTTGGCCGGCCAAATAACCGGCGTTGAGGGCTATGTGGAATCAGCTGCCTGTGGCTTGTGGCTCGGCTATTCTTTGCGTGCGCTCCTTGGCGGAGGCACCTTGCCGAAACCGCCTACCCAAACAGCGCTTGGTGCCTTGCTTGGGCATTTGGAAAGAAAGGATTCCCCTTTTCAGCCGTCCAATATCAATTTTGGGCTTATGCCACCGCTTGAAGAGCGAACACGAAAAAGTGATCGAAAAGCGGCCTATACAGTACGCGCACGTACGGCCTTTCAGCAGTGGTATCAGGAAAATACCAAGTATCTCAAAAAAGAAGATATATAGCTCTTCTATCAAAAACAGAAAATCCTTTATCGTTCAATGATAAAGGATTTTCTGTTTTTTTATGGGAAAAATAATCGCTGATTCTTAAACGCTCTGCAGCGCATAAACAAAAAGACTTGCTACCAACCTCGAACCTCCGAAGGCACATCGTCTGCCGGCTTTTGTTGACTTGCCTTTTTCGCTGCCTCAACAGCCTTTTCAGGTGCCTTGGGAGCAGGCTTCGCAGGAGCTTCGCTTGCCGGTTGAGCGGCCTTTTCGGGAGCCTTAGCAGGAGCAGGCTTAGCAGGGGCTTCGCTTGCAGGTTGAGCGGCCTTTTCAGGAGCCTTAGCAGGAGCAGGCTTAGCAGGGGCTTCGCTTGCAGGCTGAGCGGCCTTTTCAGGAGCCTTAGCAGGAGCAGCTTTCTCAGGAGCCTTAGCAGGGGCTTCGCTTGCAGGTTGAGCGGCTTTCTCAGGCGCCTTAGCGGGAGCAGCTTTTTCAGCAGGCTTCGCAGGGGCTTCGCTTGCAGGCTGAGCGGCTTTTTCGGGTGCCTTAGCGGGAGCAGCTTTTTCAGCAGGCTTCGCAGGGGCTTCGCTTGCCGGTTGAGCGGCTTTCTCAGGAGCCTTAGCGGGAGCGGGAGCAGCTTTCTCAGGAGCCTTCGCAGGCGTTTCGCTTGCCGGTTGAGCGGCCTTTTCGGGTGCCTTCGCAGGAGCTTCGCTCGCTGGTTGAGCGGCTTTTTCAGGAGCCTTAGCGGGAGCGGGAGCAGCCTTCTCAGCAGGCTTCGCAGGAGCTTCGCTTGCCGGTTGAGCGGCTTTTTCGGGTGCCTTTGCAGGGGCTACGCTTGCCGGTTGGGCAGCCTTTTCAGGAGCCTTGGGCGCGGGTTTTGGGGGATTTTTGATCTGTGCCAGGGTTTGAAGCCTTGCAAAGGGCTGCTTGGCAAGGGCAGGGAGAATGCCATAGGCGCTCACGACGGAGAAAATGGTTGCGACAAGCAGACTCGTGAGCAAGAGGCGTCCGGTATCTCCGCTCTTCAGGAATTTCTTGAAAACGATGCCGGTTACAAGAAGAAGGGCACCCAGAGCCGGGACTGCATAGAGCTTGGGGAGCATGGCCAGAATTTCTTTGGGAGGCATCCATGGAAGATAGAGAGCCATTTGGGCTTGGACGGCAGGCACAAAGATGGCGATCAAAAGAAGGCCTAGGCCAAAGCAGAGAAGCATCAATGTGAATATAAAGAGTCTGGCACCGGCTTTGGAAAGGCGAACAATGCTTTTGCCGAGCAAGGCGGATAAGAGACAGAGCAGGCAGATTGAACAGCTCGGTACCATTGCCTTGGGCATGCACAGAATCAAGAGCGCGCCAAGAACAAAGCTAAACCAGATAAAGGAGGCAATAGCGTGCTCGTTGCGAGAGGCTTTGAGATCTTTCCATGCGTGAGCCAGAACTTTGAACCAGGATGGGAAGATCAGCGCGAGCAACCAGGGAAGACTTCCACCCACAACCAGAAGCAGAGGGAGCCACCATTGGGTGAGCGGCCATGGTTTCTGCCAGGAAGATTGGGCGAGGCTTTTGATGTAGACATCGCTTTTGGCACCGACATAGATAAAACCCAGCCAGGCAACAAGAAGAGCCAGAAAACAGAAAAAGCCAAAGATGGCATCAGAGCGTTGGGCTCGACGGTAGCGCAGGCACCAAAGCAGAAAGACAATACTGGAAAGAAGGGGGAGAAGAAGGTGGAAGAGGCCACCGGTGAGACCAGCAAGGGCTGTTGCAATAAAGCCCAAGGGCAGAGAAATCCATGATCCTTCCCCCATCCAGCCTCGTCCCAAAAAGACAAGCGCAAACAGCACAAAGGCTGCCGCTAACGCTGCTGGACCATAAAAATGCACCACGGGGGCAAAGAGGGGGGTGCACAAAAGCACAAAGGCCGCCGCCGTTGCTCCCGAAGATCCATAGCCGGCGCTGCGGCACAACATCCACAGAGCAATCACAGCCAGCGCTGAACAGCAAAGGCTTGTTACGGCTAAGAGCAGGGCTTCAGAGGGCACCACAAGCGCAAGAAGGCCGGTCAGCCATGTGAGACCTGGCCATTGGGCAGGCAGGGTATGAATAGGTGCAACCCATGCACCAGTGCTCTGTGCCGATAAATAGGTCGTAATATGGGTGACTTCAGCAGGACAGAAAAGCGCTATGCCCTGGATGGCGTTCAGAATGTCAGGAAGCGCCGCAAGACAGAGAAAGAGCAGAGCAACAAAGAGTCCCTGAATGCCCATTTTTTCAAGGAAATGGACTTGAGGGAGAGCGTTGTCTGTTTCCTCAGTCTGGACGGTTTGCTTGCGGAAGGAAAAACGGGATTTTCCCCTGGGTTTTTCAGAAAACTCTGGCGTTTGGGAAATTGGTGGGGTTTCCGTTGATTTAAATACGGCTTCTTGTCTTGGTTCTTCCTGCGGGGTGGCAAACGCATCAGAGGCTTTCGGAGGCGTTGGGAGAGAGAAATCGTCTTCCTCGGGAATGGGGGCAAGCGTTTGTTCTTCGTGTTGAGGCTGCTTTTTTTTCGAAAAGATGCCGGAGAAAAAGCCTTTCTTTTGGGTGTCAGGCTCATCCGCTTGTCCGAGCTTTTCCCACACGATCTTGTGTTCCGAAGGGGTCTCTTCTGGTTCAACAAACTCTTGGGGAGAAATTTGCTCCGTATTGTTGTCTTCTCTGCTTTTGTCTTTTTTTCCAGGATGCAAGAGCGGCTTTTTGCGAGAAGTGGATCCTTTAATGCGAAGACGCTTGGATACAGTCTGATTTTCGTTGGCTGTTGCAGCAAGAGGGGCAGCCTCTTGGGAGATATTTTTGGCAAGAGCCTCTTGCTCTGTCGGCTTTTGGATACCGATGGGCTCTTGGGTTATGCTTTGTTCTGATACGCTCTCCTCTTCAAGAGGGGGAACACTTTTGGCAAGAGCCTCTTGGGGTGTGTTTTGTTCTGATACGCTCTCGTTTTCAAGAGGGGGAACGCTTTTGGCAAGAGCCTCTTGGGCTATGCTTTGTTCAGGTACGCTCTCGTCTTCAAGAGGAGAAACACTTTTGGCAAGAGTCTCTTGGGCTATGCTTTGTTCTGGTACGCTCTCGTCTTCAAGAGGGGGAACGCTTTTGGCAAGAGCCTCTTGGTCTTTGGGGGTATCCTCCAAAGGCTTGATGGGAGTGGCAGGTTGTGTTTCCTCCGCGTCCATTGGCGATGCATTGGGATTCTTGTTTGTGTCAGCCAAAGAAGATGCGTCGGTTGCAGGGACTTCCTCAACCAGTGAAGAGGATGCGGTTTGTTGGGCATCCTGCTCTATGTCTCGGGGCGTTTGGGGGCTTTGTTCTTCGGTTTTGGGGCGAAAAAGAAACGACCAAAAGCCTTTTTTTTGTGATTTTTCAGCCATAGCTAGGAATCCTCTTCGCTAGTGGAGACGTTGCGCAAAAAGCGTATACACAATGAGGCAGATTTTTTTCGGGACATGGGACAAAAAGAGGGTGCCAAAGCAAAACACAAAACATTGTGCAAGGACATCGTTTCGATATCCACTATTTGATAAGAATATGGCGAACCGCCCTTGGATTGAGGGAGAGTATACGTTGACTAGGAAGTTTTGTCATCTCTTTCCCCCCATTTAGAGATCTATATTCAAGAAGCGTTCCCCCTCTTGGCAATGGGGGAAGAGAGAGATCTTGCTGTTTTTTGGAGAAGTTGGCGGCAACGAGCCAGAGGGTGGCATTGGGCAATTGGTTCAGAAGAAGAAGGCAGGATTTGGGCGATGGGGGCGGGGGGAGAAGCGTGCCTTCGGCAAGATTGTATTCCTTCCGTGCCTGAAGAAGAGCAAGCAGGTTTTGGTCTGTCTTGGTAGCAAAAAGGGGAAGACGCTCGTTTTGGAGAAAGAGCAGGCCAGGCAAGGATGCTTGAATTGCCAAGGAAAGGGCTTGGGCTTCGTTTGTTGTCGGCAGGGTATGGACAAGACGCTTGTTGGGCAGCGAGGCAATCTGGCGCAAAAGGGCTTGGAGCGCTGTTGTGTCTTCGGTGGCAATCGCTTGGTCGAGAGCGGTTGCCATTTGGTATTCACAGGCAAAGTCTGTCTTTTCAAGGAGCACGGGCAGAACAGAGAGGGGATAGTCTTCTGTTGTCAGGCTCCAGCCGCCGTAGCGATGGATGGTTTGGCTGAGTTCCCCAAGGGCTGAGAGGCCTGGTTCGAGATGACTGGTCGATGCACTGGGATGTTCACCTTGGCGAAGCGCATCCAGTCCCATGAGGGCTTTGATGGGAAGAGCGGCAAGGGTTTGGCGTAAAAGACCTGTGAGGCGGATCGTTGCTGCGGCATAGAGGCGTTTGGCGAGACCAGAGGGATCCTGCCAAAAAAGCACTGGTCGTGATGGATGGGTATCAAAGCAATAGACAAAACGACGGAGATTGCCGTCAGCGCCTTGGATTGCCCCGGTAAGAGCCCAACCAGAGGGATTGGCAAAGGGGAGGCTGTTTTTGTGCAGGTATTGGGGGATAACGCCAGATGTTATAAGCAACTCCTTGGTTTTGGCATCAAGGGGCTGGGGTTCTCCTTGCGTATTTGGGGGAAGATCCTTCCATAGCGATTGCGGGACAAGGACGCAGGCATAGAGGCCTGCGTAGTCGGGCAGGCCTTGGGTTTGGAGCATAAAATCAGGGCCTATGCCTGTATGGGCGGGGGGAAGGCTTCCGCCGATTTGAAGATCAAAGGCTTGCGCGTTTTTGAAAAAATGCGCGTAGCTTGTTTCGTCCCCAAGCTGTTTGGCGAAGGAAAAGCCTGTCACCGCATCCTTGTGTGTTGGCATGCCAGGTTCAGCCCATATCTGGGCAGTCTCCCAGGCTGGGCTGATAAAAATCCCCTGAATTCCCCAGTTTTTCAGCGTTTGCAGCAGGCTTGGTTGCGCAAGAGAGGAAAAAAGGGGCGTTTGTGTTGGGGCAATGCTCGGGTCGATCATAAGCCAGGTCGGAGCATGGCGCAAAAGAAGCGGATACCGTTGTTCGGTTCCGCTGTTTTGCCAGATACGTTCGGTGCCAGAGACCTGGGCAATAAGGTCATTGACCCAGCCGAGCATGGACTGTTGTCTGAGCCATTGGATATAGGCAGGATTGGCGCGGGGAAGAGCTATGTCTTTTGCGGGAATACCTTTGTGGGCGTGCTTGCCCTGACACCCCAGGAGGATGAGGGCGAGTACGCACAGAAGAAGGGTTCGGAGAATCAGTTGCATTCTGCTTTTGCTTTCTCCCACAGTGCATCCTTTTCTTCTTGGGAGAGTTCGGTAAAATCACGGCCTGCTTCTTTGGCCATGGCTTCCATGCGGGCAAAACGCGTGAGAAAGCGTATATTGGCGTATTCGAGCGCTTCGTTGATTTTGATCCCTTTTCGACGACCCAGTTCAGCCAGGGTAAAGACGAGATCGCCCAATTCGTGCTTTTGTTCTTCCAGGCCGTCATTGGCACAGGCGTCGATCCATTCCAGCCATTCCGCTTCCACTTGCTGCTCGACATCCTCGTCACTGGCAAAGGTAAAGCCGGCGCGGGCTGCTTTGGAGTTGATGCGGTAGCTTTTTATCAGACTGGGGAGGCTTTTGGGCAGGGAGTCAAAGATGCCCTGGGGTTTGCCTTCGGCGTCCTTGTGTTCATTGCGCTTGATTTGTTCCCAGGTTTTTAATTGCTCATCGCGATTTTCAAAGGTCGTATTGCCAAAGACATGGGGATGGCGGCGGATCATTTTTTCGCGGTTGGCGTTGAGGCAATCGGCGAAGGTAAAGGCGCCTTTTTTTTCGTAGAGTTCGGCAAGAAAGAGCAGGAGAAAGGCCACATCCCCGAGTTCTTCCTGAACAGCCTCTGCATTCCCTTCCCGAATGGCTGCTACCAGTTCATGGCTTTCTTCGATAACATAGTCCGCCAGGCTTTCAGGGCTTTGTTCCCTGTCCCACGGACATCCGTCAGGAGCAGTAAGACGTTTGATGACCTGGGCAAGTTCAGTGACAGCCGAATCCATAGATGATCCTTTCAGGTAGAACGTTGAAGAGATTACTTGAGCAAAGACATTTTTGCCGCGAGATCCTCAGGCAGCCATGCCTGTATTTGCGCAATCAAGGATGAGAGATAGGGGATTGTCCGCGATTTTTGGATAACGCTTGTGTCGCCAAAAATTGCTTGGATAATGTAGAGCAAAAGGGTGCAAATCAAGATACCCTTGGCCAGACCAAAACAAAAACCGGCAACGGTGTCGATCCATCGGGTCAGGGGAAAATCACGGATGCGCAAAAGGAAGCGGCTCAGAAGAGAGCAGATCAGGATAGTCGCAACAAAAAGAAGAATATAGGTGAGAATGGTACGAAGCGTAGGATTGGTGATAAATTCCATGGAAGGGGAAAGGTGGGGGTGGGCTGTGTTGGCAACAACAAAGGCCAGAATCAGACTCACAATGCCGGTGAATTCGAGGATGAAGCCGTTCCAATAGCCTCGCAGCGCAAAGAAAACCAAGACAAGAATCACCAACAGATCAAAAATATCACTTCCCATGCCAAGCCTCCAATCGCTTCGCCCTCTCTTATACGCATCTGCTATCCGTGTACAGAAATTTCTTTGGCTGCCCCTGGCCGTTTGTCGCACTTGCAGGGGCAAACGTGGGGGGAGCGGGACTTTTTTCGGTAGCCTTGTATATCGTTTTCTGCTACACTTGCATTGGAGACGTATTCCAAGACGAATTTTGCCGATGCATGGGGTGTGCGGTATGAGTGGCCTTGTTCGTTTCGGCGTTTCAGTGGACAACGACCTGCTTAAGCCATTTGATGATTTATGCGCAAAAAAAGGCTATACCAATCGCTCTGAAGCCATCAGAGATCTGATTCGTACGGCCTTGGTCAAGGATTCTTGGGAAAATGCCCTTGACTACAAAACAGGTACGCTAACCTTAGTGTATGACCACCACAAAAACGATTTGTCGAAGAAAATAACCAACATCCAACACGACGACTTCGATATCATTGTCACATCCATGCACGTCCATCTTGACCATGATAACTGTTTGGAGGTTTTGGTGTTAAAAGGGGATCCCAACCGAGTTCGAGCGCTCTCAAACAAGCTCATTGCCTGTACAGGGGTCAAGCACGGGGTTTTCTGTGGGACGTCCTGTGGAACTGACATCGTTTAATGGCCTGTTTTGGAAGACGTAATCAGAGCGTATCGGATAAAGACTTGTGATTTCTTTGACAATTTGCTACATCGTTTCTGCTTTTTTAGAGTTTCCCTCCCTTTTTGTGCGTTCCGTTCTTTTGGGGCGGGATCGAGCCTCGTGTTGATCAATGTGTCCATCGTGCACCCTTAATTACGAAAAAAGGAGGCAGCGTTTTCACAAATAGCAATTCTGTTGAAGCCGCGCTCCTTTACGGGGCGGTTTTGCCTTAACCCTGATTAATCTCTGTATCTGGTGACGCAAACCCCTGTTTCGGGAAGCGTACGGTTAAAGAATCATTTCTGCCGAAGTATCCTGGCGGAAAGAAAAAACGGGCTTTGTCAATATCCCGGCGATGCGGTCATAGGCTCCCTGTACCGTGTGTATGCGTTCCTAGGGACTACAGCGAAGGAGCATGCTCCGGCATGACGTCTTCGTGGATGAACTGCAAGCTCCGCCCCACAAGGGGGTGGGGTGATTGACACGCCGAAAATGGCCAAAGAAGCTACGCTGAGAGAGTGGAATGCATATATTGAAACGTTTTTGTCTATCTATCCTTTTGCTGTGCGGCTTGACGCTCTCATTTGGGTGCGGAAACAAAGCACAATCAGTCAATGAAGATGCTCAGGATGATCTTTTTGTTGAGTTGAAGGAATTCACCTTTCCCGCTCGGATAGAAACACTTGCGCTTGGAGATATGGCAGGATACCAGGGAGAACGCATTGCCCCCACTTCCCGCCGTGCCCGTGCCAAACGAAAAAGAATTTCTTCTTCTCAGTATGCAGAAAGCATTTCCAGAGCTGCAAGTGATCCAACCCTCCCAAAATCTCGTCGTCAATTGCTCAAGGTTGCCCAATCGGCTCTTGGTACACCGTATGTCTTAGGTGGCACAAGACCTGGTGGCTTTGATTGTTCTGGGCTTGTGTGCTGGGCGTATGGCAATGCCGGCGTTCGTTTGCCACGTACAGCCAGGGAGCAGTCGACGGTAGGAACCCGCATTGGTCGTCTGGAGGATATGCGAGCTGGCGACATTGTTGCCTTTCGGCATCCCAGACGCGGCTATCATACGGGCATCTATGTGGGGAATGGCAAATTTATCCACAGTCCCCGTACTGGATCGCACGTTAAAATTAATTCGCTCGCAGACCCCTATTTTAACAACACGTTTTTGGGCGCAAGACGCGTCAACATGGGCAGCAGGGAAAACCTTCTTGCTCAAGCCGAGCAGCGCTTGATGAACGATGCCTCCCCTTCCTGGGAAGAAAGCCGTGTTTCCCGCAATGCGAGCCGCGAACGGATGGGAAACTACGAAAAAGCCCAGCGTATTCGGAAATCCATTGCGAAGCGCCATGCCCATCGCTACAAGGAACGGGATCGTGATGTGCTTGTGACGGAAAATCATCGTTCAAAGAAGCTGCATCGTGACAAACGGGACGACATCGATACCAGAAAGGACAAAAAACGGACGAAAGATCGGAAAGACCTTCGGGCTGAGTTGAAAAAATCAGCAAAAGAGATGAAAGACGGAAAAAATGATCGGAAAAAGCGGCAGCAAACTGCCGAAAAGTCGGTCAAAAAGGTCTCCGAGAAAAAGCGCCATACCTCAAAAAAGTCCTAATTTGTCCGTTGGAAACCCAGGGGCTTGCCCGTGGGTGGCAATGAGATGTATTTGCTATGCAAACAAGCAGTCGTTGTATAGGCCGGTTGGCTCCAAGCCCAACTGGCCTTCTTCATTTAGGCAATGTCTGGGCGTTTTTGCTCGCATGGCTGGCTGTCCGCAAACAGGCAGGCTCGCTCATTTTGCGGCTGGAAGACATTGACCCGGCACGCTCCAAAGAAGAATACCGGAAAGGTATACTGGAGGATCTGGCGTGGCTCGGATTGAGCTGGGACGAAGGGCCTGACTGTGGGGGAATGTACGCCCCCTATGTTCAGAGTGAGCGCCATAGATACTATCAACATGCTCTAGATATTCTCATGCAAAAGGGATGCCTATACCCGTGTTTTTGTACGAGAAAAGAGATTCAGGCCTTGGCGCAGGCACCCAATGGTTTTGAGCATGTCCCCATGTATCCGGGATTGTGCCGTTTGATGCCTGAGGCAACGCGACAATCCAATATTGCCCAGGGCAAACCCTATGCCCTTCGCGTCGCGTGCGAGGATCGATCTATCGCCTTCCTGGATCGGGTGTATGGCTCTTTTGCCTTTTCTCCAAAGGATTTTGGGGGCGATTTTGCGGTGCGCAGATCCGATGGGGTTGTGAGTTATCAATTGGCCGTTGCGGTGGATGATGGGCTTATGGGGGTGACGCAAATCGTCCGTGGTCGAGATATCCTTCCCTCAACAGCCAAGCAATTGCTCCTTCAAGAGCTTCTTTCTCTCCCAAGCCCCAAGGAATTTGCCCATATGCCCTTGCTCTTAGACGAGGAGGGCGAACGCTTTGCCAAGCGTCATAAGAGTCTTGCTGTATGCTCTCTGCGTGCACAAGGGGTGAAACCGTGGAAAATTCTCGGTTTTTTAGGGCATCTGGCAGGATTGTTGGATAAACCCTGCGATGTTTCAGCAAACGATCTTGTGGATGCCTTTCAGTACGAGAAGATCCCGAGAGAGGATATCAGACTGACAAACGCCATGCTCGCCAGTGCCTTTGGCGCATAAAAAAACCCCGATCACAAGATCGGGGAGAAATTTCGTGTGGAGCCAGCTAAGAGACTTGAACTCTTGACCTGCTGATTACGAATCAGCTGCTCTACCAACTGAGCTAAGCTGGCATGCCCTTGATAATAGGGGAAAGAGAGATGCTTGTCAAGCGTTTTTTTGAAGATTCTCTTGGGCGATATTTTTGCCCCCTCTTTTACGCTTTTTTTCGCGCTTTTCTGCACAGCTGCATCTCCAAAGACGCTGAATTTTTCTCGTCTACCCCGCAAAATTGCGTGCAAAATACGAAAAAGAGCCCGCAATATCAGTAAAATGTTTGCATAATCTCGCAAACGAGCGTATATACAGGGGTGTAACTCAGAGTAGCTGCGCAAATCCATCGATGCGTTCGTCTTGCGCATTTTCCAGGTCTCTTGCAGGATACGCAGGGGCATTTGAGCAAAAAAGCTCGAGATGGTGCGATTTTTTTGCGAACAAAGTGGCATAGCAATTGCAGTATCAAGGATGTACTGCAATCATATGTTAACCGTTACTGCGAGGCATATATGGCTTCGATTTGTTTCTTTTTTTCTATACATGAACCTTTCATGTTGCGTAAGTACAACGTCTTTGATCTAGGGCAGAATTCTCTCTACGAAGATGACGAAAGAAATTGCGATCGAATCAGGTATCTGTCAAAAAAAGCGTATCTGCCAGCGATAGACATTCTCCTTAACGAGCTTGAGCGTAATCATGGCGAATTTCGTTGTGCAGTACACGCTTCGATTCCTGCTCTTGAATTATTTGAGCAATATTGCCCTGAAGTGGTCGATGGCTTAGTTGCCTTGTCCGACACCAAAGCCGTTGAATTCGTTGCGGGTGCAGCCCATTCGCTTGCCTTCCTCTATTCAAAATCAGAGTTTTCGAGGCAGCTTGCATCCTACACAACGCTGACAAAAGAGAAATTCGGACAAACACCGACGTGTTTTTGTTCAACAGAGCTGATCTACAACAACGATTTTGCGTCCTTCCTGGAATCGCAAGGATATACTGTCATGCTCGCCGAAGGAGCAGACCATATCTTAGGCTGGCGCAGTCCCAATTTTGTCTATCAGCCTGAACACGCTCATTCTATTCGCCTTCTTCTGAGAAACAGAAAATTGTCGAAGGATCTTTCCCTGCGTTTTTCAGACAGAACATGGGATAAATGGCCTTTGACTGCTGACTCCTATGCCGCATGGTTGGCTGAAGCCGGGAAGAAAGCGGATACGATCAATATCTTCTTGAATATGAGTATTTTTGGTATTCGTAATACCAAGGAAACCGGGATTTTTGACTTCCTCAAAAATCTTCCGACCCAGCTCATGAAGCACGGGCTCAGCTTTGCAACACCCACAGAGACGGCCAAGCGCTATCCCGTGCGAGATTCTATCGATGTCAAGCAGTTTATCAGCTGGGACGATGCCGGAGGCGATTTGAACTCCTGGCTTGGCAATGACATGCAGAAAGACGCTGTGCATTTTCTGTACAGCTTGACCGACAAAGTGCATGCTGTCAACAATCCTGAACTTCTCCATGACTTCACACGGCTGCAGACCTCCAACTATCTGCGGTGGATGTCGACAAAGTGGTTTTCCTCAAGCATCAAGGAAGATTCCCCCTTTGCGAGCGCGCAGGATGCCTACATCACCTATATGAACATCCTTGCGGATTTTGAGATGCGGCTTGAGTATGCCCTTGCGAGTACGGAGAATATCGAACAGGTTGAGGAAGTGAGAACAAACACGGCTGCAGACGAAGATACGTCTGTTCAAGCGGGCAAGAATGCCAAACAAAAGCAGCTTGTTGCCTAAGTCGTAGGCTCGGTTATTTCGCACAGTTCTTGAGACCCAGTGCTGATGAGTACTGGGTCTTTAACTATGAAAAGCGTTTTTGGCTTTTTTGTGCCAAAGTAGTTGCTGTATGATGCATCAGATGGTGCATCCGTCTTCTCAAACGAATACCAATCGGAGAGCCTATGGATCCAATCAGAAAGGTGGTTATTCCCGTTGCAGGCTGGGGTACGCGTTCTCTTCCTGCGAGTAAAAATATTCCCAAGGAAATGCTGCCTATCTATAATAAACCCGTTATTCAATACGTGGTTGAAGAAGCGCAGCGTTCTGGGATCGAAGACGTTATCTTTGTGACCAACAGAGATAAAAGCGTCATCGAAGACCATTTCGACTACAATCTGCAGTTGGAAGGCGTCCTTGAGCGTGCAGGAAAGCTCGATAAATTGGCCTTGATTCGCGAAGTGGCGGAAATGGTCAATATCATGTCTGTACGGCAGAAAAAACAGTTGGGTCTTGGACACGCTGTGCTCTGTGCTCGCGATTTGGTGGCCGGAGAACCCTTCGCCATCATGGTCGGTGATGATCTCATGTTTGGTGGGGTGCCTGGCATCAAACAATTGATCGACTTGGCTGTTGCTGAGAATATGTCTGTTGTCGGTGTTATGGAAGTGCCGGCCGAGAAGGTAGATAAATACGGTATTATCGACGCCGATGAGATCTCTCCCGGTGTCTACCGTGTCAACGATTTGGTGGAAAAACCGGCCAGAGATAAAGCGCCTTCCCGCTTTGCCATTGTGGGGCGCTATGTGCTGAAGCCCGATATTTTCGATCATCTCGAAAAGGTGACCCCAGGGCATGGTGGCGAGATTCAATTGACCGATGCCATGAAAGGGCTTGCGCGTGAAAGCGGCATGCTCGCTGTGCGGATGAGTGGTATGCGTTTTGATGCCGGCGACTGGGCGGAATATTTGACAGCCAATATCTATTTTGCCCTGCAGGAAGAATCGCTTCGCTACGAATTGCTGGATAAACTGAAGAATTTTGTCCAGTTTAAATAATTTTTATAACGAAATAGACTGTTAATAAGCCTACATATGTTTATATGTAGGCTTATATTTTTTTAAGGAATACGTATGTACAGATTGATATGCAGTCTTGTTCTTATCTTGCTATTCTGCTCTACTATTGTCTTTGCTCATGATTCAACTAGTACTGTATCGCTTACATTAATAAAAAATTTACGTTCTAATCACATTTACTCGCCAAAATCTGCTATATTTTATCCTGACGGAAGTAAGTTTTATATTAATTCTCTCGAAGGCAAGGAAACGCTTGTATATGATACTAACAGTTTAAAACTGATAAAAGTTATTCCGCATTCATTTACGAGTGATGATTCTGAATTGTTTGTTAATAACGAAAATACTGTTTTTGACTACGAATACAATAACTGTTTTGGTACTGGCAATAAAAATATTTTCAAAGGGAAGCCGGTTGAGTGTCTTTTTACCCATCAGGGGCGCTATCTTTGGGTCTCCTACTACCGGCGCGAATGCGATCCCAATGCTTCTTCGCCTTCGGCCGTGGCCATTATTGATACCAATACAGACACCATTGTCCGCGTGATGCCAACAGCGCCCTTACCGAAGATGCTTGCGGCTTCTCCCGATGGCAAATGGGTGGCTGTCACCAATTGGGGGGATAATACGATTGGGCTGATCAATATCGAAGGCGATGACCCACGGGCGTTTTCCTATACGCGCCAGATTGTGGTTGGGCACAAATTGCCTGTGCGCAATCTAAGTGGCAACAGAGACAGCGCTTGCGGCTTGTGTTTGCGGGGAACGGTTTTTACCAAGGACAGCCAGCATCTTTTTGTGCTTGGTATGCGCAGTGATCGGCTTTTTGTGTACACGAGTGCGGGAGATTTTGTTGGGAGTGTCCGCTTGCCTGTTCCCAATCCCAGGCATTGTGTGCTCTCTCCCGATGGAAAAAACCTCTATGTGAGTTTTAATGTGCCTGGGAAGGTCGCAAAAATTGCGGTTGCTGCTATCTTGGATATGGCACCCACAAAAGGAAAGGTCTCAGGCTCTCTCCTCCATGTTGGGGCAGGAGCCAGAACCATTGCGCTTTCAAACGATGGGGCACGGCTCTATGCGGTGAGCAACAGTGCTTCCCATTTGAGCTGTGTCGATATTGCTCGATGGAAGGTTGTGGCACAGATTCCGGTTGCGCCCTATGGTGTTGGCCTTGCTCTGCATCCTTTGGAAACTATTGCGCTTGTGACAAGCCAAGGAAAGAACGGGCAGGGCGGCAATACGGTTGGTGTTTTCCGCATTGAGGGTGTGCACACAAAGCCTGAATAGAGAAAAAAAGAAAGTCAGCACAAGTGTGCTGACTTTCGTTGATTTGGTACACGGAGCGGGAATTGAACCCGCATGGCCAAAGGCCGAGGGATTTTAAGTCCCTTATGTCTACCAATTCCATCATCCGTGCATCGGGTATTCTTGCGATTATTGCGCAGCGTGCCAGGCTTTCAGCCCTTCGGGAGGAACTTTTGGTATCAGGAAAGATTGTTCTTCCCATTTTTTTGGGTGTAGCCAGTATATATGACATATGGTAAGGCTATGGGAAAGACAGACAAGTCTTCCTGATATAGTCTGAGGCAACATTTCTGCCAAATCGCAAGCAATTTTTCGGAAGATATACAATTTGTGCCCAATGCAATTGCATTGGAGCATCAGAGAATCTCCCATTGGCGTGAAATCAATATTTTCTGCATCCGCGCGTTCAAGGATTGCATCCACAGCTTCAATGAAGGCGTCTTCGACGGAGAGGAGCTGATCGTAGGTTAAGCTTTCATCGTAGATAAAATGGCCGAAAATTTCACTGCTTGTTTTATCCATAACACGATCCTGTATACGCCATAAAATGAAAGGAGGCAATATCTTCTTTGCAAGCAGTGCACATTGGTTGCATCAATCGACAAAATAACAAGAATCCTGAAGTACTGCACTGGCCTTTTACGGCACAACCAGGAGGCTGCGTCCATGGGAGAGGTTGATGGCTATTTCACGCGATAGGTGATGCGTCCTCGGGTAAGGTCATAGGGAGAAAGTTCGACTTTGACATGGTCGCCAGGAAGAATACGGATGTAAAATTTTCTCATTTTTCCCGAGATATGCGCCAAAACCACATGCCCGTTTTCCAATTCGACGCGAAACATGGCATTGGGCAAAGCCTCCTGTACCACGCCATCGACTTCGATGGATCCTTCTTTTGCCATGGATGCCTCCTTTGCGTTTCCATGTCGTTTTCTTGAAAGCAATCTTTTCGCCAATAAATGGGGTTCTGTCAATGCTTGGTATCGAGAAAAATCGGTGACCTTGAGGGTTGGGGTCTGAGAAAGAGCCAAAGGCCAACGCAAAAGAGCGGAATACACAGAACTTGCCCCATGGTGAGCCAACCAAAGGCGAGGTAGCCAAGCTGCGCATCCGGGATGCGGATACACTCGATGGCTGAGCGAAAAAGAGCGTAGCCCATGGCAAAGAGACCTGAAATTGTGCCCGCTGGCCTCGGTTTTTTGGCGTAGCAGAGAAGGATAATGGATAAGACAATGCCTTCAAAAAACGCTTCATAGAGCTGGGAGGGGTGTCTGGGAAACGGTCCTGCTCCGGGAAAGATCACGCCCCAGGGCAGATCCGTTGCCTTGCCCCAGAGTTCCCCATTGATAAAATTGCCCAGACGACCGAAGAAAATAGCTTGGGGAACAAGGGGAGCCACAAAGTCCGAGACTTGGAGAAAGGATTTTTTTCGGGTTTTTGCAAAATACCAGAACGCGCACAAAACACCCAAAAGCCCTCCGTGGAAGGACATACCGCCATTCCAGATGCGGAGAATATCCAGGGGTTCGTGAAGATAGTGGGGTAAATCATAGAAAAGCACATAGCCAAGACGGCCACCAATGACCACGGCCAGCATGGAAAAGGTGAGCAAATCGTCGACTTCTTGGGGATGCCAGTCAGGGCACACGCGTTTGGCGCGCAGGCGACCGATATACCAGCCGAGCAAAAAGCCAGCCAGATACATAAGGCCGTACCAGCGAAGCTCAAAGGAGCCGATGGTCAGGGCAACGGGGGAAAGGGTGTGAACCACAGCAGTATCCTTTGCGATTATCCTTCGGCTTTGTAGTCTCCTCGCATGCCACCGGTCTTTTCAAGAAGGCGTATGCCCCCAATCACCATGTCGCGTTGCACAGCCTTACACATATCGTAAATCGTTGTCAGTGCTATAGAGACGGCAACAATGGCCTCCATCTCAACGCCGGTCTCACCAAGCGAGCGCACCTCGGATTCGATGCGAATTTTGGGGGGATCAGTGGGGATGAGGCTTGGACGGATGTCGATAAAGGTGAGATGGAGGGGGTGGCACAGCGGAATCAGGTGCGGTGTCTGTTTAGCGGCGAGGATACCGGCAATTTTGGCACAGGCAAGCGCATCGCCCTTGGGGAGCGCCTGGTTTTTGAGCAGATCAAAGGTCGTTTGGGAGAGGGTGATAAAGCCTTCGGCAAGGGCTGTGCGCATCGTCTTTGGCTTGTTCCCGACATCCACCATGGTGATGGTGCCGTCTTTGCGAATATGGGTGAGTTCGTGCATGGAGCCTTCTTTAGCTATTCCAAAAAGGGACTTGCTTGTTTGGGCTTTGCCCGTTGTTTTTCTGCCTCCATGTCGTATTGGGAGGCTTTGAGGGCATTATTGATGAGATATTGCCGATACACCATCGTGTTCATGCAGTTATTTTGGTAGAGCATTTTTTGGTTGGCGTCTTGGCCGTAGATGGGGTAGCGCATTTGCTCGGCATGCGAGACCGAAGAGAGTTGTCGGTCAGAATCCTCTCCCACCCCAGCGATATCCTTGGGACCGCAGGATGCGAGAAGAAGGAGAAGAAGGAGAGAAAGAATTGTGTGCATTGTCGTTTTGGGGAAATTTGGTGCTTGTCAATGTGGCCGTATGCACGTAGCATAAACCATTTCGTACAGATGTAACCGAGGAGAAGATATGAAAATCCCAGCCACAGGCGTTGCTCCTGAAGGCAAGCCGTTTATCTATTTGGCAGCCTTTGCAAGCCTTGTCTTTGCCCTGCTGTCTTTGACAGAATTGGCCGTGATTTGTTTGGCGTTGTGCGCCTTTTGTGTCTATTTTTTCAGAGATCCTGAGCGGGTGGTGCCCGATGCGCCAGATAGTGCTGTGAGTCCTGCTGACGGGCGCATTTTGCATATACGAAGCGCGCGAGATCCCCTTGATGGCAGGCCATGCACCTGCATAAGTATTTTTATGAATCTCTTTAACGTCCATGTCAATCGCGCACCGATTGCTTCACAGGTTATCCAGCTCAAATACTATGAGGGGAAGTTTTTCAATGCATCCTTGGACAAAGCCTCGGAACACAATGAACGCTGTGCCTGGAAGCTTTTGGATAGCGATGGAGAGACCTGGGTTATGGTGCAAATCGCAGGCCTTGTTGCCCGTCGCATTGTGGTGCGAGCGGAGGTGGGCGATAGCGTTATGCGGGGTGAGCGCGTTGGCCTGATACGCTTTGGCTCGCGAGTTGACCTTTATCTACCGGCAAGCTATCATGCAGAAGGTAGAGAAGGCGATCGTGTTCTCGCCGGTCAGACTGTTATTGCACGAAGAAAGTAGGTGTTCATTGGGACAACTGCCTTGATGTTTGACAATGAGCAAAGGTACCAAAGCGCATGGAAGTTCGAAAAGCACGCAGGAGTGCTTATCTCCTCCCCAATCTTATTACAACCGTCAGCCTGTTTTTTGGTTTTTTGTCCATGGTGTGGGCAATACAGGGACGTTTTGAAGAAGCGAGTATTGCCATTCTTGTCTCTGCCCTGATGGACGGCCTTGACGGGAAAGTCGCCAGACTCACGCATACGGCGAGTGAATTTGGCGTTCAGTACGATTCCCTGGCAGACTCTGTGGCCTTTGGCATTGCCCCGGCTATCTTTGTCTGGCAATGGGCGCTGATGCATTTTGACAATTTAGGCGTTGCCGTGGCCTTTATTTATTCCGCCTGTGGTGTGCTTCGGCTTGCGCGTTTCAATATCAGCACAGCTGTGATGAGCAAGCGTTTTTTTATCGGTCTTCCCATTCCTGCCGCTGGCTGCGCTGTTGCAACGTTCTATTTTTGTGCCACTGCCCTTCCGGATGTGGGAGGCGTGATTCCATGGATCGCTCTGGTTTTTGTCATGGTGCTTGGCGTGCTTATGGTGAGCCGAGTCCGCTATTTTTCCTTTAAAGAATACGATTTTATTCGCGCCCATCCTGTGCGCTCTCTTGTCGTTCTCTTCTTTTTGCTGGGGCTTTTGGTGTCTGAGCCCCGTATTTTTGGTTTTGTGTATTCTTTGGTCTATATTGTCAGTGGCCTGTGGTATACCTATATCCTTCTTCCCCGTCGGGGACAGTTTCCCCCGATTTGATGGGTCATTGGCGTTTAACATAGTGCTATCAATATAATACTCGCAAAAAAGCAATTTTTTGCGAGTATTTGGTTAGAGAAAGGATGCTTTTGGAACAATTGTTGCCTGTTCTAAAAGTAACCTTTTGTCTTTTTGGGATGTGCCGAGGCGCTCTGGACGTGTGTGTTTGGAAGAGCCTCCAATACTAGTTTCCCGTGGATTGGAGAAAATCTATGACAGATCGTGTGTATTTTTTTGATACAACACTCAGAGATGGTGAGCAGTCGCCTGGGGCGACGATGAATTTTCAGGAAAAATTGCGCTTGGCACATCAGTTGGAACTCTTGGGGGTGGACATTATTGAAGCGGGCTTTCCGGCATCCAGTGCCGGCGATTTTGCTTCGGTGAACGCCATCGCCAAACAGGTCAGCTCCAACATGCAAGTGGCTGGTCTTGCCCGGTGTGTGCAAAACGACATCGACCGGTGTTGGGAGGCGATCAAGGACGCCAAAAATCCCCGTATCCATACCTTTATTTCAACGTCGCCGCTGCATATGCAGTATAAGCTCAGAAAAGAGCCTGAGCAGGTGATTGAAATGGCGATTGCCGGTGTTGCCCGCTCAGCCAAATACACCCCCAATGTCGAATTTTCCTGCGAAGACTTTTCGCGTTCCGATCGGGATTTTGTCTGCAAAATCGTTGGCGAAGCCATTAAGGCTGGAGCCACAACGATCAATCTGCCCGATACGGTTGGCTATGCACAGCCCGATGAATTTGCCGAGATGGTCTCGTATGTGATCAGCCATACCGAAGGAAGCGAGAAGGTCGTCTTCAGCGTCCATTGCCACGACGATCTGGGTTTGGCTGTTGCCAATACCTTGGCTGCCCTCAAAGTCGGGGTCAGGCAGGCGGAAGTGACCTTAAACGGTATTGGCGAGCGGGCGGGCAATGCTGCCTTGGAAGAAGTGGTGATGGGCTTGCAGGTGCGCAAGGATTTCTACGGTCTCACCCATGGTATTGCTAGCGAGCAGCTCTTCCCCTCCTGTCGTCTGCTCTCCATGATCATTGGCCAGCCAATACCACTCAATAAATCCATCACCGGTGCCAATGCCTTTGCCCATGAATCGGGCATCCATCAAGACGGCATGCTGAAACACAGGGAAACCTACGAGATTATGACCCCGCAGTCGGTTGGTCGCAAAGAGACGCATTTGGTGATTGGCAAACACTCTGGTCACAATGCCATCCGCCAGAAATTTGAGAGCTTGGGCTACCATTTTGATGAGGAGCAGCTCAATCAGCTCTTTAGCGCGGTGAAGGATTTGGCGGATCGAAAGAAGACACTCCACGATGAAGACCTTATGGCCTTGGTGCAGCAGGAGGTCTACCGCATTCCCGATCGGCTGAAGTTGCGCCATGTGGGGGTGCAATGCTCTGATGGGGGCTCTGTGCCGCCTGTGGCTGCGGTTCTTATGGATGTCGATGGCATTGAAAAAAGCGGTGCCGGCTTTGGGTGTGGGCCTGTGGACGCGCTCTTCAATGTGATCAGCGATTTAGTCGGACGCAGGCCGGCTCTTGAACAATACGCTATTAACGCTGTTACGGGTGGAACCGATGCTCTTGGCGAAGTGACGGTGCGCATTCGGGAAAACGACTTTTCCGCCATCGGACGAGGGAACCATCCGGATATTTTTGTCGCGAGCGCCCGAGCCTATGTTGATGCATTGAACAATCTGGCAAAGCGCGAAGAAGAAGGGATTCGCATCCATCAGATGAGTAGTCCCCATTAAGATTGGACGATCGAGGTTTTGACAGAAGGAGTGTATGCATGCAGATGACGCTTGCGCAAAAGCTTTTGCAACGGCACACAAACGATGCCATCACCCAGGATGGACAAATTGTCTCCTGTTCGGTTTCGGTTGTGTTGGCAAACGATATTACAGGGCCTCTCGCGATTCGTTCGTTTTTGGGTATGGGCGCCAAAAAGGTCTTTGACAAGGATCGAATCATTCTTGTTATGGATCATTTTACGCCGCAAAAAGATATCGATTCAGCCAACCAAGTCTGTATCAGCAGAACGTTTGCCAAGGAACAGGGGATTACCCATTATTACGAGGGGGGAGCCTGTGGGGTTGAGCATGCGCTTTTGCCTGAACAGGGACTCGTTCAGCCTGGGGATCTTGTGGTTGGCGCTGACAGCCATACCTGCACCTATGGGGGGCTTGGGGCCTTTGCAACCGGCATGGGCTCAACCGATATTGCCGCGGCCATGGCTCTTGGGGAGACGTGGCTCAAGGTGCCTGCCAGCATTCGGGTGGAATACACCGGGCGTATGGATCCCATGCTTCGAGCCAAGGATTTGATCCTCTTGCTGATTGGCAAAATCGGCGTTGACGGTGCGTTGTACAAGGCGCTTGAATTTGGCGGGGACGTGGTTGATTCTCTGCCCCTTGAAGGCCGACTCACCATGGCCAACATGGCCATTGAGGCAGGGGCGAAGGCTGGTCTTTTTGCCTGTGATGCCATAACCCAGGAATACTGCGCTGCCCACGGCGGCTTGATCGTCGAGGCCATAGGACCTGATGCTGGGGCAAGCTATGAAAAAACCGTGACCATCGATATCACCGGCCAAAAACCGGTTGTCAGCTGTCCGCATATACCGGGCAATGTCAAAGCGGTTGCCGATCTGCCAACGATTCCCATCAATCAGGTGGTCATTGGTTCCTGCACCAACGGTCGCATAAGCGACATGCGTGATGCGGCCAGTATCTTGCGGGGACGGAAGGTCGATCCCCATGTGCGATGCATTGTCTTGCCCGCAACGCCGACGGTCTGGAAAGAGTGTCTGTATGAAGGCCTTATGGAGGTCTTTATGGAGGCTGGCTGTATCGTAGGACCTTGCACCTGCGGTCCTTGCCTGGGCGGCCATATGGGGATTTTGGCGGATGGTGAGCGCGCTGTCTCAACAAGCAACAGGAATTTCAAGGGGCGTATGGGGAGCCTCCAATCCGAAGTGTATTTGGGAAGTCCTCTGGTCGCAGCGGCGAGTGCCGTGTGCGGACGCGTGGCAGGGCCTGAAGATTTGTAGGGGGGGATATGCTTTATACAGGATCAGTGCATACAGTTGGGGAACATATCGACACCGACGCCATTATCCCTGCCCGTTTTCTTGTCACCAGTGACCCGAAAATTTTGGGAAGCCATTGCATGGCGGGTCTTGCCGAGGATTGGATTGCGCGTGTACATGAGGGCGATATCTTGGTTGCTGGCCGCAATTTTGGCTGTGGTTCTTCGCGTGAACACGCGCCCATCGCTCTCTTGGGGGCTGGGATTCCCTTGGTCATCGGCCACAGCTTTGCCCGCATTTTTTACCGCAATGCCTTTAACATGGGATTGCCCCTGTTTGAGATCGGTGACCAGGTTCAGGCCTTCCACGAGGGCGATGTGATCAGCGTTGATACGGATACGGGTATCATCACTAATCAAACACGCTCAGCGACAATCCAATGCCCACCCATTCCGGCCTCCATGGCCAAAATCCTTGCCGCACAAGGCTTGGTTGGGTACGTCAAAAAACGTTTGGCATCGCAAGCATAGCTGTTGGCACGCGCTTTTGATGCCAAGTCTGTACACCGCTTGCAGCATGCGTTTGGGGAATTCCCGATTGCATGCTGCAAGTCTTTTGAAAAAGAGCATCGGAGAGGGTATGGAGAAACGAATTTGTCTTTTGCCGGGAGATGGGATTGGTCCTGAAATTCTCGAGCAAGGTGTCTTGGTCTTGAAAAAAGCCTTTGCGGTTTCTGGTCACACGCTCCATTGTGAGACAGCCTTGATTGGCGGAGCGGCTTTGGATGCGGTTGGGCATCCCTTGCCCGAAGCGACAATCGCGATGTGTAAGGACTCGGATGCGGTTTTTTTGGCCGCTGTGGGCGGTCCAAAATGGGACCAGATACAACCGGAACTTCGGCCTGAGCGCGGGCTTTTGGGCATACGCAAGGCATTGGGGCTTTTTGCCAATCTTCGGCCTGCGGTGCTTTTGCCCCAATTGGCCAAGGCCTGTCTGCTTCGTCCTGATATTGCGCGCAAGGGGCTTGATCTGATTGTTGTGCGGGAATTGACCGGCGATATCTATTTTGGCGAGCCGCGTGGACTCAGTGTGCGTGACGGGAAACGGGTCGGTTTTAATACCATGATCTACGATGAAGAGGAGATACGCCGTATTGCGCGTGTTGCCTTTGAGACAGCGCTCACCAGACGCAAAAAGGTCTGTTCGGTCGAGAAAAGCAATGTGCTCGAAACCTCCCGTTTGTGGAAGGAGGTTGTGTGTGAAGTTGCCAAAGAATATCCCGATGTGGAATTGTCGCATCTCTATGTGGACAACGCGGCCATGCAGCTTGTGCGCGATCCCTCGCAGTTCGATGTGATTGTGACTGGCAATATCTTTGGGGATATTCTCTCGGATGAGGCCTCGGTCATAACAGGCTCTTTGGGGCTTTTGCCCTCGGCCTCCTTGGGGGCTTCCAAACCAGGGCTTTTTGAACCTGTCCACGGTTCAGCGCCGGATATCGCGGGCAAGGATATTGCCAACCCCTTAGCAACCATTCTTTCAGCGGCCATGCTCCTTCGGCTTGGACTGGGTATGCCAGAGGAAGCAGCCATGGTGGAAAAGGCTGTGCAAAAGGTTTTGGAAGAGGGCTATCGAACCCAAGATATTATGGAACCCGAAGCCCACTTGGTTGGCTGCAAAGAGATGGGACAACGTGTTTGTGCGCATATAGCTGCGTAAAACAAAAAACGCGATCGATTCCGATCGCGTTTTTTGTAGGTCGGACACCCGACACCAACTGGTACCGCTGCTTCTTTTCAGACCTGACGGGGTTCCCAGCCGCATCGCCATCCGACCCGCAAAAACTCTACCGTTGATAGGAGATGCTGTCAACACTCAAAGCATGTATTTTTGTAAGGTGGTCAGCAAACCTTCCACATCAAAGGGTTTGGCCACATGGGCGTTCATGCCGCTCGCAAAGGATTTTGCCTTGTCTTCGGGGCGGGCGTTGGCGCTGAGCGCAATGATGGGGATTGTTGTGAGATCCTTGCGTTCGCTCGCCCTGATAGCGCGGGTTGCCTCATAGCCGTTCATAATGGGCATTTGAATATCCATTAAAATTGCCTGATAATAGCCTGCGGGTTTTTCGTTGACAATGTCCACGGCATCGCAGCCATCGGGAACCGATTCCACAAGAAAGCCCGATTCTTCGAGCACGGTTTCCGCGAGCATGCGATTGATTTCAATATCCTCAACCACAAGGATGCGGCCTTTGCCACTTTTCGCGATGGCTTGGCTTGCTTTGGGGATGTCCTTGTTTTGGTGTTCACCCGCAATTTTTAAGGGCAGGCTCAAGGTGATGGTTGATCCTTTGCCCTTTTCGCTTTCGATTTCGCAGCTGCCCCCCAGCATCTCAAGGATGCGATGGGTCACCGAGAGGCCGATACCTGTGCCGATCAAGCCGGATTGCGTTGAGGTGGCTTCGCGTTCAAAAGCGTCAAAAGCTTTTTTGACAAATTCAGGGCTCATGCCGATGCCGGTATCGCGGACATGGATGCGATAGCGGGCGTGTCCTGTTTCTGAGACCGCTCCCTTGGTGACGGAAACCGTCACGCTTCCCTGGCTCGGGGTGAATTTGAGGGCGTTTGAAAGAATGTGGAGAAGGGCGCGGGTTAGGTGGACGTTGTCAACAAGCACATTTTCCTCTCCCTGGCTCAGATCAGAGGACAGATGAATGCCTTTGGCGATAAAGTCTGGTTCCACCATATGCAGGGCATTGCTAACGAGATCAGCCAGCGTGTGCTCGGTCAGTTTGGGATGCACGCGCTGGGCATCGAGTTCCGCAAGCTCGAGCAGTTCATCGAGGAGAATGAGCAGATGGTTGGCAGCCGACGACGCTCGTTCTAAGGACGATGCAACCTCTTTGGCGTTTTCTTTGTGCCGCATGGCCATCCCAATATAGCCGACAATGGCGTTCATGGGTGTTCTGATGTCGTGGGAAAGATTGAAGATAAAGGTGTTTTTGGCCTGGTTGAGGAGTTTTTCGCTTTGGAGGGCTTCTTCGGCGCGCTTAATCTCTTCTTCGGTGAGTTTTTTTTCCGTGATATCGAAGATAAAGACGTAGTAGAGATCCCCATAGTCTTTTGTTTGAACAAAATGCCCATAATCTTCTATCCACCGGATTTGTCCGTCTTTGCGCTGTATCCGATAGGTTACATTGTCGTATTTTGTGTCGGTATGGGCAATTTGGTCGGCAATTTCTGCGAGGACGCGCGCCTTGTCGTCGGGATAGATCATCCCTGTAAAGGAACCATCAACCCGTGCGAGGAATTCTTCCTGGCTTTCACAGCCGAAGATATCGAGCAGAGCAGCATTGGTGTGAAGAATGGTGCCCTGATCATCGGCCTTATAGATGAAAAAGCCGCCTGGCATCAATTCTGTGGCATCTTTCATGATGGACTGGTCACAATCAAGGGCTTCGAACGCCATGGGAGTTCTCCTTGCAAAACGAAAAACAATGTGGGGTAAACAGTCTATAGCACATTTGCTTCCAGGCTTCCAAGAGGAGCGTGCGCATTTCTTCGTATTGCCAAAAGAGCAAAACTATTGCATATCTTTGCCCATGAAACAGCCATTTTCTGTTGTCAGGGCATCCTTTCGAGTGCATGCGTTTTGCGTCGTGCTCTTTTTTTTGCTCTTTGTCTTTGTCTCTCCCCTGGAAGCGGCGAAAAAAGTTCGTGCGCCTCTTGGGAGTACGATCACAATGCGGGAGGCTGTGCTTTTTGCGCTCAAAGCCAATCCTACTCTTGGTGCAGCCCACGCCCAGGCTCGATCCCAGCAATCGGCGAAAAAGGCGGCTCTCGGGGCTTTTGGCCCTAAACTGGGGCTTGTCTATTCGGCGATGAAGCAGGTGCGCAAGAGCGAGCCTGTGCCAACGAGCAATCCTGAACGCGGCACCTACTCCTTGGGTGTGGAGATTTCACAGCCCGTGTTCCAGGGGTTTCGTCTTCTCGCCAATTACCAAAAGCAGGCCTTGCAGGCGAAAAACGACGCCTTGGCTGTGAAGCAGACGCGCCTTTCAACGACGGAATCGGTGCAGACCAGCTTTATCAGCTATCTTCGGGCGAGCGCCAATGTTGTCAGCCAAAAAGAGGCGATGGAGCGTCTGGCCGATCAATTGCAGATAACCCAGGCTTTTTATGCAACAGGCTTGAAACCCAAACTCGATGTTTTGCAGGCGGAAGTGGATTTTCGGGAATCGGAACAGCTCCTTTTGACCATCCAAAATACCCGGGATACCGAAGTCGCCAAATTGAATACGCTTCTGGGGCTTTCGGCAACAGCCGACACCCACTATGTCGGTACCTTGCACCATGTCCCCTTTACACGCTCACTTGCGGCGTGCATTGAAAAAGCCTATCAATTGCGGCCTGACGTGACAATGGCGGCCTTAAGCGTCGATATTGCCAAAAAAGACCAAATGACGGTGCGCGCGGAATACTATCCGCAGATTGAGGCCTATTATACCGTGACCAATACGGGCAATACGCCGGATTTGAAGCGGGCTGGAGAAAATGGCTCGAGGTATTCGAGCTGGGAGGTTGGCGCAAAGGCCACGTGGAATGTGTTTCAGTGGGGCACGACCTATCATGCCGATCAGCAGGCAGGGCATCTTGTGACCAAGGTGCGCTATCAGGAACAGGAATTGCGTCTGCAGGTCGGCTATGAGGTCAAAACCAAGTATTTGGCGCTTCGTGAAGCGGAAAAGCGCATTGGCGTGGCAGAGGCCGGTGAACGCAGTGCAGCGCTCGCCTATCAACAGGCCTTGGCGCGCTATAGGGAGCAGGTGGGAACAGGCTTTGATGTGCTCGATACCTCGGCCAAGCTGACACAAGCCCGTTTTTCCCTGACCAGTGCGTATGCGGACTATTTAACGGCATTGGCACAACTCTTTGCCGCGATGGGAGAAGAACATCCTGATATCTTGCACTCCTAAGAGCGATGCTCCGTATGTGACCCTGACGCCCTTGGGCGGGATGGGGGAAATAGGGCTCAACTGTCAACTGTGGGAGACCCAGGAAGGGGTTGTCATGGTGGACTGTGGCCTTATGTTTCCCGACGACGAACATCTGGGCATAGATGTCGTTATTCCGGACTTCCATGCTGTCAGAGCCATCCGAGAAAAATTGTGTGGCATCGTTGTGACCCATGGGCATGAAGATCATATCGGGGCCTTGCCGTGGATTGTGCCGCAATTGCGCGGCGTCTGCATCTATGGCTCCCCGTTTTCGTTGGCTTTGGTTCGTCACAAATTGCTCGACCACGATGTGCTCGACTGCGTGACCCTCAGAGAAGTCCTGCCCTACGAAACAATGCATCTGGCTGGTCTCACCATCCACTGCATTCCGGTCTGTCATTCCATCCCCCAGGGCTATGCCCTGTGCATTGAAAGCCCTGTTGGCCGCATCATCCACAGCGGTGATTTCAAGCTCGAGGCCAATCCCCTTTCCGGTTCAGGCACGGATATCGAAGCCCTCTCGGCCTTCTCACGGCAGGGGGTGCGTCTCTTATTGTCTGATTCCACCAATGTGACCCGCGAAGGCCATTCGTTGAGCGAACGGGAAGTGATGGATTCCCTCGCACGCATCTTTGCCGAAGCCCAAGGTCGCATTGTGATCACCTTGTTTTCAAGCCATGTCCAGCGCATCCAGGAGGTCTTTGACCTGGCCAGACGCTTTGGCCGCACGGTTGTTATCAGCGGCAAGAGTCTTGCGACCAATTTGGAGCTTGCCAGAGGATTGGGTCTTGTTTCTTTTCCCCCGAACTTCTTCAACGCCCACAATCAGGTTCCAGATCTGCCCCCCAATCAGTTGGTCATTGTGGTGACTGGGGCGCAGGGAGAGCCCTTGTCCGCTTTGTCTCGGATGGTTTTTGGCGGGCACAGGCAGCTCTCCATCCAGTCAGGCGATACGGTCTTGATGAGTTCTCGCATTATTCCCGGAAACACCCGTGCCATTATCCGCATGATCAACGAGATGTACCGGCTGGGCGCAGAGGTCTTTTATGAACGGGTGCACGCCATCCACGCTTCAGGCCATGCGCACAAAGACGAGCTCATGCAGCTCATCGATGTGGTCAATCCGCAGCTCTTTGTGCCCATGCACGGGGAGTACCAGCATTTGGTGAAGCACGCGAAGCTGGCAGAGAGTCGCGGTATTGCCAAAGACCATATTTTTATTTTGGAAGACGGTGTCCCCCTGACCTTGACCGAGGATTCCTTTTCCGTTGGCGAGCGTTTGTCGCTGAACCGTACCCTGGTCGATGGCAAGGGCGTCGGCGATGTGGATGCCACAGTGCTTCGGGAGCGGCGAATCTTGGGGGGCGAAGGCCTTGTGCTTGTTGTCGTGGTCTTTGACCTTGAGACAGGCAGTATTTTATACGGGCCTGAAATTCTCTCCAAGGGCTTTGTCTTTGAGCAGGAATACCAATATGTTTTGGAAGATGCCAAATGCGTTGTGCTTGAGGAAATAGAAACGATTGGTACGGCGCAGGTTGAGCAGTTGCAGGAAAATATCCGCTCTTCTGTTCGTCGTTTCTTCAGACGGGTTCTCGATCGGGATCCGATTGTGGTTCCGATCCTTCGCGGCGTCTAGGCTTGTTGTTTTTTCGTGGGCATGGAGATAGCTATGGAATTGAGTTTTTTTCAGATGATCAGTAACGCCAGCCTCATTTCCCAGCTCGTGCTGGGGCTGTTGGTTATGATGTCAATCGGCAGCTGGGGGCTGATGCTGCAGAAATTTTTCCAGCTTGGCTCAGCGTACCGAAAAGCACAAGCAGGCATTGATCGCTTTGACCGATCGAATTCGCTGCGGGAAGCGGTGCAGTCCTTGGGATCAGACCCAAGCTCGCCCTTGTATTTTGTTGCGCACCAGGGGGTGCTTGAGTTCAATCGCTCCAAGGAGATGGGCAATACAGCAGAGATTGTGGTGGATAATGTGCGCAGAGCCTTGCGCCAAGGGGTTGCGAGCGAACTCGCCCGTCTGCAAAATTCGCTTTCCTATTTGGCAACAGCTTCCAACACAGCGCCTTTTATCGGCCTTTTTGGCACGGTTTGGGGTATTATGCATTCCTTCCACTCCATAGGCCTTTTGAAATCAGCTTCGCTCGCAACCGTGGCTCCCGGTATCTCCGAAGCCTTGGTTGCGACGGCCATTGGTTTGGGAGTTGCCATTCCAGCCACCGTGGGATTCAACCTCTTCATGGGCAAGCTTTCCCAGATCGACACGCTTCTGGTCAATTTTGCAGGGTATTTTTTGAATCGGGTACAGCGTGAATTGAATGCCCACAGGCCTGTGCAGAAAACCGGGGCCACGGAGCTGTAGTATGGGTGCGAGTCTGGGAAACAGCCGTTTTGTTTCTGAGATCAACGTGACACCCTTTGTGGATGTTATGTTGGTGCTTCTGATCATTTTCATGGTCGCAACCCCGATGATGAGTTCCGGCCTGGATGTGGATTTGCCAAAAGCCCAACAGGCAGAGGCTTTGCCACAGGAACATGATCATATGACGCTGACGATCCAACGCGATGGCACGATCTATCTTGAGGAATACACGGTTCCGAATTTGAACGCGCTTGAGGATTATTTGTTGCGCTTGGTCAAGGAAAAAGACAGAACGCTCTTTTTGTCGGCGGATAAAGATGTGCCGTACGGCATTGTTGTGGCTGTGATTGGCTGCATCAAGGCTGTTGGCATTGAAAAACTCGGCATTATGGCTGAGACAGCTGAGCCTACGCCCTCAGCGAAAGGCTTGCGGTAAGGGTGTACGCATGCAATGGCCTTCGTACCTTCTTTCCTTTTGCCTGCATGGCCTTTTTTTTCTGCTGATTTGGCTTTGGCCGAATGCAGCGCCCATGCGCCTTGAGCCTCCTGCTGTTATGATCAGTTTGGTTGACGGGGATATGGGGGGCAGTAATACCCCATCCAATATTCTTGGGCATCTGGGTGAACGCGGGGGAGCGGAAATGGCGCCAAGCCCGACAGCCCCGAAAAAAGAGGTTGCTGCCCCAAGCCAGGAGGAAGTTCTCAAAGACACGCCGACGCCAAAGCCGAGCGTTGAGGCGCCCAAGGAACCCTCTCTCGCGGTGGAACAACCCAAACCCGAGCCCAAGCCCAAACCAAAACCCAAACCGGAGCCGAAACCCAAGCCAAAACCAGAACCAAAGAAAGAGCCCAAGCCGGTTGAAAAAGCCATCGAGAAACCGAAGGAAAAACCCAAAGAAAAGCCCAAAGAAAAACCGAAGGAACAGCCCAAAGAACAGCCCAAGGAAACAAAGAAGGAGAAGGCAAAGGACGACAAAGCCAAGACCAAATCCAAGGACGCAGGGGATCCCATTGCGCAGGCGCTCAAGCAGGCCAAACGCGAGGCCTCTTCGCGTCTTGAGCAGGGCGATAGCGGCAATGCCGTGGAACAGGCTCTTGCACAGGCCAAACGCAATGCCGGCGGCAACCGCGGTGGCGGCGGCGGGCAGGGGAAAGGGCCTGGCGGTGGCGGCTTAGCTGATGTCTATCGAGGGCAGGTTCTGCTTGCGGTTCGGCCTAATTGGGGGTATGCCTCGACTTCCAGAAAAAATCTCTCGTGTTTGATCAACGTCAAAGTCGACATGCAGGGAAAAGTGCAGGAAGCGACTGTTGTTCGCAGCTCAGGCAATACGCAATTTGATCAATCTGCGGTGAGCGCCATTTGGCGAACAAGCAATAACGGCGCCTTCCCCCCACCGCCCTCCCAGGCCTATACGGATTTAGATCTGAATTTTTCTCTGAATGAACTGTTAGGAAGATGAGTATCGTCTCTTACTATTCTCCTAAAACAGCACGCCACTCGGTTGTTTGGTGTTTTTGCTTGTAATCACCCTCATTTTAGATGGCATTTTTTGGCATCTGAACTACGTTGGGTGTATTTACACAGCTAAAAAAACACGGTGAATATATCGGTCTGCTTGTTATCCGACAAAGCAGTTCTTTTGATCTACAAACTGCCAGTGAAAATACTGTCGTTTACTTGCTAAAAATGATGGGTATGGATATTCATACGATAAATGAAAAACGTGAGAAAAAGAGGTATGGCCGATCCAGCCACGGTGGGGCGGCCTTCCTCAGAATGGACGCTGTTTTCAACTATCTCTAAAACATCCCCTATGCCACTTTTGTGCCATTTTAGTCTGACTGCGATCGCGTGAGGAATGTTCTCACTCACGAGCAGGCATGCCATGAATTGCCATGAATGGTGATTTTTGTCTTTGGTTGGTTACCCCACTTTGCCTCATGTCTCAAACGAGCTTGTCCACGGGGAAAGGAACGTGTGATACGTGCAAAGACCGGCAGAGTGGCGTGATATTGAGGAGAACCGTACTATGCGCAATGCTCTTGCTCTTCTTTGCCTGCTTGGGCTTTTTACAGATCAATGCTACGCCGCATCGTCGGTCAGCGTGGATACGGGGTCGGCCTATGCTGCAACGGTTCTTGAGCGGCTTCATCGAATCTGGAAGCCCCACGCAAGCGAGCAGCATGCAGCGACGCTTTTGGTTCTGCTCGATCCTGTAGGGCATGTTGCGCAATGCAGTTCGGCGAAACCGCCTGAGAGCAGCTTTGCCAAGGAGATGTGCGCCCTTGTCCGAAAGGCGGCGCCCTTTGGAAAGACCGGCTATAGTGTTCCCATCAAACTCTATCTTTCTTTGCGGACAGATCCCGCACCACGACACGAGACGGAGCGGAATCCTTCCCCAGAACCTGCGACTCCCCCCAAAGCCTCTGTGCAGCCAAAAACACAGGCACCTGCGAAAGACGCTGTGCAACCCAAAGCCCAGGCACCTGCGAAAGACCCTGTGCAACAGGCAGTGGTTCCGCCCAAATCCGTTGAGCCTCAGCCTGTGAGCGAAAAAGCCAAGGTCAAAGAAGCGCCGGCTCTTCCGACCTATGGGGAAACCATTCCCCCTGTGGCCGTGCTTCCTCTGCCCAAAGACCAGCAGGAGCCCAGGAAAAAATCCCAGAGCGAACGGGTGAAAAAATATGTCGAGCTTTTGCAGTTTTATTTGAACCGCGTCCTCGTCTTGCCAGAATCGGCTCCGAGAGCACACTATACCATGACAATGGAAGTTGTTGTGGATGCCAACGGCAAGATCCTCAGCGTTGGCACGATCACGACCTCGGGCAATAACGCTGTGGACGCCAGTATGAAACGCAGTGTCTTGGCCGCACGCACCGTTCCCAAGCCACCGCAGGGCATAGGTTCAGTCTTTGCCGTGCCACTCGCTGCGACAAAGTAAACTACCATTGAAAAATATGCAGCCTTTTTTCCGCAAAAGAGTATAGGCACCAAAGCATGCTCACCCACTACGAGCTTTGCTTCGGAAGTGGGTCAACTCGGAAAAACAACAATGTGGATTAGATAGCTTAGCTATGAATTGCTTTTTTGTTTTAGCGCAAAATGGCAAGAAGTTGATGGTAATAACGCGTTTGAGATATGGTATTTGTTAAAAGATGTTTTAGGTATAAGCACGAGTGTTGAAAATGCTAAAGTACGCACAAATCTTAAAGTATTAGATAAAAAAGTTCTCAAACAGCAGATATGTATTTCCAATATTATAGAAATGGATGGATTCAACATCCAATAAATGAACAAACTAAAACCGCCCTGTACAGGGGCGCGGTTTCAACCGGATTGATTTTTATGAAACGATACCTTTCGATGTGTACCCTGGCTCTTGTGCTTTCCCTTCTGTGTGTGCAGGATGTCTGGGCAGCACTGCGTGTTGATATTTATGGGCCTGGTCAAAATATCGTCTCCTTGGCGCTGGCAGCCCCTTTGCGGGGACGAAGCACGGAAGCCACGGATATGGGGCGGGCTTTGCAGACGGTTGTTGAAGAGAATCTCAGTTTTCTGCCCTTTATGCGCTTAACCGATCCCAAGGCAGTCTTGGGCGGAACCGTGATGGAGGGAGCGCAACCGCCGGATGTCGATTTCAAGCGTTTTCAGCTCGCTGGGGCAGACCTGTTGGTTACAGCCAATTGGCCTGGGGGCGACAGCGGCACAAAATCGGTTGAGATGCGGGTTTTTGAGACAAATTCAGGAACCAGCCTCTTTGGAAAAGAATATGCGGGCGTCAACAAGGGCAATGTGCCGGAAGTGGCCGACCGATTCTGCGCGGATCTTTTGGAGGCCTTGACCGGCAATGGCGCCTTTTTCCGCTCGACCATTGCCTTTACCCGTTCAGCGGGCAAGATGAAGGCCAATGTCTGGCTGACCAAACCTACAGGCCGCAATTTGAGGCAAATAACCAATCTTGGGGGCAAAGCCATGTCCCCGTCTTGGTCACCAGACGGTCGTTTTATCGTCTTCACCCATATCGATTCTTCCTCCCATGCTCTTGGGGTTTGGGACAGTTCCTCCCGGAGAGTGAGCCGCATCCGTTTTCCCGGCAATGTGGTGATCGGTCCTTCCTTTACCCCGGGCAATAAAGTGGCAGTTGCTCTTTCCAACGGCCAGTATCCCGCGATTTTTTTGCTCAACCGGGCGTTTAAAAAAGAACGGGTTTTGGAAGAAGGCAATGCCATCAATGTCTCTCCCTCCTTTGACAGTACGGGCACAAGAATGGCCTTTACCTCGTCACGGCTGGGGGGACCGCAGATTTTTATGAAGGATCTGAGTTCAGGCTCTGTTGTCAGAGTGAGTATGAACGGTGGCTACAATACCGAGCCCAATATCTCTCCGGACGGAACCCTTGTTGTCTATAGCCGTATGACAGAATATGGTAATCGCATCTTTGTCCAGGATCTCATGACCGGTGAAGAGCGGCAGGTCTCCTTTGGGCCTGGCAGCGATGAACAACCCTCGTTTTGTGCGGACAGTTATTTTATTGCCTTTGCCTCATCCCGTGGCGGTGGACGCAACATTTATTTGACTACGCGTCATGGCGGCGATGCTAAGAAGGTACCAACGGGTGGTGGCGCTTCGTTTCCCCGATGGGGGCAGGGAGGAGAGCACAAATAGAAAGGAGCAAACTTGACAAGCAATGCTCTTGCTACTATTTGAATTCCCTGCATTAGAAGCCCTGCGTTTTTTGTGTGAGAACCTAAGGCAACTATTGATAGTTTGGTCTTCAGGAGGACTGAATATGAAACGGCTTACCTTGATATTGGCCTTGGTTTGTGCCTTGGCTGTTGGTTTTGGGTGTGCGAAAAAGCAACAAACAGAACCTGCCTACGATGACGGTGGTAATTCTGAGCTGAATGCCGCCATCCAGCAGATCACCGACGGGCGCGTCTACTTCGCCTTTGATAAATTCGCCCTCTTGCCCGAAGGCAAAGAGGTTTTGACCCACAAGGCTGAGTTGATGAAACGCTTCCCGAGCATCCGCGTGCGTATCGAAGGCAACTGCGACGAGCGTGGTACCCAGGAATACAACCTCGCTTTGGGCGAACGCCGTGCCAATGCCGCGTTGAAATTCTTGACATCGCTTGGCGTGAATCCCAGCCAGATGGAAACCATCAGCTTTGGCAAAGAAAATCCTGCCGTCCAGGGTTCTGGCGAAGCCGTTTGGCAGCAAAATCGTCGTGACGACTTCCGCGTTATTGCCCAGTAGTGTCACATTTCATTCATATTCTAGAAAATAGAAACTCTTCAATGTGAATGAAAGAGACCAGTAGAATTTTCGTGGGTGTTTTGGCCTTGCGCTCTCTTTGAAGGTGTGGACACCCATCCTTTTCGTCATTTTTGATCCCGCGTATCCCTCGTGCCATTGGGGGCTGGCGCTGGTTACTTGCCGGTATATGCGAAAAGGCCGCACTGCGCGGCCTTTTCGCATATATGGTGGACTATTTTTTTTGTATCACAAAATGAGTCTTTTCTGTTTTTCAAGAAGACGGCATCCAAGCGTGCTTTTGCCTCTTCAGCACAGAGCAGCGAGAGGTCATTGGACGTTTGCAACGGATCCAGAAAATGCAATGAAGGAACGCTTCATTGTACAATCATGCAGTACTGTATGATATAAGATACTATTTAGACTTTTGAATAGTTCTTATGGTGTAATACCCCCTCCCCATGCCAATGAGGTTTCTTCATGAATATTATTTGTCCTGATTGCGGCTTTACGCGTGACGTGCCTCCTGAAATGCTTCCCGATCATACCGTCATTGCCAATTGCCCACAGTGCGGCTGCCGTTTCCGCTTTTCCCCCACAGAGGGTTTCCTTGAAAAAGTGCAGGATGGTGTGGTTCCGCGTGAAGAGCCAACGCTTGGGGAGCAAGAAGGTGGGGACGATCGCGAGCGTGCAGACGATCCGCTTCCAAAGGGTGCCATCATTGTTCCCAACCATCCCCGTGAAGAGGATGAAGCGGAAGAACAAAAGCCTCATGCCAAGAAGCCTTCCTTTGCCAAGGAGCTTTTGGGCGATGGCAATCCCTGGAGCTGCGCCCCAGGAACTGCTGGCTGGATATCGTCGCTTGTGCAGACGATTGTTCGGATCATGCTTTCCGCACCGCGCTTTTTTTCCTCGATCAATCCCAATGCCTCTTCGGTCAGGGCGCTCTTGTTTTTTCTCTGTATTTGTCTTTTTGAATTTCTCTGCAACGATATCTGGATGATGGTTTTCCGTGCCATGATCGGGGATTCAACGGACAGTCAACTCGCGAGCGTGCTTGCCATGTTGGCGCCCCAGGGCAATATTTTTTTGCTCACCTTGCTGCAGCTCGCCCTCGGAACGCTGAAACTCTATTGCGTAAGCGGCATGCTCTATGGCGTCTATCGGCTCCTCTCGGGGGGAGAGGTGACCTACGGCGGGATCTTTCAGGTTGTGGCCTATAGCACGGCGCCGTGCGTTTTAGCCGTCGTTCCCTTGGTCGGTTCCTTGGCTGGAGCCTTGTGGAGTCTTGCCTGCCTAGCGATTGGGATTCGTCAGCATTTGGGACTGACGTGGATACAGACCTTCACCGGTTTTTTGCCCATGCTTGTTTTGTACGCTCTTTGCATGCGCTATCTAACGATTGTCTAAATTTTTTCGTTGGAGGGCTTATGCGTACGCTTTTTGTTCTTTGTTGTCTTGTTCTCTGTGCCTGCGCCCATTCGCCAGACAACAGCCGGATTGGCGTTGAGGCGACCGATGATTTTGGTACCCCCTTTCAGATCCATATCGACAATCATGTTCGCAGACAGCCACCGGCTATTGCTGTTCAGCCTCAGGCTCGCATCGACCACCGCCCCAAAGCGATTTTTTTGCCATTCCGCATGACCCAGCATATCAACGGCGCCGATAGCTTCAGCCGCGTCTTGTCCCGCCAGTTCTGGAATATTTTCCTTTCTTTGAGTATTTTCCACACCTTGGAATTTGTTGAAACCTATGTCCCCTATACGCCAGCCATGGCAATGAGCCTTGGTCGCCAAAAAGGGGCTGAACTTGCGGTGGGCGGCTATATCCATCATTATTTTGATGGTGGCGTTGGCGGTACGAGCAGTATGTCCATTGCGCTTGAAATCTATGATGTGCGAAGCGGCGTGCTGTTGTGGTCCATGGCGCAAGGCGGCATGCTCGAGGCCAGGCAGTCACACGATTTTTATCTCTTTGCGATTAAAGAACGCAATCCTGGGGATCCTGCTGGTCTCATCGCCCGTTCTCTTGCCTGGGATATGGGGCAGGAGCTGCTCAAATGGGTGAATCCCAAGGCTGCCTATAATCCCAACAAGAAGCGTTCGACCTTGTTGGATGGTTCAGGCTATTAAAAACGTCTATTCGATGCACTGTTGCCCTGTTGCGTGCAGGGGGCGACGTATTCTTTTGGAGGATTTCTCGATGTTTGATTCACTGGCTTTTGCAATGGGAACCCCCCAAGCTGGTGCACCAGCTGGCGGCATGGGAATGCTGGCGAGTTTTATGCCCTTTATCTTGATGTTTGTTATTTTTTGGTTCCTCTTGATCAGACCGCAGCAAAAAAGGGCAAAAGCGCATCGGGAGATGCTTGAAAATCTGCAGCGGGGCAACCGCGTCATCACCCAAAGTGGCTTGATAGGACGGATTATCGAACTCGACAAAGATGAAGTTCTCATTGAGTGCGGCGAGTCGAAGCTCCTCGTCTCCCGCCAGGCCATCGGCGGTGTTTTGGACACGAAGGAGAAAAAAGACAAGAAAGAGCGCAAAAAAGAGCGTGCGGAAGCGAAAAACGCTGAGGATGCCAAGCAGAGCGATGAGAGTGCGACCCAAGACGATGGGTCTTCAAAGCAATAACAGTCCCTGGAAGGTGCATGATGGGTGTGCGTTGGCGTCTGGCCATTGCGGTTTGTGTTTTTGTGCTTTCGTTTGTGTATGCCCTGCCAACCTTTCTTGGCCAGGGTTCAGGTTTGGCAACGCTTCTTCCCCAAAGTCGTGTCAATTTAGGACTTGACCTTCGAGGTGGCATTCATTTGACCCTAGGGGTCGATGTGGCAAAAGCTGTGGCCAATACCCTTGCCATGGTTGGTCAGGATCTGCGCAGACAGGCCATGGATGAACGCTTTGCTCTGTTGCGCCCCCGCGTGCTTGGGGGGCAGACGCTTGAGTTTATCTTGCCTCGGGCTGAACACGCCGAAAAACTGCAAGCTGTTGTTTCCAAATACTATCCGCAGCTTGAGCTGGGAAGCCCGAAGCAGGCCGACAACGGCCAGCTTATCTATACGGCGCGCTTCAGCGACACGGAAGTGGAGCGGCTGGAATCCATGGCCTTGGATCAGGCCTTGAAAACGATCCGAAACCGTATCGATCAGTTCGGTGTGGCTGAGCCTGATATCAGAAAACAAGCCGGCAACAGGATTCAGATTCAGCTCCCGGGCATCTCCGATCCGAAGCGTGCTGTGCAGCTCATTGGGCAGACAGCGCGTCTGGAATTCCATTTGGTGCGCGATGATGTGGATGCGGATAAAGCCATCATGCCAGCAGGCGTTATCGCGCTTCCCTATCAGGAAAAGGGCGACCAAAGTGGCAAACGCATGATAGCCATTGAGCGCGATAGCATGCTTTCGGGCGAAGATGTCGAGGATGCACGCCCTGCCTTTGACCAGATGAATCAGTCCTATGTCTCCCTGACCTTTAACAGTCGGGGCGGTCGTGTCTTTGAAAAGGTCACGAGCGAAAATGTGGGACGGCGTATGGCGATAGTGCTCGATGAAAAGGTCTATTCAGCGCCGGTGATCCGGGAACGCATCGGCGGAGGCCGAGCGAGTATTTCTGGCAGTTTTACGACCGAAGAAGCCCAGGATCTGGCTATTGTGCTTCGGGCAGGCTCCTTGCCTGCGCCGGTGACGGTCTTGGAAGAGCGGACAGTGGGTCCCTCCCTTGGGCAGGAATCGATCGATAGCGGCGTCATCGCATCCCTGGTTGGTGCCGTCTTGGTCTTGAGTTTTATGGGGATCTATTACCGGATGAGCGGGCTGGTTGCCGATTTGATGCTCGTCTTCACCATCTTGATCCTTTTGGCCGGCATGGGAGCCTTTGGAGCCACCCTGACCCTTCCCGGTATTGCGGGGATTGTGCTGACCATCGGGATGAGCGTGGATGCGAATGTCTTGATATTTGAACGTATTCGCGAGGAATTGCGCAATGGCTATACGCCTTTGGCCGCTGTACGAGCAGGCTTTGAGCGTGCGGCGATCGCCATCATCGACTCGAACCTGACAACAATTATTACGGCTGTCATCCTCTATCAATTTGGGACAGGACCTGTGCGCGGTTTTGCCGTGACGCTTTCCCTGGGGATTTTGGCTTCGATGTTTACCGCTATCTTTGTTTCCCGTGGCATTTTTGAATGTATGGCGCAGCGTGCGGGATCTCGTGGCCTGAGTATCTAAGGGGGGCGTATGTCATTTGTTATCTTCAAACCGGGTACGATGTTTGATTTTGTGGGCAAACGCCGTATCGCCTATGCGTTTTCCCTTGCCTTGATCGTGATAGGGCTTTTTTCTTGTCTGTTTGGCAACGGCTTTCGCCTGGGCATCGATTTTGCCGGCGGCGTCATCGTCCAGGTGAAATTCGCGAGCGACGTGAAAGACGAGGCCTTGAAAAAGAGCCTTGATGTGCCGCAATTAGCCGGTGTATCCACACAGCGCTTTGGCGAAGGCGACAAGGACTATTTGTTGCGACTGCCAAGACAAAACGAAGGCGCTGCCACCAATATTCGGGAAGCCGTTGTCAGTCAGTTGGCGAGCAATTTTCCAAATAATCCTGCTTCGATTGAGCGGATGGAAGTGGTGGGGCCGAAGGTCGGCGATGACTTAAAAAATAAAGCGCTCAGCGCCCTCTACTACGCGATCTTACTCATTGCCGTCTACATCTCAGGGCGTTTTGAACACCGTTGGGTTGCAGCGGCTGTTATGGCGGCGATTTTGTGGGGGTGTATGTATGGGGTTTCTACCATCACCAGCCTCTCCATGGGCTGGCTTGTCTTGGTCGCTTTGCTCATCACCCTTGCCACCTGCTATTTTCTCAGGCTGCATTTTGCCTTGGGCGCGATCCTGGCTTTGATCCACGATGTTGTGATCACAACGGGTTTTTTATCCATCGCCAATATGGATGTGGATCTCAACGTTATCGCAGCTCTTTTAACCATTGTTGGCTATTCCTTAAACGACACGATCATTATCTACGATAGATTACGCGAAAATTTACAGAAGCACAGGGATAAGCCAATGCAAGAAATTATTAATCGCAGTGTCAACCAGACGCTTTCCCGAACGATTTTAACCAGTGGGACGACATTGGCCGCAGCGCTCGCCCTCTTCTTTTTGGGGGGAGGAGTTATCCATTCCTTTGCCCTGACCATGCTGATTGGTGTCTCCATCGGCACATTTTCCTCCATTTTTATCTCTTCTTCCATCCTGCTCTTGTTGGGCTCTCAAGAGGAGTACAAAGCCACGCAAGAAAGCGAGCACTACGAAAAGCCCGGGGAACACGGGGTTGTGTAGAAAATACACGGAAGGCCTGTATGAAGCAGGCCTTTTTTTTTGGGGGGAGACTCTTGATCTTGACGAACGATGTTCTGGTCTTATGTTCTAGGTTGTAGCCAAAAAAGCGTGTTTGGCATGCGAGGCTTCCACACAAAAAAGCATCGCGCAGGTAAGAGAGTGGCTTTGTTTTTTTGTGTGTCATGGCCTTCTTGGGGGAACAATGAGTACAACATATAAAGATTATTATAAACTTCTTGGCGTTGAGCGAAATTCAAGCGATGAAGAAATTGCTCGTGCTTTTAAAAAATTGGCACGAAAATATCATCCTGATTTAAATCCCAACAACAAGCAAGCTGAAGAACATTTTAAGGAAGTGAATGAAGCCTACGAAGTTTTGAAAGATCCCCAAAAGCGAAAGCTCTACGACCAATTAGGATCCAATTGGCAGCATGGTCAGGCTTTCCAAGGCAATCCCGGATTCACCTTTGACGGCAATTTCGGCAACTTTGACGCCTCAGGCTTTTCGGATTTCTTTGAATCGCTTTTTGGCGGCAAGTCCCAATTCAGTGGTTCCTTTGGCGGGGATCCGTTTGCGCGCTTTACCGAACAGCGGCGCCGGGGCAAAGACATTGAATCGACCCTCACGCTTTCCTTGGAAGATGTGGTGCGCGGCGGCAATCGCTCTGTCACCATTGCCACGGCCAAAGGCCCCAGGAGCCTGAATGTCACCATTCCCCAAGGCATACGCGAAGGCCAAAAATTGCGTCTGAGCGGTCAAGGGGAGCAGGTGCCAGGAGGTGTCAACGGCGATCTCTTTCTCATCATCCACTACAAGCCCCATGAGCGTTTTCGCGTCAACGACAAGCATCTCATCTGTGACCTTCCCTTAACCCCCTGGGAGGCTGTGCTGGGTACCCATGCCACGGTGGAAACCCTGGAGGGGAGTGTGGAACTGAGTGTTCCGGCTGGGACGAGTTCAGGGCAAAAGTTCCGCATTCGCGGCAGAGGTCTTGGGAGCGCCCACGACCGTGGGGATATCTTGGTGCAAGCCATGATCCGCGTGCCAAAGACCCTGAGTGATGAGGAAAAGGCCTTGTGGGAAAAGCTGCAAGCGCTCTCAACATTCCAGGCACGGTAGTTTTTGAGATCGATGGAAGATTGGATGAGGTCATCATGATTCGACAGGAAGAGTTTTTGCTTGCGACAGGACTCAGCCAGGAGACGTTTCAGGATGTGCTTTCCCTGGGCTGGGTTGAGATGGAAAAAGACGACGAAGACCAGCTGCTTTTTTCTGATACCGACGTGTACCGCGTTCGGAAAATGATACGGATTTGTTCGGATTTTGATTTGCCCCTGATCGGCGGCGTCATTATTGTCGATCTTTTGGAACGAATCGACCGATTGGAAGAAACCATTGCGGCCTTAGAGGCCAAGCAAGAGGTGATATAACGCTTTGACAAAGCGTGTGGCGGAGGTGTGTTGTATGGATATTTCGACGTTTACGGAAAAGGCCAAAGAGGCCATTAAAAGCGCGCAAGATATTGCTGTTGGCATGAATCACAGCGAAATCGACTGTGAGCACATGGCCTTGGCTCTGATCACGCAGGAAGCGGGCATTGTGCCGGTTTTGCTGGAACGCATGCATATTCCCCCCAAGCCCTTGGCTATTGCCATCGAAGGGCTTTTGAAGAAGAAACCCCAGATAACGGGAGCGCGTGTCACTCCCGATCAGATAGCCATCACCCAGGCACTGGCCAAGGTTTTGGCCAGTGCGCAGAAAGAAGCCAAGCGCATGCAGGATACGTATGTGAGCGTGGATGTGCTTTTTTCTGCCCTGCTTGAGGAATGCGCTGATACACCGCTTGGCAAACTCTTTGCCGATTACGCTATTTCAAAGGCCAATTTCACCCAGGCCTTGGAAAAAGCCCGTAATGGGGCGAAGGTGACAAGCGCCAATCCCGAAGAAACCTTTGAGGCCTTGGAGAAATACGCCAGAGATCTGGTGGATCAGGCGCAGAAGGGCAAGTTGGATCCTGTTATTGGCCGTGACGGGGAGATCAGGCGGGTTATCCGCATTCTCTCCCGAAGGACGAAGAACAATCCTGTTTTGATCGGCGAGGCGGGGGTCGGCAAAACCGCCATCGTGGAGGGGCTCGCCTTCCGTATCGCCAAGGGCGATGTGCCGGAGAATCTGAAGAAGAACAAGGTTTTTGCCCTGGATATGGGGGCTCTCATTGCCGGTGCCAAGTACCGTGGTGAATTCGAGGAGCGTTTCAAGGCTGTTTTGCACGAGGTTGAACAGAGCAACGGCCAGATCATCCTCTTTATCGATGAGCTGCACACCATCGTTGGAGCGGGTAAGACCGAAGGCGCGATGGATGCCGGCAACCTCTTGAAGCCCATGCTGGCCAGAGGGGAATTGCACTGCATCGGCGCAACCACCTTGGATGAGTACCGCAAATACATCGAGAAGGATCCGGCGCTTGAGCGCAGGTTCCAGACCGTGCTTGTGGCTGAACCCACGGTCGAAGACGCCATCTCCATTCTTCGTGGACTCAAAGGCCGTTTTGAAGTGCATCATGGGGTGCGTATCAGCGATTCTGCCCTGGTCGATGCGGTGGTCTTATCCCATCGCTATATCACCGATCGGCAATTGCCAGACAAAGCCATAGACTTGATCGATGAAGCCGGCGCCATGATTCGGACAGAAATCGATTCCCTGCCCACTGAGCTCGACGAGGTCAATCGGAAGGTCATGCAACTGGAGATCGACCGCGAGGCGCTGCGCAAGGAAACCGATGAGGCCAGCCGAGAACGTTTGGAAAAGCTCGAAAACGATCTCGAAGAGCAGCGCAAGATCAAGGTGCAGTTGACAGCCCAATGGGATCAGGAAAAGGCTTCGATCGACAGGGTGCGAGCCATCAAGGCCTCCATCGAAGAGACCAATTTGGCCATTGACCAGGCAAAGCGAGCCTCGGATCTCAACAGAGCCGCGGAATTGATGTACGCAAAACTCCCGGCCTTGCAGAAGGAATTGGCGGAAGCTGAGGCTCCTGGCAAGGAAGGGGGACACAGGCTCTTGCGCGAGGAAGTGGGGCCTGACGATATCGCCGGTATTGTGGCAAAGTGGACAGGCATTCCTGTGACCCGTTTGCTCGAGAGCGAACGCGAAAAATTGCTCAAATTGGCCGATGTCTTGCACGAGCGCGTGGTTGGCCAGGATACGGCTGTGCAGGCGGTCGCTGATGCGGTCTTGCGGGCACGGGCGGGCTTGTCCGATCCCCAGCGTCCCACCGGATCCTTTATCTTCTTAGGACCCACTGGTGTTGGCAAGACAGAACTCTCCAAGGCGCTTGCCGAGGCCTTGTTCGACACCGAGGACAATATTGTCCGGCTTGACATGAGCGAGTACATGGAGAAGCATTCGGTTTCACGGTTGATCGGCGCTCCTCCGGGCTATGTGGGCTATGACGAAGGGGGGCAATTAACAGAAGCCGTTCGGCGTAAACCCTATTCTGTGGTGCTCTTTGACGAGATCGAAAAAGCCCATCCTGATGTCTTCAACACCTTGTTGCAATTGTTGGACGATGGGCGTTTGACCGACAACCAGGGTCGGACGGTCGATTTTCGCAATTGTATTGTGATCATGACCTCCAATATCGGTTCCTCCTATCTGCTCGACGGGATAACGAGCGATGGCACCTTGCAGGAAGGAGCCAAGGACAAGGTCTTTGAGAGCTTGCGAGAGCATTTTCGGCCTGAGTTTTTGAACAGAATCGATGAGACCGTGCTCTTTCTCCCCTTGAAGCGCGATCAGGTTGGCAAGATCGTGGAATTGCAGCTGAACCGTTTGCGCAAACGCTTGGAGGGACGGGGCATACGCGTGACCATGACAGAGGCTGCGCGGAATTTTGTCGCTGACAGTGCCTATGATCCCATCTACGGCGCGCGTCCCTTGCGGCGTTTTCTGCAGCAAGAGGTGGAGACACCGCTTGCACGGGAAATTGTCAAAGGGACAATTAAGGACGGCGAGACCGTCGAAGTCGGAGTCGAAGGCGAGAATTTGGTCTTTCGAAGCGTCTAACGTCTTGGGGGAGGACGGGAGCAATCCCGTTTTTCCCCTTTGTTTTGTTTGAGAGAGAGGTGATCTATGGATGGGTATGCGGCCTTGATATTGGCAGCCGGCAAAGGGACGCGCATGCACGCGGAAAAACCCAAGGTTTTGCAGACGCTTTTAGGGACACCGATGCTCGAATACGTTGTGGCTTCCCTCCGTCCGCTCTTTGGTACATCTATATGGGCTGTTGTCGGCTATAAATCCGATCTGATCCGCACACGCTATCCAGATTTGAAGACGATTCTCCAGGAAGAGCAATTGGGCACAGGCCATGCCGTCCGTCTTGCCTTTGATGCGCTTGACGTGACGCCTTTTGAGACGCTCTTGGTGATCAACGGCGATGCGCCGCTCATCACCACACCTCTTGTGCAGGATTTTCTCACTAAGGCCAAAGGCTTTGATGTGGCCTTTGCAACAGCGCTTGTGGATGATCCTGGTGCCTATGGCCGTGTTGTGCGCCATGGGGATGCGGTTGTAGGCATTGTCGAAGCCAAAAATTATTCGATTGAGCGCTACGGAGCCCCAAGCGGGGAGATCAATATCGGCCTCTATGCTTTTTCAAAGCGCGCTTTGCAAACGCTTTTGCCCCGCTTAACGAAAGACAGTGTGAGCGGAGAGATTTATGTGACCGATATGGTCGGTTTGGCCAAAGAGGCCTCTCTGGCTGTTGGTGGTATTGTGCTCGGCCGCGACACAGCGCTTCTTGGGGTGAATTCGCCCAAGGAATTGATCGCCATGGAGGAAGAGCTTCGCCAAAGAATTGTTGAGGAGGCTCTTTCAAACGGGGTTCTCATTCATGCCCCGCACATGGTGCGAATTGGCCCCTTTGTCCAGCTTATGCCTGGCGCGGAATTGGTTGGTCCTCTCGAAATATACGGGAAGAGTGTGATCAAAAGCGGTGCCTTTGTGGGCTCGCATTGTGTTTTGCACAATGCGGTGCTTGAGGAAAATGCGCGTGTCAATTCCTTTTGCCATCTTGAGGATGTCACTGTCTGCGAAGGGGCGCTTCTTGGACCTTTTGCGCGCCTGCGGCCTGGAACCCTGATCGACCGCAATGCCCATGTGGGCAATTTTGTGGAATTGAAGAAGACGCATTTGGGCGAAGGCGCCAAAGCCAATCATCTGAGTTATCTTGGGGACGCCGAGATTGGGCCAAAGACCAATATCGGTGCTGGCACCATCACCTGCAATTACGATGGGGTGCATAAACACCCAACCGTGATCGGCGACAATGCCTTTATTGGCAGCAATACCGCCCTTGTGGCGCCGGTTTCTGTGGGCGCAGGAGCTTTTATTGGGGCAGGATCCACCATCACCCACGATGTGCCCCCTGGCAATCTGGCTGTTGCCCGGGGAAAACAGAAAAATTATACCGAACGGATGCGCAAAATAGTGGCATCCGATACAAAGGCTCGTGAAAAAAATCCCTCGTAGCTTCGTGCTGTCGGGCCATTTTTGTGGCTTGGGCAGCGCTCTTGCTTGCCAAGAGGCCTACCCCGTGCTATAGTCTGTTTATGACGATTTTAGAGCAGCTCGATACAGAGGTCACAAGCCTTCTTCAGACAATACATGCGCTTAAGGCAGAAAATGCCAATCTGCGTTTCCAATTGGAATCTAAGCAAGCACTTGTAGCTGCTCTGGAAGAAACTAATCATAGTCTGGCGGAAGCGGTGAAGCACGAAGAAGCCGTACGCACGAAGGCTTTGACTCATATAGACATGCTCCTATCAAAACTTCAGGATTACAAACACAAAAATTAGGTATTGTATGGATTCATCCTCCTATATCCTGAACGTGTTAGGAGTTGATATACGCTTCAAATCAGAGGCTACTCTTGAACGCGCCCGTCAGGCTGCACAGCTGGTAGAGGATCGGTACGCCCAACACAAGAAACGATCCGCTGGGGGGCAGAGTAAGGAGAACGTCATCTTGACCCTCCTTGCCCTCGGGCTGGCAGATGACTTACTGCAGACAAAGAACAAGGTGGAGACATACGAACACGGTATGGCTTCTCTTCTTGCGAAGATAGAACAATCTGAATAATTTCCCTGGGACGTTTGTGATCCTTGTCTCGGAGCTAACCTGACAAAGCTTTAACGAAAGGAAACTGTCCCTGTCTTTTGTGTGCATGCCTGCTTGCAGGAAGCCTGATAGAGGCATACGGGATCCGACCTGGTCATCCAGGTTCTGAACCGCAGGCAAGACACGGCGTTTCCGGGGAATATCCCACCCTACTCACTTCCATCTTCTCCTCAAGCAGTTTCTGCTCCCTCCTTCCTCATGCTGATCCTCTTCCGTGTACGGGTTCCTCCGTTTGCTATAGAGGTGGCTTTCCATGAGCTTTTCCTATTATTTTTTACTCCTTCTTGTTGCCGTTGTTGCTGCTCTGGGGGGTATTTTAGGGCAACGAGCGATGACAACGCGTCGTCTTGGTGATGCGGAGGTTTTGGCCAAACGCATTGTCGAGGATGCACAAAAAGAAGGGCTTGCCCAGAAAAAAGAACTCCTGCTTCAGGGGCAGGATGAGGTGTATACCCAGAAGAAAGAGCTGGAAAACGAATTTCGTGAACGTGAGCGCGAGGTGAAAAACCGTGAGCGCAAGCTGGACGAAATGGGCGAGCGCATCGATGCGAGAATCGAGAAATCCACGGAAAAAGAACGGGATTTGCTCCGTTTGGAAAAAGAGCTTGCACGCAAGGAGCGTGCGCTTGGGGAAGAAGAATTATTGTTGAAATCGCGTATCGATGCCGAAGAATTGCGTTTGATCGAAATCGCGGGCATGACGCGGGAAGAGGCTCGGGAGCGCATTCTCCACGAGGTTGAATCCAAAACGCGGCATGAAGCGGCGAAGATGATACGGCAGATCGAAAGCGAGGCGCTTGAGACAGCGGATCGCAAGGCAAAAAATATTCTGTCAACCGTGATGCAGCGCTATGCCGGGGACTATGTGTGTGACCAAACCGTCACAGCGGTTTCCCTTCCCAGTGAGGATATGAAGGGGCGCATTATCGGTCGAGAAGGGCGCAATATCCGCGCTCTCGAAGCCGCAACAGGGGTGGATCTGATCATCGACGATACGCCTGAAACCGTGATCCTCTCGGCCTTTTCTCCCTTACGACGCCAGATCGCCAAGATGGCCTTGGAGCGTTTGATCCAGGATGGTCGCATTCACCCTGCCCGCATCGAAGATGTGGTGCAAAAGTGCGAACAGGAGATGGAATCCCATGTACGGGAAATCGGCGAACAGGCGACCTTCGACGCAGGCGTCCACGGCATCCATCCTGAAATCATCAAATTGCTCGGGCAATTGCGCTATCGCACCTCCTTCACCCAGAATGTCTTGCAGCATTCTTTGGAAGTCTCGGCCTTGTGCGGCATGATGGCTGCGGAATTGGGCATGGATGTCAAACGCGCCAAACGCGCAGGCCTTCTCCACGATATCGGCAAGGCGGTCGATCATGAGATGGAAGGCTCGCACGCCTTGATTGGGGCAGACATTGCCAAAAAGTACAACGAAAGCCAGGAAATCGTCCACGCCATAGCCGCGCACCACGAAGACCAGGCACCGGCAACCTCGCTTGCTGTTTTGGTGCAGGCTGCGGATTCGCTTTCCGGAGCCAGACCCGGGGCAAGAAAAGAGCTTTTGGAAAACTATGTCAAACGGCTCCAGGATTTGGAAGATATCGCAACAGCCTTTGAGGGGGTGAGCAAGGCCTACGCGATCCAGGCAGGTCGTGAGATTCGGGTTATGGTTAATCCCGATTTAGTGGATGACGATGCCGCGTATTTATTGTGCAAGGATATAGGGGCAAAGATCGAAGAAAAAATGACCTATCCTGGCCAGATTCGTGTCACGGTTATCCGAGAACGCCGCGCTGTCGGCTACGCTAAATAACATGGCTGATATCGCGTATCGCTTTGCCCTCTACGATGCGGTGACAGCCTTTTTTTTGGCGATGGCGCTTGCAGGACGCTCGCGCGCCAATGGACAATCGCCGCTTGCCGCCTTTGTCTTAGGCTGTATGACAGCAGCCCTTTGGCCGCTTGGCCGCGAATGCCTGCTCCACGGCAGCCCCTTGGCGGTTTTTTCCGCCCAAGGCCTTCAGCTTGCTTGGGTGCTGGGGGGAGGCTGTGGGGTTTTTGTTTCGCGCTTTCTTCTTGTGTTTGAGCGCTTTCTCGCTCTCAGTGAGACCATAGCGATGAGTTGTGCAGCCTCGTTTGGCGTTTTGTGCTTTTTGCCCAGAACGGATCCATGCGGGGCTCTTTTGTGTGCTTTTTTTCTTATGCCGCTCTCTTTTGTGGTCTGTGATGTGGCTGTTGGCGACGAGGCCAGGCTTTTGACAGAAACCTCCCGCTTTTTTCGATCGCTCTTGGGGGGCATTGTGTGTGCGGCCATTGTCTTGTATGGGCCTGTCTTTTTTCCTGCTGCGCCGCTCGATGGTTTTGCCCTTGGGTGTGGTGTCTTTTTGCCGCTGTGTTTGCAAGGCATTTTTGGCCGAAAGCCCTGGTGAGTCAGCAGAGGCTTTTTTGCATCCAGTGGCTTTTGCGCCAATACCGCCACTGCAGAGACGCCCGAAGTCCTTCATCGAACACAAACATCCACCACATGCCGATAAGGCCAAAGCCAAATTGGATGCCCACAAGGTAGGAGCCAGCGGTTGCCACTGTCCACACAACCACGATGCTCACCCGCAAGGGATAGAGCGGGTCGCCGACAGCGGCTAACAGTCTGCCTGTGAGGATATTGACAGCGCGTCCGCCTTCCAAGGCTATGTCGATGAGGAGAATGCTTGTACAGAGCCGGAGAATGTCAGGATCGGTGGTGAGCAGGGGAAAGAAAAAGGGGGCTGCTATGGCCAAAAGGATGGAGAGGAGGATGGAAAGGATGAGCGCTCGGCGGATGGCGAATTCGCCAAGGACTTTGGCTGCCTGATAGTGGTGGCTTCCCACAAGATGACCTGCCATAATGGAGGCAGCCTGGCCAAGGGCTATGGCAAAGAGAAAGGTCACAAGCACGCAATGCATCACATAGGTGCGTGCAGCGAGGGCAGCCACACCAAGGCTTGTGATAAAATAGGTGATCACCACCTGCGACGCTGTATAGGAAAACATCTCCCCAGCTCCTGGCAGTCCAATGGCCAGGATCTGTTTGGCTTTGACAAAAACAGCGCTTTTAGCTGGGTCTTTGCGAAGATGGGTAAATCCATGGCGGGCAAGGGCGTACAATAATAAAATCAGTCCCACACAGCGGCTGAGAACCGTAGCCCAGGCAGCGCCGTGAACGCCCATGGCGGGAAAGCCCCAATGCCCAAAGATCAGGCAATAGTTGGCAAGAATATTGACGATATTGGCTGTGAGCTGCACATACATGGGGTAGATGGCCATTTCCCGGGAACGCAAAACGCTCACGCACACAACGCTTATCGCGTGGAGAAAGGCAAAGCCGCCCACAATACGACAGTAGGGGATGGCGTCTTTGGCGAGAGAGGGCGCTGCGTTCATTGCTGACACAAGCCAGGGGCTTTCTTTGGCAAGCCAGAGGCTGACAAGAGCACCCAGAAGCAGATTGCCAAGAAGCGAGAGTTGCGCTGTTTGTCGAAAGTCCTGATCCTGTTTGGCACCCAGATACTGGGAGCAGACAACCGCGGTTCCGGTTGCACCGACAAGGAAGAGCAGGAAAATCATCGAAAGCAGCTGGTTGACAAGGCCGACCGCAGCCACGCTTGTGTCGGAAATCTGGCTGAGCATAAAAACATCGATGGTGCCCAGGCTCATCATGAGCAGGGTTTCGATAAAGATCGGTCGTGTCAGTCTGGCTAAACGAGCTTTGAGTTGGGTATCCACATTTCCTCCGCCAAGGCATTCTATGCCATAAACGTTTGCTTGGATACCAAAAAAAGTCCCTCCATGCGGAATGTCACATTTCATTCATATGCTAGAAAATAGAAATGTATGACCCGCACCTTAGCCTTTGCTTGGATGCGAGTCTCCCTCTGTGTTAGGATAGTTGCAAGTGGAGGTGGGGGGGAAATCATAAAGTTTGGAGGGGGGCATCCATCCCCCACGTGGGGGATGGATGCCCC
>JAFSVD010000038.1 GCA_017450275.1 Desulfovibrio sp. | reverse complement strand
CCTATTCGCAATCTAGCGCGGTAGTTGTTATTTTGTATAACCTCTCTTAAGAGAAATCTCTTTTTTGCATTGACGTTGGACTCTTCAGTGTTTATGTACATAGTATACCTCTGTTTTTTCTAGAGAGTATACTACTTTTAAGGAGAATGTGCAAACATCTATGGTTCTTACGTTATAAATATACTTTAAAAAAATAGTTTATTCGGCAAATAAATTTACATTTTTTATAACTATACAATATCTTTAACATCTCTAGAAAAACAATACTAAGATTCTAGAAAAAGTCTTGTGAAAAATTTTATTTCGTTTACTATATATCTACATTTTGTTTAACATCATAATGTAAGACAAATGAGTTAAAAAATGTAAAGAAATATAAAATAACACCTCACATTGAAAGTGAGAGTGATAGATCCAAAAAAATGTTGTTTTTTTTGGGGACTACTTTTTTGTACTCTAAAAAAACACTTTGAAGCTAATTTTCTACAATGTGAATGAAATAGACCACTAGGAGGTCGCCTATGAAGGAGCAGGAAGTTTTGGACATCGAAAGAGCAGCCCTCGATCTACTTTTGCAGTACAGAAAAGAAGGCAATCTCTCCGAAACAGAGCTTGGGAAGCTCGCTTTCCCAGAGGCAGCACGGCCTAGGAGCAAGGTTAATGCTCTCTGGTCGGTGAAGACAGACGGTGGAAAACCTTTGCGTTTGCGCCTTGGTGACTTCTGCGCCATGTGTGACGCAATGGGCAAAGACCCGTCGCAAGAACTTTTCACACTGTGGCAACGGCACAAAATTTCTGCAAAATAATTTGGCTATAGGCATTGACTGTTGCCTAACTATTTGGCATACTCTCTCCATCAGCCACGAGGACGGGCGTTGAGACCCAGGGGCGAGGAGAGACGGTGAGAAAAAGCTGCGCATGCGCGGCCACCCGGACTGGAGCCTTGAACTTTTACCCCTCTGGCTGTATGAGGAGGGTATGAAAAAGAAACGTATTGCTGACTGGCTCGAAAAAATGAGCGCCGCGTTTTTTGTGGGAACCGTTCTTGCTCAGGATGGATCGGCGCTATCATTCGTTTTTGGCGTGGTATGCCTCTGGATCTCGCTGCGCCTGACTGACGGAGGGGAATAATGACTTTAAATATGACAGCCCTCTGCGCTGTGGGTATTTTTTGTGTTTGCGTTGGAATATTTGCGTTGTACGCCGACAAACGCGGATGGCTAAAGTAGTGTCACATTTCATTCATATTCTAGAAAATAGAAACGTATAACTCGCACCTTAGCCCTAGGGCGGATGCGGGTTGAGATGACGTGTGGCACACAAAGACGTGATACGACAGGGTAAGGCAAGGTTGCAAAACCATGCCTTACCCTTACCACCTATCGGTGATGCCAAGCTGGTAGCTCTGGAATCGGTCGTACCCAGTCTATGGCAACTTTACCAGCACTTTCTCGTGCTGTGTTTTTGTGTTTAATTTTACGATTTTGCCTTATGAGTGCAAAAGTTTGCGTAAAAGGATATAACGGAAATACATTATATCCAACAACACGCTGCGGGTATGTCCGTTGGCTTTTAAAAAATGGAAAGGCAAAAGTGATACGAAAAAAGCCTTTCCAAATTCAACTTCTTTATCAGGAGGAGAAAAAATATGAAACCAAGGAATCTCAAAAAACTATCCTTGGTATTGATCCTGGGCGTCAGAATATAGGTATCTCCGTTATTACGAAAAACGGAGAGGAATTATTTTCCGCAAAAATTGAGACAAGAAACAAAGAGATCCCGGTATTAATAAAGGATCGGAAGCACCATCGGTCAAATCGTCGGCGACATCGCAGAGAAAAGCCTAGACGGCGTGCAAAAAAGTCTGGAACAGTAACTGATTTGAGTGCTGGCAGAATATTGCCTGGTTGTACTGAGCCCGTGTTTCCAAAAGATATAATCAACTCTGAGGCTCGCTTCATGAATAGGAAGCGTGGATCCGGGTGGATTACGCCAACCGTACGACAATTGATCCAGACATATGTAAGCATCGTGAAGATGGTCTCAGATCTTGTGCCTATTGATGAAATCGCCATAGAGCTTACCAAATTTGCTTTTATGCAGATGGATGATGGCTCATGTAGGGGATCGGACTTTCAAAATGGGCGTCTCCGTGGATATGCGAACAAGTATGATTACATTGACTGTCGTCAGAATCATACCTGCTGCCTTTGTGGAACAAGGCCGATTGAACACTATCACCATCTCGGTAAAGTCTCTGAAGGAGGCAGTGATCTTCCAGAGAATCTGATCGGAGTTTGTGCTTTATGCCACGAGAAGATTCATAAGGGAGGCTTATCCACAAAAATAGCAGGAATCAGAAAGAAATACCATCATCTATCTGTTCTCAATACAGCTATGCCCTATATAGTACGGGAACTTGAGAAGAGATACCCTGGTTTATCTTTTTGCTCAGGCTTCGATACCTTTACTTTTCGGAATTCCCTAGGTCTTCACAAAGATCATAATATAGATGCTGTTTGTATTGCTACATTGAATTATGGTGTACAAACTATCGCATTTTCTGGGACTACTTATACAATTAAGCAGTTTAGAAATCATAATAGGCAGAAGATACATTGTCAACAAGAAAGAACCTATTATGTTGATGGAAAAGTCGTTGCAAAAAACCGGAAGGATCGTTGCGAACAGAAAGGAGATTCTCTACAATCATGGCTCGCTAAGCAGGATCTTAGTGATCTTGAAAAGGAAAAAATTTTAAGTTTCTTCCGTCCAATTAAAGCTGTAAGTACACAGGTAAAGACTGGTGTCAAAAAATCGATCAGAATTTTCTGCGATCCCAATAGAATTTTGCCTGGAGCCGCATTTCAGTACAATGGCAAACGTTTTGTTGTGAAAGGAACTCGAAGTAAAATATATTTTCAGACAGAAGAGGATCCTGGGCAAAAAATTCTTATCAACAAATGCAAGTTGGTAGAACACAATGAAGGTCTGGTGTTTTTATAAACAATTATCTATTAAAACCTGAACTTCCAGCAAACGGGTACCCCCGATGTGAGGAGCCAGGAATTTTTTCCACCTGTGGATTATACCCGTTTTTTCGCGGATTCCGAGGCCACGAATGACGGATTCAGATTCTCCCCAGTTCCTCATCCAGCCTCCGGCTGAGGAACTGGGGAGAAATACGTTAGACATGCTGGAAAGAAAATCAGCAGCCTCTTCACTTGTCCAAATATCGATATCTCTTTTGGGAAGCGACGTTTTCAGAAATTGTGGGCGGACACATCCCCAAAGCACGCGTTACGGCGTATGGCTGGCCAGACAGAAGCAACGCATTATCCATTTTCTCAGAGGGCACAACAGACAATGCTTGCGGACGGCTCCTTTCAAGAGAAATCCGCACTGATCTGCTTGCCGACTTTCTTTACAAAACGTCCAAGTTATTTTTTCTCCAATTCCTGATAGTTTACATTCCTCCTCATCTCATTTAGGATTTTTCTAGAGTTAGCGAACCATTTTTCTTGATGAGGGGGGATAGATATGCTAACCGGTAGACACCCGAATAATCCTATATGTCTTTCACCTGAAGAGGTAGACCTTTGTCAACAAGGTATTTTGTCAGGTTGTGCGACAGTTCAAAAACGCTGTAATGTTCTGCTTGGTCTTACCAAATACAGAATAATCACTCGCATTGAAAGTGAGACTGATAGATCCAAAAAAATGTTGTTTTTTGGAGATTACTTTTTTGTACTCTAAAGAACACTTAGAAGTTAATTTTCTACAATGTGAATGAAATAGACCAGGAGGGCGCATTGTTTGTTGTGCGCAAAGAGGGGTGTTGATGCAAAGGATTGTTGTCCTTGTCCTTCTGATGCTTTGTTGCTCTGTCCAAACCTCCTTTGGGGCACGCCTTCTCCTGCGGGAACAATCGACCTTTGTGGGAGAGATTGTTTCGAAAAGCTATCGCGAGACCGTGCGTTTGACGCTTTTAGATGGCCACTATTTTGTGCTGCGTCAGGAGTTTTCCTCCGGTTCTCGGCATTTCACCCGCGATACGACAGGCCATTGGCGGCAACGAGAGGGGGGAGAGTCACTCACCCTCAGCAATCGCTACGGCTTTTTTTTGCGCCTTTCGGTGGGGATGGAGAATCTCTACGGGCGCGTGCATTCTGTGGCGAGCGAACACAGGGATTTAGTCAGTCTCCGTCCTGTGGCTTTCACTCAGCCCCACTTTACGGTTATGGGGCTGCTTTCGCGTTCATCCAAATCCGCTTCGTTTGACAGCCTGCTCGATGCCGCAAGCGGTCGTGCCTTTCACGTTGGTGGGGAGGCGCTCAAACAGCTTCCCACGGTGCCCTTGCTCTTTGTCGATGCCGAGCTGCATTTGGGATTGCAGGGATGTGAAATTTCACGTATTCGAAGTTTTTCACAAACGATCCCCAAGCAAACACAGCCGAAACAGCGCAAATCCTTTGCTAAGCTGGTCAAAGACAAAACCTTTTGGCTGGTTCTTGGCAAAAAAACACTGTCTGCTGTCTTTACGCTTGCGGATGGTGGACGGGGGACTCTCACTTTTTCTGCCCCTGGTCTTTGGCTTTCTCTCCCCTTCCGATGGAGCGAGACCGAGCTTGTCTTTACGCTGACCAAGAAAAACAAAACCCTGTTGCATTTGTGTGATGCGGACAAATTGCTTTCTCTTCTTGAATCCACAACATCGTGGAATTGGGATGCATCCGCCCTCGTCTTGATGGATCATGACAACGAATTAGCGCTTTTGGAAGATGCTGCATATATGCCCGTATCGAGAGAAGGCTCTCTGGGCGGAAGGAGTTTTCGATGAGGTTTCGCCTGTATCAATATGGAATTCTGTTGCTTATGCTTTTTGTGTTGGCTCTGCCTGCCTATGCCAAGACAAGCCCGAAAAAGGCGCAAGCTCCCGCTGCCCGCACCTATACCCTGAAACAGGCCGTCTTGCGGGCGCTCGATGCCAATCCGAGCATTGAAGCAAAGATCAAAATGCTTGAGGCTGCCCGCATGAATGTCGGGGTTGCGCAAAGCTATTTTTGGCCGAGAATTTCCTTGGTTGCCTCGACCAACCGATTGCAAAACTATGAGGAAGTGCAGACCTACAATTCCGACAACCTGTCGAGCGATAACTGGAGCAAGGGTATCCGTGCTCAGCTCAATCTTTTTGCCGGCTTCGCGCATCTGAACAATTTGCAAAAATCCCGGCTGAGCGTGCAGGTGGAAGAGGCGAGGCACAGACAAGCTCGTTTGGAATTGGCCTGCAATGTCCAATTGCAGTTTTTGCAGCTTTTGCGTCTTCGCCAGGAATTGAAAAGCGCCCAGGATTCTGTTGTGAGACTGAAGACCCAACTCCAAAGCATCGAATCCTATGCTGCTGTTGACATGGCTCCCTATGTCAATGTCTTGCAGACAAAGACCGATTTGGCCAAGGCAGAGCAGCAAGTCATTCGCTGCAAAAACGATTTGCGCAACACCCATGTGCAGCTCAACAAATATTTGAATCTGCCTCCTGAGGCACCCATCAAGTATGTGGGGAAATTGGAAGAGTTTGCGGCAACGGTTGGCTATACCGAAGAAAATGCCGTAAAAACAGCGGTGAAAAACAGGCCTGATCTGATTATTGCGCAGCGTTCGATCGATATAGCCTATAAAGATATGCATATCACCATGGGGCGTTTTTTGCCGCGTGTTGATGCCACCTACGACAATATCAGCCAAAGCAAAGACTACGACGACGAACGAAACTACGAGGGCTATACCAGAAGATATTGGGCAACGGGCTTGCAGTTTTCCTGGGAGTTCTTTTCCGGCGGCGAAACAACCTTCCAAACACTCTCTGACCGCAAGCGGGCGCAGTCGCTCAGAAAGGATTTTGAAGACGCGATGAACAACGCGCAGGCAGAAGTGATCCGTTCCCTGCTCGATATCCAGGCAGCGAAAGAGCTTATTACGGCCTCAAAGCTGGGCGTGACCGCTGCCAGGGAGAGCTATGCCATGGCCAGAACCCGCTACGACACCCAGACAGGCACCATCACCGAATTGCTCGATGCCCAGGTTCGTCTGACACAGGCTGAAGACGATGCCAGCAGAGCCTTGGCCGATTTTCAAAGCGCACGGGCACGCTTTTTCTACTACATTGGCCGGGAAAACGCCGGTCTGATCTAAAAGACGTTTTGGATTTTTGTTTGGGCGTATGGGTGTCCCCCCTACGCCCCTTTTTTTTTGGGGAATGGGTGCTTGACAGCGGTTTTTGTTGTATTATTTATGAAGCATCAAAAATAATATAAAATCGACAAAGGAGGAAGTATGGCCAACGGCGACAAGGCGGAGGCCGATGTTGTTTTTTGTCCGCTCAACCAGGATTTTTGTGCGGATCCAGGCTTTGGTGGATCCAAGCAAGAACTCTTGGTGTGTCCGCAGATTTTTTGGGGCTGCACACGGTTTCGGTACGCAACAAAAGGCGCGTCGGAACTGATCGTTTGTCGGCATTTTTTGCACTATCTTCTGCAAAAAAAGCCGAAGCAGCGAAGGAGAGAGGAGCCGCTTCTCTATTGCCCTGAATGCAATGCCCCCATGGTGCTTCGAAAGGATCGTAGGTATGGGGGGGGAAAAACGGTGTGTATTTGCCGCAATGCGCTTGGGCATAAGGATCTGTGTGGGCATTTGTATGAGACAACCGATGGCAAGCCCGATTGTGCCAAAAAACACGCGATATAAAGGGTCTTGCGCAGATAGGGAGGAAGTATGAGTCAAGCTCTTCAAGAGGAAGTGGCAGAGGTTTTTTCCTGCCCGAAGTGTCAGAAAGCCTTGCGGCGTATGGCACGAAAGAACGATCCAACCGTCTTTTTTTGGGGGTGTACTGGGTATCAGGATGGGTGCGATTTTGTGTGCGACGATGATGACGGCAAACCCTTTTTAGCCAGGTGCCCCGAATGCGGTGAGGTGCTTTCGCGCAAAATTTCCAGCAAAACAGGACGCGTTTATGTTGCCTGCTTCAACAAAGAAAAGCACAGCGATCATGATGTGCATTTCTTTAGCGACGATGGCACCCCACAAGTCAAAAAAGAGTATCCCAAAGCCAAGGGGGAATTTTTGTGCCCGGAATGCCACCAACCGTTGCTCTATCGCACCATCACCAAGGGACGTTTTGCCGGGCAGAAAAACATCTTTCTCTGCCCCAACAAGGAGGGACACAAAAGCAAGGCAACGCTCTTTTTTGACGATGTGGATGGTCGTCCCAATTTTGTTCAAGGCGATGCGTAGGTGCTTTTGGGATTTAGCAAAGACAGAGAGCCACACACAGAGCCCACACAACAAGCATGCCAAAAAGACCAGTATGGTGCAGAAGGGTGAGCAAAAGGCGAAGGCGTTTTGCATCCCAGGCTTTGGCATGCGATGGGGGGCCTAACCACGGTTTTTCAACCATTTTGCCAAAATAGATTGACGGTCCTGCCATGGGGGAATTGATGAGCCAGGCAAAGACGTTCATGGAGCAGCCGGAATTGGGGCTTGGCATGCCAAGAGCCTGTTTGTGCAGGGCAAAAAAGCCAGGGTAGGAGCCTTCCCAGGTGCGAGCCTGTGGGGCAAAGGTGCGCACGCACCAGTCGTAGAGACCAACAACGAGAATCGCAATGCGTGCCGGGATAAAGGCTGCCACGTCATCCATTCTCGCGCCAGCCCAGCCCAGATAGCGCCACTGTGTAGTGGTATAGCCCCACATGGAATCCATGGTGCTTATGGTCTTATAGATCCAAAGGCCAACAGGGCCTGTGAGAAGCAGCCAGAAAAAGGGCGCGACCAAGGCATCGGTGAAGTTTTCCGAAAGCGTGTCTGCCAGGGTTTTTTGCAGCACATTTTTGTCCATCTGGCTTGTGTCCCGGCTGACCAGCATGGAAAGAGATGTGCGCGCTTGGGGGAGGGGATCGTTTTCGATCGCAATGAGCACCGTGTGGCCGGTTTGAATGAGGCAACCCATAGCAAGGCCTGCATAGGCAAAGTAGCAGGCAAAAAGGCCGCCAACGAAAGGGAGGGAGCAGAGAAAAGCGAGCGTGAGGGCAACCAAGGCGCTCACACCAAGAAGGCTCAGAGCGCCTAAGAGGCGTCCCACAAACCATTCGGTTTGAGGATGCTTTTGGAGATGGGGTCGTATTCGTTGTTCGAGAGCATGGAGGATGCGGCCGAGAACAACAACAGGATGCGGCCAGGGGAGTTTGGGATCTCCCAGGGCAAAATCGAGCAAGAGTGCCAAGGGCGCAATCCATGGGCAGTCAAAAACCGTATAGGGGAGGATCATGTCAGCACCACGATGCAGGGATCCCTGTGGTGATCAGTGCCTGGTAGAGAACAATGCCTGCGCAGGTCGAAAGATTGAGGCTGCGTACACCCCCAGGTCGCATCGGCACGCGAATATGGTGGGGGGAGTGGGCGAGAATCGAATCGGGAAGACCCCGTGTCTCTGGACCAAAGACAAGGTGGTCGTCTGCTTGGAAGAGAAAGTCGGGCAAGGAAATGGTTTGCAAACGGTGTTTGGCCGAGACCATGACACGGCGGCCAGGCATTGCCTCAGCATAGTCCTCCCACGTATGCCACACACGCATGGTGACATTGGGCCAGTAATCAAGGCCTGCCCGCTTCAGATACCGATTCTCGAGTTGAAAGCCCAAGGGCTCGATCAAGTGGAGGATGGTCGATGTGGCTGCGCAAAGCCGGGCGATATTGCCGGTATTGGGCGGGATCTCTGGTTCAAAGAGCACAATGTGCATTGTTCACTCGACCGAGTATGCCAGGAACGGCCTGGCAGGTTACGCGGATATCGCGGGAGCTCGACCCGTAGTCGTCGAGCACGGCAAAGATGTCTTCTTCAAGCACCTCGACGCGGACGTCGTCGAGACCTTGGCTGGCAAGATGGTCGGTCAAGAGCGCTATGGCGCGGTTGCGCACATGCTCAAGGCTTGCCTTGCGATCCAAAGGCTCGCTGTAATCGAGTCTGGGCGCCTTTAAAAGGCGTTTGCCGCTGTCGGCATAGATTTCGAGAATATCGGTTGCCTGGGTGAGGGCGCATCCTATGGCGTTGGCCACATCAGAGGCTTCCGGCACAAGAACAGGCAAATGCATGGTGTCTTCAAGACGTTTGGCCAGGCATTGGGCAGGACCTCCCACAAGGAGGATGGCGTCTGGTTTCAAATATTGGCAGGCGCGAAGGGCTTTTAGGGTGTAGATGGGATGGGCGTTGATATGTTCGGCCAAGGTGTTCCAGGCGTTTTTGATCGAGGTGAGGGCGTGGGCTATGGCTTGGTTGGCGAGATCCTCAGGAGAGAGTCCGGCCTTTGTGGCAAGACGTGTTATGCCGTGAAGGGATCTGGAACAATCCCCGCGGGAAGGATCCTGTGTTGCGTCCGCCACATTGAGGGCATCGAGCAGGGTGGGGTGTTCCCCGCCAAAGGCCATGGCATTGCCAAGACGTAAGGGGCCTGTTGTTATGCCCTCCTCTGTGCAGGCAATAAGGGAGTCGCCACCAACGCCGATGGAGGATTGCGCAAGAGCCCGGACAAGGGTGCGGCGGTTGTTGATCAGCATGCCCATACGGTCGAGCACAGGCGAGCCATCGACAAGCACCGCCATATCCGTGGTTGTGCCGCCGATATCAAAAAGGATGGTTGTGCCCTTGGAGAGATCACGAAGCGCCATGGCGCCCATGACGCTGGCAGCAGGCCCTGACAAAATCGACTGCACTGGTTCTTCACGGGAACGATCGAGCAAGATGGCGCCGCCGTCGGCTTTGAGGAAGCGAACCTGGGCATGGATGGAAAAGGCGTCGAGGGTTGCACACACGGCATCGGCAAAGCTGGCATGGAGTTTGTGCACAGCGGCATTGTACCAGGCTGTTGCAATGCGTCTGGGGAAATTGAGCTGTCCTGAGAGGCTGTGCCCCATGGTCACCGTAAAGCCCATGGCTTCGCAGAGCTTGGCCATGGCTTGTTCGTGTTTGGGGTTCCTCGGAGAAAATTTGCTCACGCAGCAGACATGGCTTATGCCCTTTGCTTTCCACGCTGCGAGGGTGGGGGCAAGATCGTCGCAATCAAGGGGAGCAACTTCGGTTCCCCGGTGATCGAGTCCTCCGGGAACAACAGCATAGTCTCCCAAGGCAAAGCGTTCAGGGGCAAGACCAGGTCCTGCTGCCAGAAGAAGGCCAACAGGAGCAACCTTGCCTTGCACCAGCGCATTGACAGCCAAGGTTGTGCCCAAGGTCACATGGGTCACCTTGGTAAGAAGATCCGGCGCTTGGGCTTGGGCTTGGAGCTTGGTCAGAACATGGGTGATCGATGTTGGCAGATCATCGTGTCTGGTCGCCTCTTTTGCCTGCGCACAAACGCGAAAGGATTCTTCTTCGCTTACAAGAACAGCATCCGTATGGGTGCCACCGGCATCAATGCCCAGCAAAACGCGTTTTGCCATACAAACCTCGTTGTCAAGGAAAAAATGGGGATAGCTGTCTATACAATGGGCTCGAAATTCAGACAAGGCTTGCATACGGCCATAATTTTCAGTACATTTTCTTGTCAAAATGGTATCCATCCCCAGACGATGGCGTTTGATGATAGCCCCCTTTGGTGGCTCTGGATGGAGTTGGGATATCGTAGGATATCCTTTGGATGCGATTTTTGCGAGGCGTCTTATGAAAACAACGGAATTTATTTGGTTTGACGGGAAACTTGTGCCCTGGAATGAGGCACAGGTGCATGTGTTGACCCATTCACTCCACTATGGCAGTGCCGTCTTTGAGGGGATTCGTGCGTATGCGTGTACCAATGGCGGATCTGCCGTGTTTCGGCTTAAGGAGCATGCACAACGTCTCTTAAATTCCGGCAAAATTATTGGCCTCACCATTCCCTATACGGTCGAAGAACTCGAAAAGGCCATTGTTGATACCCTTGTGGCCAACCATATGCCCGATGCCTATATCCGTCCGCTCTCCTTTGTGGGCTATGGTGAGATGGGGGTCTATCCTGGCAACAATCCTGTGCAGACCATTGTCGCCGCATGGCCATGGGGTGCGTATTTAGGCGCTGAGGCTTTGGAAAAAGGCATTCGCGTCAAGACGAGCTCCTTTGCCAGAAGCCATGTGAATACGAGCATGTCGAAGGCCAAGGCCGCGGGCAATTATATCAATTCTATCTTGGCCAAGATCGAAGCCAAGGAAGATGGCTACGACGAAGCGGTCATGCTCGACACCAACGGTTTTGTCAGTGAGGCAACCGGGGAAAATATCTTTATTGTTCGCGACGGCGTTATCAAGACAACCCCCTGGACATCGATTTTAGGTGGGATCACCCGCGATTCCATTATCACCCTTGGTCGCGATCTGGGCTATACGGTCAAAGAAGAGCAGTTCACCCGCGATGAATTCTACATCGCCGACGAGGCCTTCTTCACAGGAACCGCTGCTGAACTCACCCCCATCCGTGAACTCGACCACCGCCAGATCGGCGAAGGCCATGCAGGGGCTGTGACCAAGCATTTGCAGAAAGAATTTTTCCGCATTGTCAAGGGCGAAAATCCCGCCTACGAGCATTGGCTCCATAGGTACAGCATCTAGCCCTGACTGTGTATTGTGTGAATTGGTGTGAGCAACAAAAGACTTTCTCTGGCAGCCCGGTACCGTCCGCAGACCTTTGCGGATGTTGCCGGGCAAGATATGGTTAAAGCCGTTCTCTCGCGAGCCTGTGCTGAGGATCGACCGGCCTGTGCGTACTTGTTCAGTGGCACGCGAGGGGTCGGCAAGACCACCATTGCCCGTATTTTTGCCAAGGCACTCAATTGCGCCACGGCTCCGACAAGCGAACCCTGCAATCAATGCCCGCAGTGCCAAAAGATTATGCAGGGCAATCACGTGGATGTGATTGAAATCGACGGCGCTTCGAACAATAAGGTGGAGGATATTCGGGCACTGCGCGAGACTGTTGGCTATGCGCCCATGGAAGGCCGGTATAAGGTCTTTATCATCGACGAAGCGCATATGCTCACAACAAGCGCCTTCAATGCGCTGCTCAAAACCCTGGAAGAGCCGCCGCCACGCGTGATCTTTGTCATGGCGACAACCGAGGCGCACAAGTTTCCGGTCACGATCGTGAGCCGCTGCCAGCATTTTACCTTCCGCCATCTGCGCGAAGAAGAACTTGTTGCCCATGTCAAGAAGATTCTTGAGAAAGAATCCCTGCGCTACGAAGAAGACGCTGTCACCTTGATTGCCAAGAGGGCGCAGGGCAGTGTGCGCGACAGTATGTCGCTCTTGGATCAAACGCTTGCGCTCTGCGATGATACCCTGCAAACAGCCATCACCCGCGAGGTCTTAGGCCTTGCTGGCCAGGAATTTTTTGAATCCCTCTTTGCCGCCATGGTGGCTGCTGATTGCGCTCAGGTCGTGACTGTGACCCAAGATCTCTTGCGCCGTGGGGTGGATATTGGTTTCTTCTTGAAGGAATTGGCGGGCTATTTTCGCAATCTCTTCTTGGTCTCTCACTCAGGCGAGAGCATGGCTGATGTTTTGCAACTGACCCCTGGGGAAAAGCGTTTGATTTTGGGTTTGCAAGGTCGGCTTTCGGTTGCCCATGTACACGCAGCCTGGCAGCTTGTGCTCGATTCCCAGCGCACGGTTGTGTTGAGTACGGAACCGGCTTCTGCCCTGGAATTGCTCTTGCTCAACCTCACCCTTTTGCCCTATTTGTTGCCAGTGGCAGGGGGAAGTGTTCCCCCTCCGCAAGCGCAAGGACAAATGCCTCCGCCAAGGCCTGTGCCACAAGCGCAGGGACAAATGCCTCCGCCAAGGTCTGTGCCGCAAAGTCAGGAGCCAATAGCCCCCCAAAGACCTGTGCCCCAAAGTCCCCCTCCAAGGCCTGTGCCACAAAGTCAGGAGCCAGTGCCACCGCCGCAAAGGCCTGTTCCGCAAAATCAGGGGCAAAGGCAGATAGCGCCCAAACCCGCGAAGGAGCAGACAGGAAGCTCTTCTGCTTGGCAAAACGAGGTTGAGTCTGACGACGACGAAGGGGAGGATGGCGATTTTGAAACGGTTGTTGAGCGGGTGCTCGACTGGCAGGGCTTTTGTACCTTCTATGCCGAGCAAATGGTGCCCAACGGAGGCTGTTCCTTTTCCGAAAAAGAACTGCGCAGCCTTCGCGTCGAATCCTTTGGCACGCATGTGCGCATCTACTCTGTGAGCGGTGTCCATTATGATCGTCTGACCCATGCCCGCGATTGCTTGGCAGAAGGACTTGGACGCTTTACTAGGATCAAAAACCTCGACCTCAGCATTGTTCCAGCGGAACAGACGCCGTCTGATGCAGAGTTGATGGCGAGTGTGAAAAACGATGCCCAGCTGCGGCCTTTTTTTGACTTGTTAGAGTGTGTTGTTGAAGATTGTCGGAAGCGGTAACAAAGAAAGGATTTTTCGGTATGCCGAATATGAACGATATCTTGCGCCAGGCACAAGTGATGCAGCGCAAATTGGCAAAAATGCAGGAAGAGTTGGCTGGCAAAACCTTTGAGGCCTCGAGCGGTGGAGGCATGGTCAAGGTGGTTGTGAATGGCAACCGCGATCTTGTGAGCTTGACGATCGACCCCACGTGTTTTGCGGACAACGATCATGAAATGCTGCAGGATTTGATCGTCGCTGCCGTGAATGAGGCCAACCGCATTGCCAAGGACACCGTGGAGCGCGAGATGACCGCCCTCTCTGGCAATGTCAAACTGCCGATGTTTTTCTGATGCTTGATTCTCGTATTCCAGAGCCTCTCAAGAACGTTGTCACGCAATTTGCCCAACTTCCCGGTTTTGGGGCGAAATCAGCCATGCGGGTGGCCTTGAAATTGCTCGAGTGGCCGAAGGAGAAAACCGTGGACTTTGGGCAGGCGATCATCGACCTTCGGGAAAAGCTCTGCCTGTGTTCGCGCTGCTATGGCTTAACGCAAGAGAACCCCTGTCGTCTCTGTGCGGATCCCGCGCGCAGCAAGACAAGCCTTTGTTTGGTACCTGAGTGGGACAGCATGCTGATTTTGGAGAAGGGCGGCTTTTACCACGGCCAGTACTTTGTCTTGGGTGGTCTCTTTGTGCCCTTGGACAAAGACGGGCAGAAATTGCGCATTGAGCCCCTTTTAGCGCGTTTGGGCGAAGGAGAAATCACGGAAGTGATCTTTGCCCTTGGGGCAACGAGCGATGCTGAGCAAACAACCTCCTTTGTGAGTGAATGCATCAAAGCTCAATTCCCCACCATGCTTCTCTCCCGTCTTGCCCAGGGTTTGCCTCTGGGTGCTGAGGTCAAGTACATGGATACCGAGACACTCAGGCAGTCGCTTCGCTATCGCCAAAAGCTCTGAGTCTCGTGCGTTTGTGCTTTTTTTAAGCGTCCGCTGTCAGGACGCTTTTTTTTTGCAAAAAAAAAGCGTGTGAGGCTAGACAGCGTGAAACTTGGTCTTATTCTAATCGCTAGAAAAAGAGACACAAAGGCAAACCAAAAGAAACAAACAGAAAGAGTGCTGCCAATGCAGCTGATTTTTGGAGGAGAGAACAATGTCGAAGATAATTGGCATCGACCTGGGCACAACGAATTCGTGTGTCTATATCATGGAAGGGAAAGATCCCAAATGCATCACCAATCCCGAAGGCGGCAGAACAACGCCTTCGGTGGTTGCGTTTACGGACAAAGAACGCCTTGTTGGTGACATTGCCAAACGGCAAGCTGTCACCAACCCCAAACGCACGATCTTTGCGATCAAGCGTTTGATGGGGCGTAAATTCGACAGCCCTGAAGTGGGTCGGTGGCGTGAACATTCCCCCTATGCCATTGAAAAATCGTCGAACGAGGATGCTGGTGTCGAGGTTGACGGGCGTGTCTACAGCGCTCCTGAAGTGTCGGCCATGATTTTGGCCAAGCTGAAAAGCGATGCCGAAGCCTATTTGGGCGAAAAAGTGACCGAAGCCGTTATCACGGTTCCGGCCTATTTCAACGATGCACAGCGTCAGGCGACCAAGGATGCCGGTCGTATCGCAGGCCTTGATGTCAAACGTATCATCAACGAGCCCACGGCAGCTTCCTTGGCCTATGGGGCGGATAAAAAGAACAACGAAAAGATCGCTGTCTTTGACCTTGGCGGCGGTACTTTTGATATTTCCATTCTGGAAGTGGGCGACAACGTCGTCGAAGTGCGGGCAACCAACGGCGACACCTTCCTGGGTGGTGAAGATTTTGACCAGCGCGTTATCCACTACCTGGTCGATGAATTCAAACGGGAAAACGGCATCGATCTGTCCCAGGATTCCATGGCGCTGCAGCGCTTAAAGGAAGCAGCGGAAAAGGCCAAGAAAGATCTGTCCACTTCTATGGAAGCGGATGTCAATTTGCCCTTTATCACAGCTGACCAAAATGGGCCAAAGCATCTCATGCAAAAGCTGACGCGGGCGAAGTTGGAATCCCTGGTGTCTGACCTTGTGGATCGCACCACCGAACCCTGTCGCAAAGCCTTAGCCGACGCTGGCCTTGAGCCCAACCAGATCGACGAAGTGATCTTGGTTGGTGGTATGACCCGTATGCCCCTTGTGCAGCAGACCGTTGCCAACTTCTTTGGCAAGGAGCCCAACCGTTCGGTCAACCCGGACGAAGTGGTGGCCATGGGCGCTGCTATCCAGGGTGGTATCCTGGCTGGGGATGTCAAAGACGTGCTTTTGCTCGATGTGACGCCGCTTTCCTTGGGTATTGAGACCATGGGCGGGGTGTTCACCAAGTTGATTGAACGCAATACCACCATCCCCACCCGCAAGGGCAATATCTTTACAACCGCTGCCGACAACCAGCCTTCGGTGTCCATCCATGTTTTGCAGGGCGAACGCCCCATGGCAGCCGACAATATGACCTTGGCGCGCTTCGATTTGACCGGTATTCCCCCGGCGCCCAGAGGCGTTCCGCAGATCGAAGTGACCTTTGATATCGACGCCAACGGTATCGTCAATGTCTCGGCCAAGGATATGGGCACAGGCAAGGAGCAGTCGATCAAGATCACGGCCTCTTCCGGTCTGTCTGAGGATGAGATCAACCGTTTAGTGCACGAGGCTGAGGCGCATGCCAACGAAGACAAGCGCAAGCAGGAACTGATCGAAGCCCGCAACCAGGCTGACAGCATGATCTATGCCACGGAAAAATCCATCAGCGATTTGGGCGACAAGGTCGACGCCAGTTTGAAAACGCAGGTGGAAGACAAGATCAAGGCGCTTCGGAAGGTGATGGAAGGCGAAGATGTGGCTGCTATCAAGGCAGCGACAAAAGATCTTGCCGATTCCAGCCACACCTTGGCGGAACAGCTCTACAAGCAGCAGGCGAGTGGTGGCCAAGCCAATCAGCAAGCAGGGCAGGCGCAGAATCCCAACGACGATGTCGTGGATGCGGATTTCACCGAAGTGAAAAAATAAGGCCGCGCTTTTCTCTTTTTTGGTGCATCTCCTTACGGGGATGCACTTTTTTTTTCGGCTTTTCCTTGCAAGGGCAAAGAGGCTGTAGTATTTTTCCTTGATTGCAATATTTGAAGGAGTCGCTATGTCCTTTCTCGTTGTTTGGTGCCAACGCATTGCTCTCTTGGTGCTGTTTGTGAGTCTTACCGCCTGTTTTCCAGGACCCAAAAAACAAGAGCCTTTAGAGCCAGCCGTTGTCATGCTGCTTCCGGTGACAGGCCCCTTTGGCGGTATTGCCGGAAAGATCATGCAGGGGGCGCGCATTGCTCGGGATGAATTAGCGGCCAACGGGGTGTCGGTGACCCTTGCCCAGATCGACACCAATGCCAAAGATTGGCTGAAGCGCTACCACGATATGCCGGAACGCTTTACGGTTGTGGGAGGCCCCTTGGAGCGCAAGGCCTATACGGCCTTGAAAAAAAACAACCTTCTGCGCCAGCGAGCTGTCTTTGCCTTTAGCAGTACGTTGGACGAGAAGGATGAAGGCGTGTACGCCTGGCGCTTTTTTCCAAGCCAGCTTGATCAGGCCGAATCGCTGGTCAATTTTGCCACCAACAAGCTCAAAATCCGCTCCTTTGGCCTGTTTTCAGGCTCAGATCCATTCAGTGTCAAAATGGCTGCCGTGTTTGAAAAGGTTGTGCGTGCCAACAATGGTTCCTTGCAAAAGGCGAGCTATTCAGCAACCGATAAAAGCCATCTGCTCGCGCAGTCCAAAACGCTCTTTATGCCAACAAAGGAAAACGGTCGTGTTGTCCCCAATACGCCCTTTGAAGCGGTTTTTATTCCCTCATCCTGGCGTACCCTCGACAGCATTCTTACAGCCTTTGCTGGGCATGGCGAGGATCGCGTCGTGATCTTGGGGGAGATGGGCTGGGAACAGAGTTTGAGAAACAGGCATCTGCCCAATCCCAAACGCTATGAGCTTGTGTGCTATCCTGTGGGTTTCAACGACAGAGCCCAAATTCCTGCCATGACAAAAGCCAAGGTCAGACCCGATTTTTGGGTGGCCTTGGGCTACGATTTTGTCCGTTTTGCGGTGGCCATGCGCTTGCCAAAAGACGCGACACCGCTTGATGTTGTGAACCGTGCCAATCATGCCAATACCAACGTGCGCCTTCTTGCGCCGATTTATTGGGATAGCGCAGGTATTGCCCATCAAAATCTCTTTATCGAACGGGTTGGTGGATCTGGTTGTGTCCCCATGGATGTCAAGGAATTTATGCATGCACGGAGCAAACGGAAGGAAGAGGCGGCGCTTCGCATGCAAGGAGGAGGGACGCCCATTGAGGGGGAAGTGGTTGAGGGGTCAAAGCCGGTTAAGCCGGTTGTGACGGAGTCTGCGCCCATGCCCAAGCCTGAACAACCCCTTCTTGTGCCAGGAACCATGCCGCCCTCATCCCATAAATTGCGTTTACCTGTAAAACAGGCTTTGTAGAAGAGGTACTCATGGCCGATCAAATAGGTCTCAAGGACGTTCGACATATGGCGCAACTCTCCCGTTTGTATGTGAGTCAGGAAGAAGAAGCGCTTTTTGCCGACCAATTTGCAAAGATTCTGGGGTATATGGATATTTTAAACGATGTGGATGTGACAGGGGTCGAACCCTTGTACAATCCTGTGTCGCATCTCTTTGTGCCCCGTGAAGATTGTGCAAAACGCACGCGAACCCACGAGGAAATCCTTGCTAACGCGCCCAAGGCCAGTGAACAGTATTTTGTTGTCCCCCGCATTGTTTAACGTTTGGTGTTTTTGCATCGCTAAAGGATACCGCAATGTCCGAACTTGTGTTTGAGTCTCTTCAAAGCATTGCCCAAAAGCTCCAGGCAAAAGAGGTACGAGCGACCGAAGTGACCCAGGCGATCTTTGAACGCATCGATGCCACAGAGCCTGCGCTTGGGGCTCTGCTCGCCATTGCCAAAGAGCAGGCAATGGAACGTGCAGCGGCGCTCGATGCAAAAGGCCCTGACCCCACGCAAAAACTGTGGGGTGTTCCTGTGACGGTGAAAGATGTGCTTGTGACCAAGGGCATTCCGACAACAGCCGGCTCAAAGATGTTGGAGCACTTTGTTCCGCCCTACAACGCCTTTGTGGTTGAGAAGCTCTTGGACGCTGGCGCCATCATCGTGGCCAAGAACAATATGGATGAATTCGCCATGGGTTCAACCACGGAAAATTCCGCCTATCATCCGGCAAAAAATCCCTGGAATGTGCGTATGGTGCCCGGAGGCTCATCCGGTGGCAGTGCGGTCTCTGTTGCCAGCTGCCAATCCTTTGCTTCCCTGGGGACAGATACAGGGGGCTCAATCAGGCAGCCGGCTTCCTTGTGCGGCTGCGTGGGCATGAAACCAACCTACGGCAGGGTTTCCCGCTATGGGGTGATCGCCTACGGCTCCTCGCTCGATCAGGTGGGGCCTCTCACCCGCTCTGTGGCTGATTGTGCCCGCATGCTTTCGGTTATTTGCGGCCACGATAGCCGCGATGTGACCTCGAATCCCATTCCTGTGCCTGACTATGAGGCCTGTTTGGCCAAGGATTTTTCCTTGCAGGGCAAAAAGATCGGTTTTCCGCGGGAGTTTTATGGCGAAGGCCTCTCTTATGAGGTTCGCGCTGCCTGCCTGCATGCTCATCACATGCTCGAAGAGGCGGGAGCAAGCTTGGTTGAGGTGAGTCTCCCCCACACCCACGCGGCCATTGCCACCTACTATATCTTGGCCATGGCTGAGGCGAGCTCGAATCTTGCCCGGTACGATGGGGTGCGCTACGGCTACAGAGCGGCGGATTGTGAGGATCTGCTCGATGTGTATTGTCGATCCCGCACCGAAGGCTTTGGGGCTGAGGTGAAACGCCGTATCATGCTTGGCTCCTTTGTCCTCTCCCAAGGCTATTACGACGCCTACTACTGCAAGGCTGCCCAGGTTCGGCGTATCATCCGCGATGAATACGTGCGGGCGCTCGATGCCTGCGATATACTCTTGGCACCCATCTCCCCCAGCACAGCCTGGCCGCTTGCAAGCCATACCAATGATCCGCTGACCATGTATCTGATGGACGCCTACACGCTTTCCCTCAATCTGGCCGGACTCCCTGGGCTTGCGATTCCGGTTGGGCTTGGTGAAGAGAGCAAGATGCCTGTTGGCATGCAATTGATCGGAAAAGCCTTTCAGGAGGAAAAGCTGCTCCAGTACGGCCTTGCCATGGAAAGGCTCTTTCCACCGATTGGCCATCCAAAGATCTGAAAAAAAAGGGAATTTCTTCGGGTATCCAAAGAAATTCCCTTTTTTACGATCTCATAATATTGGCAAAATAAAATATATATAGTAAACGAAATAAACTTTTTCACAAGACATTGTTATGTCATCCAACAGATATTTTCTAAAATTTTTATAGATTATCAGTAGATATAACCTATAAAAATTCTAGACACCAATTATTGGGCAGTATCCCCCCTGTCT
>JAFSVD010000037.1 GCA_017450275.1 Desulfovibrio sp. | reverse complement strand
GCAGAAAAAGTCAAATTTCAAAATATGGCCAACAAGCTGGACTTCCGGGCGGTTCAATAAACCTATCGGAGGGTAATAGAGTTATCGTCAACTGAACCATTAATAAATATTCGAGTCAAGCCATCATCAACTATACCACTACAAGGAAATAAAGTGTTGGTAATATAATATTTTGTAAACAACCTTTTAAAGATATCTCCATTTGTTAAATATATTATTGTTAGATTAGGAACATCCTTAAAATCTGTGTTAGGATCTGTAATGTTTGTTGTAATAAGTGAGGAATAATAACGAACCCGACGTAAATGATCCGTTGTTTTTGGTTTTTGCACCTCGACATTGACAGTTTCACCTGATCCAAGTTTGCAAACGAGATCAAGAACTGCTGATCGACCCTGAAGATTGAGAATTTCACTTTGGGGGTTTTGTGACACCACTGTGAGCTTAGGATCATCAAGGAATGTTTGCAGCATTTCTGCACAAAAGCCATTATCCTCGGCTGCTTTTCGAAACAAAACGTCATCCCAGAGAGTCATATTTTTTACATGATCTCTAATTTGTGTTTATCTTGGCATTTGGCATGCTCTAGTAATTGTTTATGTAAATAGCATAGGGTGTAACAGAAATACTGAAACTTGCAAACAGTTCAATACAGTGAAAAAACTGTTTATCATAACATTGTTGTAAAATAATCAGGTGGCGAAACTATTCACGGTCTTTTCTTCCTTGGTATCACCTTTCCAAAGCTTGGTTCCTCACCCCAATCTCTCTCTGCAAGCCAGGTAAGCTGGGAGACTTTGGCAGATAGAGAGGGAATCAACCTGCGAAATGGTAATATCATCATTTTAGAGATTGACTTTCAATTTGTCTATGTGAAGTAATCAATCAAATTATTTATCTTTTTTAAAATACACCAAATCGCTTTTCATTGATTCAAATTCTTCTTTTGTGGATAATTCAAGTTTTGGTACTCTAACTACTAATCTTTCTCCGTTAGTACATTTTACATAGTATGTAGTATTGGGATTTACATTTATTTTGATTCTTTTTTTCTTGACAACATGTGCCATATAGGTATGCGATCCTACTGGAACTTTTAAAGAAAAATATGTTCCTGAATCTACTACTCCCTTTTCTACGGGAACAAAAGGTGGTTCAGATTCTTCATAAATGTAATAACTGACAACTTTCACTTTTTCTTTTGGTTTAAAAAAGTATATTACTCCTGAATTTTGATCAGGTTGTAAATTAGGATCTGTAATAACGCTATAATTTGGTATTTTTTCGTAATGTTGCCTGCATGATATTGATAAAAAACAGATGAATAGTACAATTAAAGAGATAAATTTTTTCATTGAGTGCGTATTCCCTTTTACGAAGAGAGCAATTGGTGGGCTATTGTAGGCAGAAGGATACATGATCCTCCTGCCTACTGGTCTATTTCATTCACATTGGAGAAAATCCACGGCCGCAGATCGCACCCAATTCCTCATCCAGCCGATACATTCCATCCTCGGCTGGGAAGAACCTGAATCCGTCATTCGTGGTCAGCGAGCAGTGGGGCGCCGCGAAGAAACGGGAACAATGCACCATGGATGATCCCGTACATGCTGGTAGAGTTGCCATAGACTGCCCAGAGCTACCAGCTTGGCATCACCGATAGGGGGGAAGGGGAAGAACGCTTGCCTTACCCTGTCTGCCACACTCCATCTCAACCCGCATCCGCCCCAGGGCAATGTGACACTATAACTCTTGCGGCAAGGATTGAAGCTCTTTCCAGGAAAAGACTGGGCCGTCAACACAGACATAGCGTCCGCCGATATTGCAGCGGCCACAAATCCCAATCCCGCACTTCATGCGCTTTTCAAGCGTTGTGATGATGGATTCAGGGGTAAACTTCATCTCAACGAGAGCCTGAACCGTAAACTTGATCATAATGGGAGGACCACAAAGAACAGCAACGGTGTTGTCAGGGCTGGGATTGAGCTCTTTAAGAACATTGGGGAGAAGTCCTACCTTGTGTTCCCACCCCGGAGCCGGAACATCGATACAGAGCGTACAATCAAGATCCGGCCGCTCCAACCAGTTTGGAATCTCGTATTGGTAGGTCAAATCCTGTGGTGTTCTGGCGCCGTAGAGAAGGCTTATTTTCCCATAGTCTTTGGCGTGCTCCAAGACATGGAGCATAATGGTTCTGATGGGAGCCATCCCGATGCCGCCGCCGATAAAGAAGATGTTTTTCCCTGCCCAGTCTTTATAGGGGAAGTAGTTGCCCAGGGGCGCCCGCACCCCAACTTTGTCCCCGACAGAGAGCTTGTGGATGGCAGTTGTCACTTCACCGGCAAGCATGACGGAAAATTGCAGATAGTTTTTTTCCGATGGCGGAGAATTGATGACAAAGGTGGATTCGCCAGCACCAAAGACAGAAAGCTGTCCAACTTGTCCTGGCTCAAACGTAAAATGTTCCATGCGCTCTTTGTCGTCAAACACCACTTGGAATGTTTTTATGCGTGGCGTCTCGCTGATGACATTGATGACCGTGCTGGGTATGGGCAGATAGGGATTGCCGGGCATACTTGGTCGCTCAGAAAGTCCTTGCACCATACGTGGGAGCGATGTTTTGGCATCCATTCCCTATCTCCTCCTGGTTCCAGATTTTTTGAGGCTTGTCTTTATGAAGCCTCTCTTTTTGGCAGTTCTTCTCGGGGCAGGGGATCTTGCTGGTTCGGTGTCGTTCGCTGATGGTGTTTGCTTCCCTTCAGCCCTTGCTTCTGCTCGATCTTCCTTTGGTGCAGGAGCCGCCTTGGCGGGTTTTACTTCCTCTAGTTTGGGAGCCTGAACAGGAGCTGCCTTGGCGGGTTTTGCTTCCTCTTGTTTGGGGGGGTGAACCGTGCCACCGGCCTCAGCTATGGCATGCAGGACAATCTTCCGAATGTCCAGTCCCACCGGGCACTGGCTTATGCACCGCCCACAGCCGCTGCAGGAGAAGATGCCCCAGTTTTCCGGATAGGTGGCAAATTTATGGGAAACCCTGTTGCGCATGCGCTCAGCCTTGCTGGGTCTGGGATTGTGGCCACTGGCCTCGCGTGTGAAGAGCGAGGACATGCAGGTATCCCAGCTGCGCAGGCGTCTGCCTCCCTGGGCGCTTGTGGGTTCACCCTCGTCGGTGATGGTGAAGCAGTAGCAGGTTGGGCAGAAATAGGTGCAGGCGCCACAGGAGATGCAGCGTTCGGTTTCCTGTGCCCAGAAGGAGAGGTTGGCAAAACAGGCTGCGACTTTTTGCGGAGCCTCTGTGAGATCGGGTTTGGGAGAGAGCGTTGCAAAGGCGGCTTTGCGCGCTTCGTTCATGAGCGCAACAACGCTTTCACCGTCTTTGAGTGCGCTTTTGGCAAGCATCTCTTTGCCCTTGGCTGTGATAGGCTGAAGGACATAGGCCTTTGTTCCCTCTGCAGGAATTTCCGTCATCAGGATATCAGAGCCTTCGGGAGAGGAAGGACCTCCTCCCACCCAGTGGCAGAAACAGGTCTCGCAGCCGCTGTTGCAGGTCAGGGAAATCACCACGAGTTTTTCCCGTTTGGCCATGTAGTAGGGGTCTTTATAGATCCCCTTGGTGTAGGGGTTGTCGAGAATGGCAATGCCTTTTGCGTCACAGGGGCGGGAGGCAAAGACAACGGTTGGTTCAGCCTCTACGGTCTCTGTGAGGGTGAGCGAAGTTTCTGCGTAGTTGTCGGGATTCTTGGTCTTTTTGTAGGTGACCAGTGTCTCACAGCTCGGAAGCACAGCCGCCTTGGCAGGGACGGTTGCCTTGGCTACGAGAACAGGATCTCCCTCCTGCCAGGGGGTGAAGACAACAGATTCCTTTGTGCCTTTTTGAAGCGTTGGGACAAGGACACGATTGCCTAGTGCACGCAGTGCGGCAAGAAAGGAGGGAATGTCTTGCTCTTGAAGATATCGGTAGTCGCTCATTTCCACTCCCTTTCCTTGATATGTTCTTCTTCAACCTGGTACCCGAGAAGCGGGGGCACAGCCTTGGGATCTGTGCCGGGTTCATAGCCGGAAAAGAGTTCGCGAATCACCCTGGCACAGTGCTGTCTGAGAGCCAGAATCGGGATGCCGACAGGGCAGCTGCGCTGGCATTCGCCACAGCCTGTGCAGCGACCGGCCAGATGGAGGGTGTGGATGACCTGGAAGAAGAGCTTTTCCCTGGTGGCATCGCTTTGGCTCATCCAGTGGGGATCTCTGGAGTCGCTCACGCAATAGTCCCGGCAGACGCACATGGGACAGCTGTTTCTGCAGGCATAGCAGCGGATGCAGCGATCCATGGCGCTTTTCCAGAAGGCCATGCGCTCGGAAAGGCTCATGGCGTCGAGCATGGCAAGCTCTGGAGGAGTTTGCGGCGTGCCCTGGATTTGCGTGGCATTGCCCAAAAGCATGTCTGCGTCCTGCGCCATACGGGATGTGCAGGAGTAGCATTTGCTCGGGGCATACTGGCTGATGGGAAAATGGTGTTCCTTCCCGTCGGCTACGACAGTGACGGTCTTGTCGTCTGTTTTCAGGCTTGTGATGTGCTGATACCGCCCCAAAACCTGATCGACGCGTCCCATGTCGAGGATACCCTGGCAGGGCAGGGCAAAGAGGAAGACATCCTCGCGTTTGATCAGATTTTCCTGGAGCAATTCCACAACCGATTTGGCATCGCAGCCTTTGACAAGGATGCCGATTTTTTTGCCCTTGTAGTTCGGCAGATAGGTTGCCAGATTGTGGATGGCAAACGGTCCTATGCGCAGTTCCTCCAGATCAGCTTCGGTTCGGATGAAATGGGGGACGGTGTGGAGTCCGTCGCGTCCCTCTTTCCAGCCGATCACGCAGTCCAGTTCCGGCAGCTTCTTGCGAATGGCTTCCTTGACCGAGGAGAGAAGCTGGGGGTCGCCTGTGCCGAGGGGAGCAAGCGGAGCCAGAGCCATATCCACCATGGCGTGCAGGGGATGGCTGTCTTCAAACTTGGGAGCAGGACCTAAGGCGTGGATCTGTTCCGTAAATCGGGTGACAACCTGTTTCCAGCGTTCCCCTTCTGAGGCCGAAACCCAGGTGTATTCAAAGCGGGCAGGATCAATGCCAAGGATGGGCAGGAAATGTTTCAAAACCTCCAGCCGTCTGCGGGCATAGAAATTGCCAGCGCTGTAGTGGCAATCCCTGGGATGGCAGCCTGAGACTAAAACGCCATCGGCACCGTTGAACAGGGCTTTTGCGATAAAGAGCGGATCCACACGTCCTGAGCAGGGCACGCGGATGATGCGAAGGTCTGTTGGCTGTGTTGCCCGGGCAACGCCGGCTGTATCGGCTCCGCCGTAGGAACACCAGTTGCAGAGAAAACCCAGAATGCGCAGTTCGGAATGCTCTGCGTTTGTGTTTTGGCTGGTTACGCCTGACATAGGGCATTTACCTCCGCAAGAATCTGGTTGTCTGTGGCGTGGGAGAGCTGGACAGCTCCCTGGGGGCAGGTGGATGTGCAGACGCCACAGCCTTGACACATTGTTTCAATAACCTGGGCTTTTTCAGCGTTGCGCACAACAGTTTCCTTGATAGCACCGTAGGGGCAGGTGCGGATGCATTTGCCGCAGCCCACACAACGGGCGATATCGACCTTGGCGATCTGGGGATCGCTTTGCAGGGTGTCTTTCGCAAAAAGGGTCAGCACCTTGGCAGCAGCAGCAGAGCCCTGCGCCACAGAGGCCGGGATATCCTTGGCACCCTGGCAGACGCCGGCTAAAAAGACACCGGCTGTGTTGGTTTCAACGGGCTTGAGCTTCACATGGCTTTCCATGAAGAAGCCGTAGTGGTCGTAGGAGATGCGCAATTTTTCGGCCAGCGCGGGAGCCCCCTTGCTCGCCTCAATGCCAACAGCGAGCACCACAAGATCGGCACGGATTTCCACAGGCCGACCCAGCAGGGTGTCCATGCCCATGACAACCATCTGCCCCTTGCCATCGGGATAGACCTGAGAGACGCGGCCACGAATATATTCAGTGCCGTATTCTTCCATGGCACGGCGGGTGAATTCATCGTACATCTTGCCCGGAGACCGGATGTCCATATAGAAGACATAGGACTGGGAATCGGGGATGTGATCCTTAGTCAGAATGGCCTGCTTGGCTGTGTACATACAGCAAAAGCCCGAGCAGTAGGGACGACCAATAGAGGGATCGCGAGAGCCGACGCATTGGATAAAGACCACGGACTTGGGCTCTTTGCCGTCAGAGGGGCGGACAATGTGGCCGCCAGTAGGCCCTGAGGCGTTCATGAGGCGTTCGTACTGCAGAGAGGTGATGACATCGGGATAGCGTCCGCCGCCGTATTCGGCGTAGACCGTCCAATCCATGAGATCATAGCCTGTTGCAGCCACAATGCTGCCCACCTCTTCGGTGATAAGCTCGTCCTTCATTTCGTAGTTGATGGCACCGGTTGGGCAGACTTTAGCGCAGACGCCGCATTTGCCCTTGGTCAATTGTCGGCAGAATTTTGGGTCGATGACGGCTTTTTTGGGAATGGCCTGGGGAAAGGCGATGGTGATGGCCGTGGTATTGGCAACACCTTCGTTGAAGCGGTCAAAGGATTTTTTGGCCGGGCATTTTTCCGTACAGGTGCCACAGCCCGTGCACTTTGACCAGTCGACATAGGTGGTCTTTTTGCGGATGGTGACGGTGAAATTGCCCACGTAGCCGGAAATATCTTCGATTTCCGCGTTGGCGTAGAGGGTGATGTTGGGATGCTGTGCCACATCAACCATCTTGGGTCCCAGAATACAGGCAGAGCAGTCAACCGTGGGGAAGGTTTTGTCGAGCTTGGCCATCTTGCCGCCGATGGTGGGTTCGCGCTCAACCATCACAACAGGAATGCCACCGTCAGCGCAGTCGAGCGCTGCCTGGATACCGGCAACACCGCCGCCTATCACCAGGACGCGGCGTTTGACGGGAAATTCCTGGGAGGTGAGAGCGTGATCCTGCCGCAGTTTGGCAACAGCGAGTTTGACGAGTTCAGCGGCTTTATGGGTGTTGGCAGCAACATCCTTGCCAATCCAGGACACATGTTCCCGGATATTGGCCATTTCGAACATATAGGGATTGAGACCTGCGCGGGCAACGGTGCGTCTGAAGGTGGGTTCGTGCATGCGCGGCGAACAGGAAGCCACGACAACGCCATCGAGCTTGTGCTCGTGGATGGCCGCTTCAATGGCAGCCTGACCGGGTTCGGCACAGGTGTACATGGGATCGGTCGAATACACGACATCGGGGAATCCCTCGGCAATCTTTGCAACCTGGGCGCAATCGACCGTGCCACCGATATTGCTTCCGCAATGGCAGATGAAGACTCCGATTCTCATTTGCTCCCTCCAGTCCCTTGCAGAATATGCGAAACCACCTTTGTTGCCGGCACAATGAGTTTATTGAATCCCAATTCATCTGGTTCGGCACCAAGGGCAAGCCCGAGAATCTGGGTATAGTAGGGGATAGGCATGGCAAAATGGGTGTGCATGGCCTGGTTGGCCTGATCCTGCCGCAAATCCAGGTTCATCTGGCACAAAGGACAGCATACCACAACCGCATCAGCCCCGAGATTCTTGGCAAGCTCAAGGATTCTTCCGGAATTTTTGGCTGTCATGGGGCGGTTGGGAATCCCAAAGGAGGCGCCGCAACAGGCCGTCTTTAAGGGAAAGTCGAGCATGGTGGCACCAAGGTTGGCCAGCATCTCTTCAATCATCATGGGGTTTTCCGGATCCCCAAAATCCATGAGCGCATGCGGTCTGCTCATCAAACAGCCGTAATAGACCACGAGCTTGAGGCCTTTGAGCGAGCGTTTGGCCATGGATTTGATGGTTTCTGGGGTGGTGAGGCGGACAATGGCCTGCAAAACCGAGGTGGTTTCCGGCACAGTCTCGGCAACGGGATTGTCCAAGAGTTCGTTGATGCGGGCACGCTTGGCTGGATCCTGAAGGCGTTTTGTCGTTGCCTTGAGATTGGAAAGACAGCTTGGGCAGGGGGTTATGATGCACTCAGCCCCGTCTTTTGCCGCCAGATCAAGATTTCGGGCACACAGCGCTGAAGAGAGTTCGGTGCTCACAGCATGAGCCGGCGTTGAACCACAGCAATTCCAGTCCTTGATGGGCACAACATGAATGCCGAGCCTACGCAGAACCGCCTGGGTTGAGAGTTCATAATCCAGGGAGGATCCCTGTGAAGAACAGCCTGGGTAGTAGGCAATTTTCATGGTTTCCTCCTTTCTCGCTCAGCGCGGTCGGCAAAGCGGGTAAAGATACGCGTCACAGCCTGAGCACCCCCTGGGATGCTATGGGGAAGGAGACCAAGCTTGCGTTTGGCGAGCGCATTGGGAGCCAGGTCAACGTCGGTAAAGACGCGCAGCGAACGCATCATATAAAGAACCATGGTGCCAATCTCAAAGGAACGGCCAAAGGTGCGCACCGTATCCAGGAAGGAAATCCAAAACGAATTGACATTTTTCTGGCTGATGCGGTTTTCAGCCCGAGCCATATGGCGGAGCGTTTCCATGACCTGAGCCACATCGATTTCATTGGGGCAGCGTTGACTACAGGTCTGGCAGGACAGACACAACCAAATGGACTGGGCATTGAGAGCCAGATCCTTTTGGTTGAGTTGGACTGCACGCATAATCTGGTTCACCGCAAGGTCGTAGGCAAAGCCCGCTGGACAGCCTGCGGAACAATTTCCACACTGATAGCAGGTCTCTATGGCTTGGCCGCTTTTGGCGGAAACCTCTTCTAAAAAGCTTTTTTGTGGAGGTTTAGAGAGACAGATGGGTTCTATCATGAGTATACTATAGAGCGTAGATTCCTGCACGGAAAACCGTCCAGGTCGGAGACCGCTCCCTCCTTGGTTTCTCCCTTGTTGAATGGATAGGTAAAAGAATAAATTTGTACTCTCATACAACCTTTGTCAATCCTTTTTCATCGGGATTTGCCGGTCAGGAGGGCGATGGTGTACGCAGAGCCTGGATGCAATTTCGCCTGACAATGCGCACAAGAAGGAAGTATTACGGTTCTCCAAAAATATCCCACCACTAAGGTGGTTGGATATTTTTGCTCGTAATCAGCCTCAGTTCAGATGGCATTTTTGCCATCTGAACTACGTTGGCAGGGTTTGTACGCTCTTTGTACAAACCGATAAACG
>JAFSVD010000036.1 GCA_017450275.1 Desulfovibrio sp. | reverse complement strand
GCAAGGAGGGGCGCCGAAAAGATACGAACATTTTATGAACATTTTGCCAACACAAGCGACACAATGGGGGCTATGATCCAGGCTTCTCCGGGATTTTGTTGGTTCTTGTTCGTTCAATGTTGGTAAAATGTTGCTAACGCAGCGTTGATCAGGCCAAACCTTGGGAAAGGGCAAAAAATTGGGGGTGAGCCGTTTCAGAAAAGACGAGCAGCCTTGCCTTACACTCTTTGGGCATGGGCAACTTGTCAAGGCGGTCGCTGATCTCGTTTGCCAAACAGCCTCAGGACAAATATTGACTGGCAAAAGGACTCAGAGAGCAATCGCCCAAGAATGCCGTGTCTCCATTGTGTGCTGCGATTTGATTGTCCCAGGAGATCCCTGGGTTGTTGTGGACGACAAAAGCGTAGCGGCAAAGGCAAGGCAGACCCTTTCAGCCTCTCCACCTTCCACAGTCATGCCTGGGCGTGCTTGGGGATCTTCGCGCAAATCAGAGCGGCCAAGAGCGGCATCAGCCCCTGTACGAAATCCTGCGTGTCTGTCGGGGGACTCTGGATGCGCCTGCAAGCAATGGCAGAAAGATCGGGAGCCTGCTCGAATTCTGTGGGTCGTTGTTCCTTGCTCGAAAACAGGGTGATCCGTGGAAAGACCGTTTGACGCAAAATAGCTGTCGCAGCGTGGGGTGCTTTTTCCCTGACGATCAGGCGATGCTGGTCGATTGCCAAAATGTTGCCGAAAACAGTCTGGGTGTGGGCGCTTTTTCCTGTAATAAGGAGAGTATACAGTCTTATTGCTCCTCTTAGGGCTGTTGGTTTGTTGGTAAGTCGGGAATCGCAAGGAGGGGCGCCGAAAAGATACGAACATTTTATGAACATTTTGCCAACACAAGCGACACAATGGGGGCTATGTTCCAGGCTTCTCCGGGATTTTGTTGCTTCTTGTTCGTTCAATGTTGGTAAAATGTTGCTAACGCAGCGTTGATCAGGCCAAGCCTTTGGAAAATTGGCCAGGCATTGTGCTTGGCCTAAGGCTCTGTGTTGGTAAAAGGGGTAATCGCCCAAGGATGCCAGCGGCTTCATTGTGCGCTGCGATTTGATTGCTCCAGGAGACTCTGGGGATGGACGACAAAAGCAAAGAGGCAAAATCAAGGGCTCAGAGCCTCTATACAGCCTCTTTCAGCCTCTTCACTCTCCACAGTCATGCCTGGGCGTGCTTAGGGATCTTGAGCATACGCGCAAATCAAAGCGGCCAAGAGCGGCATTGCCCCCTGTGCAAAACCATGCGCCGTGCATGTCTGGCGGGGGACTTTGGATGCGCCTGTAAGCAATAGCAGAAAGACCGGGAGCCTGCTCGAATTCTGCGGGTTGTTGTTCCTTGCCCAAAAGTAGGGTGGTCCGTGGAAAGACCGTTTGATGCGAAACGGGTGTTGCAGTGTGGGCTGCTTTTTCCCTGACGATCAGGCGATGGTGGTTGATTGCCAGATGTCAAAAACAAGGTGGGTGGGGGCGCTTTTTCCTGTAATAAGGAGGGTATACAGTTTTATTGCTCTTCTTAGGGCTGTTGCTTTGTTGGTAAGTCGGGAATCGCAAGGAGGGGCGCCGAAAAGATACGAACATTTTATGAACATTTTGCCAACACAAGCGACACAATGGGGGCTATGCTCCAGTCTTCTCCGGGATTTTGTCGGTTCTTGTTCGTTCAATGTTGGTAAAATGTTGCTAACGCAGCGTTGACCAGGCCAAGCCTTGGGAAATTTGAGGATTGTGTTTGGCCGTTTCAGAAAAGATGAGCAGCCTTTGCCTTGCTCTTTTGGCATCGTGTCAAAAAAAGCATGGGATAAGGTTGCGTATGCCTGACAGGATCTTTTGTGGAGAGAAAGAGCGTTGCCAAGCATATGCTCGAATCAAGACGGCAATGAGACAGCCTATCGGGGGGATGTTTTTTTGGGCTTTTGTCTCTCAATGGGCACACGTTTTCTGCTTGTGTTCTGTTGCAATGATTTTCCCTACAATGCACGTGGCTGTCGCTGATCCTGCTTCATTTCCGAGGATGAGCTTGTAAGGCGACATTGCCTTCGGCGCAATCGACTATGAGGCAGGGGGATGTGCGTTCCTTGAACGAGCGATTTTCTGAACGGGTATCAAGCAAGCGGGCAAAAAAAGACCCCCCTAAGAAGGGGGGTGGTATTTACGATTGTTTGGGGAAGCAATCGATCAGCTGGCGTATCGGGATATCGATGGAGAGCGGACAATGCGCTAGGCGGTTGTAGTCTTCCACGGTATCGATATCGAGCTTGATATCTGGTCGGCAAAGCCAGGGTTCTTCGGGATCAAAGGTTTTTATGCTGAAGGAGTCTGCGTGGTTCCAGATATAGTTCATGCAGTGCTCCCGCTCAGAGGCATCCTTTGCCTTGTTTTCCATGGCCTCAAGCAGGGCAAAGGAGCAGATTTCAGCGCCGAGACCGTCAGGCCAGCGATTGCCTTTCGGGATGTGGTTGTAGGCATAGTCGGGCTGTGTTTGCTCGTAGTAGTCGATTAAGCGATCGATGGCCTCCCCCCATATAAGGGGATTGTCAGCACAGATGCGTATGATATGGCGTGCCTGAACCGCTTTTGCCGCTTGATAGAAACGGTTGAGAACATCGTTTTCGCTGCCAGCGACGTAGGGGATGCCGCGCATTGTAAGATGCGCTCCCAGAGCTTGATCGAGATCCGTTGCCGGAATAGCCACCAGAACCTTGTTCAGCCGTTTGGCTGTTGAAACCCGATTGACAACCCAGTCGATGATGGGAATCCCGTGCAAGGCAACAAGGGATTTCAGCGGAAGCCTGGATGAACCCAAGCGAGCCTGAATGATGGCACAATAGGTGTTTTGCACAGAGCTCTCCGAATTAGAAGGATGAGGGGCTTGGGTCTTTCTCCGTATCCAGGAAGGCTTCGATTTTTGCAATCACTCTGGCTTTGTTCTTGGTAAAGTCCAGGGCATTTTGTCGTGCCCAGAAGCGGGCACGTCTTTCTTGCTTCAGCATGGCCAGAAAAACATTGCGGATTTTTTGATCGCTTACCCGTTGCATAAGCCCCAGAAAGGCAAAGCCGTGTTTGGGTCTGGCAAAGGTGTGGCGAGCCTCACGTTCATGGTGGGCGAGCACAATGCCCGGGATGCGCATATGGGCGAGTTCGTAGACCGTACGCCCGGCAGCGCAGATGGCGAGATCACAGCCTTCCATCATGCGGCTCATGATATTGGTTGCCCAGGTAAAGGTGACAAGGGGATTTTGCAGCTCTTTGAGATGGGCTTCCATGGATTCCCTGTGGGCATAGCCAGGACCTGCCACAAGACGAATGTGAATGCCATAGGCTTTGCAAATGGGTTCGACAATGTCTAAGCATCGCTTGGATGCGTTGAATTGGTCGGTTCCGCCAAAGGTTATAAGCAATGTTTTGACAGAGTCGCGCAAGGGATTGCGTTGCGCTTCCAGAAATTCATCGCGCAGGCAAAAATAGGCAGGACCCACACAGTATTTGGGATCACTTGTCTCCCCTTCATAGAGGGCGTTGACCACAAGGTCGGCAAAGGCTGTGCCAGGACCATCGTCTTCGAAATTGACAAGCGGAATATGTTCAGCAGCCAGGGTGGCCATATAGTCTTTCGGGGTATCGAGAAAATCGTTGACCACAAGATCGGGATGCAGGCGCAAAACGGTCTCAGCCAACGAATCGGATTGGCGAACAACCGGATAGTCCCGAAGGGTAATGTTTTCAACCGCAAGCTCACTTTCCTTGGTGCAGACAAAGGTGATCTTGTGGTTGGTGATTTCGTGGGCAAGCATGAGCGCTCGAAAGACATGCCCCATGCCAATGGCAGGATAGCCGGCAACTACAAAGACCACATGGCGGCGTTTGAGTAAGCGTTCGCAAATCCACCAATCCTGATAGCCTGCAATCTCAATGCCCGCATCACCCAAATAAAAGGGGATAATGAGCGGCTTTTGGCTTTCGTGCATGCGTTGCAGGTTGAGGATCACGAGCGCACGATTTTCTAACACAACAGGATGGTTGGCATCGGCTAAAAAGTGCGCAAGCGTTCCGTCTTTGAGGTTCCAAAGCCTTTGATGCACCTTGGTGACAGAGACCAGCATATCGGCGCGTTTTTGGCAAAAACGCTTCCACGCCTCTTCGATGGTCACCCAGGTGAGCAGCGGGCAGGAAGCGCGTTGGATGATGGCGCAATCGTAGGTTTTTGCCAGCTCATTCAAAAGAAATTCCATCTCCGCCACAATATCCAAGGTCTCAAAGCGGATCCGGGGATTGTAGTGGACATGGACATTCGCTCGTTCGCAAATGACCGTAATTTCCTGGCTGTCGGTCAGAACATAGATATCCCTTGGATGCTGAACCGCCCGTGCGGTAGCAAGCGCACGGGCAATCAAGGTTTCGCCAGCGAGTTTTTTCACCAACTGATCGGGAATAATCGCGTTTTTTTTGACAGCAGGAATAACAAGAACACGTTCAGCCATATCAGCCTCGAAGGCTTTCCAGAACTTCCTTTGTCGATGCGAGCATATAGGCCAGATCTGTATCGCTCATCCAATGCTGGAAGGGAAAGGAGACCATGGTGTCAAAGAAGGCGTCGGCATTGGGGGTTTGTGCATCGCCAAAGCCAAGCTTCTGATAGAAATCGTAGCGATGGAGAGGGATGTACTGGACAACGCAGCGTATGCCTTTGTCGTAGTACATTTTCCGCATGAACGCATCCCGTGCCGCAGATCCTGTTGTCATGCGAGCAGCCAAGAGATGGTAGTTGTGACGCGGGCTGTCAACGCGGTGGAAGGCCAGTTCGGGATACTCAGCAAGGGCATCGATAAAAGCCAGAGCGCGCTCACGCTTTTGGGCATTGATGGTGTCGATGCGATCCAGCATCTTGGCACCCAGGGCGCATTCCACCTCGCCTAAGCACATATTGTTGGGGAAAAGAATCTTCCCATCCAGGCTTGGCAGATCGACATTGCCCATGGCGGGTTTCCAGTATTCGCTTTGGGGGAAGCTGTAGGGGGTGTGGCCATTGTGGCGGAGCATGGGCACAAGCTTGGCGAGCTTGGGATCCTTGACATAGAGCATGCCCCCTTCGCCCAGGGTGGTCAGGTTTTTGTGGGAGTGGAAGGAAAAAATCGCCATGTCCCCAAAGCTTCCAGCCATCTTGCCGTCGATGCTTGTGGCAATAGCTTGGGCTGCGTCTTCGATGAGAATGAGGTTGCGCTCGCGGCACAGTTCCACAATCTCCGGCATATCGGCAAGATAGCCATAGAGGTGAACAACGATGACGGCCTTGGTTTTTTCTGTGATTGCCGCTTCAAGGGTTTTGGCCGTCACCACCCGGGTATCGAGGTCGATATCCGCCCACACAGGCACTGCCCCCTTCTTGATAAAGGGATAGCAGGAGGCTGTGAAGGTGTGAGAGGGAATGACGATGTTGTCGCCTGGGGCAAAATTGCACAGCTGCGCTGAGAGCTCAAGCGCTGCACAGCCGTTGATGGTCGTAAAGCAGGAGCCTTCAGGCACCCCTTGAAAGGCCGCGAATTTGGACTCAAAGGCCTGCATATATTTACCCTGGGTCAAAGGCTCGGCGTTTTGCATAGCCTCGACCACGCAGGCGATTTCTTCCTCTGTGTAGCGGATGGATCGACCGCTGAAGTTGATCTTGCATTCCATTGCTACATCCTCTTAAAACGTCCAATGACGTTTTCTCGGGTAAAGATTTCCCGATAGTTTTCGCCAAGACGGTTGGAAAGAGGCTTTTCGTGCACAATGGAGGCGTCGTAGAGCTGATCAAACTGGGCAGGGGTGAGATGGGCGCAGATACCCGAAGGCAGATCAATTTTTTGGCGCTCCATCATGGTCATAAAATCGCGGTATTCGTTCGGATAGATGTCTTCCTGCACCGAAAGCGCATAGCAGTTGGCAAGGCCGTGGTGCATGTGCAAAACCATGGAAAGTCCTGCCGAGATGGGGTGGACGGTTCCCACAAAACCCGCTGCCATGCCGCCCAGGAAGGAGGCGATCATAAGCAATTCGCGGTTTTCATCGCTCATCATGTCGCTTGAGAGAAAGATGCGTTTGCACAGGTCAATGGCCTTTTCAGAGAGCGCATCGACAACCGAATTGCGGTAGGAGCCGGTGATGCTCTCAAAGCAGTGCATATAGGTGTCGATACCGGTGTAGAAGAATTGGTTGCGGGGCACGGTTTTGGTGAGATCGGGATCCAAAAGCACCTGATCAAACATGGTGAAGTCGCTGTTCATGCCCAGCTTGATGTTTTTTTCCTCATTGCACACGATGCCTGTGCGTGAGGTCTCAGAGCCTGTTCCTGAGAGCGTTGGTACGGCAATCTTATAGGGCGCAGGATGTTTGACCAGTTCCCAGCCCTGATAGTCAGCGGCGCATCCGGCATTGGTTAAGAGATTGCCCACGCATTTGCAGGTGTCCATGGTTGAGCCCCCGCCAAAGGCCAGCATGGCACAGGGGCTTTTGCCAGCCAAGATGGCCTTGACCTGGGCTGTGTAGGTATCGACAGATTGGGTTGTGGGCTCATCGGTTGTGTCCACAAAGACCGTGATATCTTCTGCCTTGATGGGGAGGCGTTTTGGCAGGTCGCTGTTGGTAAAAAAGTGGTCAAAAAAGAAGACCGCAGGTCCTTTGACCGCTTCCCGGCGTTTGGCAAGAATTTCGTCCAATTGGGCAAGGCTCCCCTTGCCGATCATATAGTAGCCAACATTTTTTGCGTTGCGAAACATACGAATCCTTCGATTGGTTCATTTGCGCCGGCTTTCCCAGGCCTGGACAGTGTTTTGTAACAACATGGCAATGGTCATAGGACCAACACCTCCTGGAACAGGACTGATGGCGAGCACATGGTCGGCAAGGTCGGCAAAGTTGGCATCCCCTTCGATGCCATTTTCTGTGCGGGTAATGCCCACATCGACAACCACTGCCCCTTCTTTGACATAGTTCCTGTCAAAAAAGTGGGGTTTGCCGACAGAGCAGAAGAGAAAGTCGGCTGATTTGCAGATGGCAGCCAGGTTGGTTGTCTGTGAGTGACAGATGGTGACGGTGGCGTTGGCGTATTCCAAGGGCTCTGCCAGCATAAGGGCTAAGGGTTTGCCCACGATATTGGATCTGCCCACAACCACAGCGTGTTTGCCTGCTGGAGAGAGATGGTAGTGCCGAAGCAGGGCGAGAATGCCCTTGGGGGTGCAGGGACGGAGTCCCGGAAGTCCCAGGGTGAGGCATCCGGCATTGGTGGGATGAAAACCATCGACATCTTTTGTTGGGGATATGGCGAGCAGGCAGGAAGTTGCGTTGATGTGGGCTGGGAGGGGCAGCTGAACGAGGATTCCGTCGATATCATCGGCTGCGTTGAACTCATGGATGAGGGTGGTGAGTTCTGTTTCTTGGATCGATTCGGGCAGATGCACGGTTTTGGCAAACATGCCCACGTCCTTGGCCATACGTTCCTTGTTGCGGACGTAGATGGTGGAGGCGGCATTGTCCCCAACCATAAGCACAATGAGACCAGGGGGACGAAATCCCAGGGCAGTGTCAGCGGCAATTTTTTCTTTGAGTTTGGCATTGAGATGGTTTGCACACGCCTTTCCATCGAGCAAGATCATACACAGAGTCCTTTGCTTAGAGCCTGCCAGTGCAGGCTCTAAGATCAATATGTTGATGGGTACGCTGCTATTTTGAATAGTAATCTTGGAGCAGGGGACCGTAGAATTCGGCATCGGGCAATTCTTGCTCAATGCGCAGCAATTGATTGAATTTTGCCATGCGTTCGGAACGGCACAAGGAACCAGTCTTGATTTGGCCAGAATTGACCGCAACAGCCAGATCCGCGATGAAGCTGTCTTCGGTCTCGCCCGAACGGTGGGAGATAACGGTCGAGTAGCTGTTTTCCTTGGCGATCTCGATGGTGTCCAGGGTTTCGGTCACGGTGCCGATTTGGTTGAGCTTGATCAGAACCGAGTTCGCAATACCAGCCTCAATGCCTTCAGCCAGAATCGAGGGATTGGTCACAAAGAGGTCATCGCCAACCAATTGGGTGGTATTGCCAAGCGAATGGGTGAGCATCTTCCAGCCCGTCCAGTCGTTTTCAGCCATGCCGTCTTCGATGGAGATCAGGGGGTATTTCTTGGTAAAGTCGGAAAGCCACTCGGTCATCTCGGCGTTGGTCAAAACCTTGTTTTCGCCCTTGAGTACGTATTTTTCGTTTTCGTAGAATTCCGAGGAGGCTGCGTCGATGGCTAAGAAGACATCGGTGCCGGGTTTGTATCCCGCCTCTTCGATGGCTTTCATAATATAGGCAAAAGCTTCATCGTGGCTCTTCAAATTGGGCGCAAAACCGCCTTCATCGCCCACGCTCGTCACATGCCCATCTTTGTCGAGCAATTTTTTCAGCGTATGGAAGATTTCAGAGCCCATGCGCAGCGACTCGGCAAAGGTTTCAGCCCCTGCCGGCATGATCATAAATTCCTGGATATCCAGGTTGTTGGGAGCATGAGCGCCGCCGTTGATGATGTTCATCATAGGCACAGGCAGATATTTGGCATTGATGCCGCCGATGTAGCGATAGAGAGGCAGATCAAAGAAGAGGGAGGCAGCGCGCACGCAGGCCATGGAGGCGCCGAGCATGGCGTTGGCACCCAGTTTGGATTTATTGTCGGTGCCGTCCAGATCGAGCAGAACATTGTCGATTTCGATTTGGTTACGAGCATCCATGCCGACTAAGGCTTCGGCGATTTCTGTATTGACATGCTGTACAGCCGTTAAAACGCCCTTGCCTTTATAGCGTTTGGGATCCTGATCCCGCATCTCAAGGGCTTCACGGGTGCCGGTCGAGGCGCCAGAGGGAACAGCAGCACGGCCAACAATGCCGCTTTCCAGTTCCACTTCCACCTCAACGGTTGGATTGCCCCGTGAATCGAGAATTTCACGTCCAAGAACAGCAGAAATAATACTCATGGTTCACTCCATACAGTTACGTTGCTCCGAGGTTCGGAACACACTCCGTTTGCACGGTAAAGGTCTTTTTTTACGAAATCGTCGTTCTCGTGCAAGCCTGGATGCAGGAAAACAGCCCATCGAGCACAAGGTCGGGATAGACAGCGTCAAAAAATTCCTGTTGGCCAAAGGCTTGAGCAAAGCCTCCGGTCGCAATAACGACACTGGGAACACGTATCCATGCCTTTGTCCGGGCAATAAGACCCGATAGCATAGCGATCACACCCAAACTGATGCCATAGCGTATACAGGTCTCGGTGCTTTGGCCAATCTGAAACGTCTCCATAACCGTGGGTTCAACCAGAGGCAGCTGGGCTGTTTCATCATGGAGCACTTTGGCAAAGAGTTTGGGACCAGGAAGAATAAAGCCGCCCAAAAAGGTGTCCTCTTTGAGCACATCGATGGTTATCGCTGTCCCCATATCCACCACAATGCAGGCCTGGGCTTTTGGTGCGTGCGTTTTGGCCGCATAGCAGGCGAGCAGACGATCGCTGCCAAGGCCTTTGGACTGGTAGGTGGATGCGAGGGGAATAGGGATATCCTTGGGCACAAAGAGCGTTTGGCAGCCAAAGGCTTCGGAACAGAGGCTTGTAAAGCGTTTGGCAACCTCTGGCACAACAGAGGAGATATAGGCGCACGAAACATGTGCCTTGGCAGCAGAAAGCATGCTTGTGATGGCATCCTGGATGACAGCGCTCTCGGTTGCACTCGGAAGATGGATGGTTGCTAGACGCGATGTTTGTGTGGCAAGACTTATGCCGAGCTGCGAGTTGCCGATATCGGCAAGAAGAACGGCGTGCATTAAAAATCCAAACTGCCTGGCGTTCTTGGGAAGGCAATCACGTCGCGGATATTGCTGATGCCGGTCAGCATCATCAAAAGACGCTCAAAGCCCAGGCCAAAGCCCGCATGGGGCACACTGCCAAAGCGGCGCAGATCCGTATACCACCAATAGTCCGCAGGCTTTTGGCCGCATTCTGCCATGCGGCTTTGCAAAAGATCCTGGCGCTCTTCACGCTGCGAGCCGCCGATCAATTCCCCAATCCCTGGTACCAACAGATCCATGGCAGCGACGGTTTTGCCATCGTCGTTGACACGCATATAAAAGGGTTTGATATCCTTGGGGTAGTCCGTGATAAAGACAGGCTTTTTGCAAAACGATTCCGCAAGATAGCGTTCGTGCTCGGTCTGCAGATCGATGCCGTAGTGGACAGGATAGGCAAAGGTGGTTTTCGCCTGTGTCAAAATATCGATAGCCTCGGCATAGCTCAGCCTGGCAAAGGAGTTGGCATGGGTTTGTTTCAGTTGATCGAGAAGCCCTTTTGCGACAAATTGGTCAAACAGAGCAAGATCGTTTGCCGCACGATCGAGTATTGATCCAATCACGCTTTGCACAAAGCGTTCGGCGAGATCCATGAGCTCGTTTAAATCACAAAAGGCCACTTCGGGCTCAATCATCCAGAATTCCGCAACATGGCGGGGGGTATTGGAATGTTCTGCCCGAAAGGTCGGTCCAAAGGTATAGATTTTTCCCAGTGCCAATGCCAGGGCTTCGCCTTCCAATTGTCCAGAGACCGTGAGGCGGCAGGGTTTGCTGAAAAAATCGTTGGCGTCTTGGGGGGCGGAAGCATCCAGGCTTGTCACCCGAAACATTTCCCCAGCCCCTTCGCAGTCGCTGCCGGTTAAAATGGGTGTTTGGACATTGTAGAAGTGGTTTTCGTGGAAAAAGCGGTGGACGGCAAAGGCTGCTTCGGCGCGGATGCGGAGCATGGCACCGTATTTATTGGTGCGGGGGCGCAAGTGGGCAATGGTGCGCAAAAATTCATCGCTGTGCCGTTTTTTTTGCAAGGGGTAGTCTGGATCAACCGTACCCAAGAGCGTGAGTGTTTTGCCATGGATTTCCCATGCCTGCTCAGCGCCCTGAGAGGGAACAAGGGAACCTGTGATACAGACTGAGGCACCGTTATTCGCATCGCCCAGATTGGCATAGGCCTCTGTGTCGGCATCGATCACGCATTGCAGATGCGTTCGCGTTGATCCATCGTTGATGGCTATGAAGGAAAAGTTCTTGGCATCGCGTCTGCTTCGAATCCAACCACAGACCGTCACAGAATCCATGGGCGCTTTGGCGCAAAGAAGATCGGCAATCAAGCTATGGTGCATGCATGGCTCCAGGCTAAAAAAAACGGAACTTTCTTGAACTATCGCAAAACTCACGAATTTCTGCAAGCAGGTCTTGGAACAAAAAAACGGGGGCATCTGCCCCCGTTTTTTTGTTCTCAGACTTCTTTGCTCTCACACAGCGTATAGCCAGCTTCCGCTATCTCCGCTTGCAAAACATCGTTTGGCAATGGTGCCGAAAGGGTCAGGGTGGCTGTGCCACTTGTATGGGAGACCTTGGCATCCACAACTTCAGGGTGGGCAAGGAGAAGATTTGCCACGCGTTTTTCGCAGTGGGGGCACATCATGCCTTCGATGCGCAAAATTCGTTGTGGCAGCACTTTTGGCACAACGCGTTCGATAGCCTCGATGGGCACAGGGTTTGGAATGGGTTTTTGTGGGCTTTTGGGGGAGATCGTGTTTAAGCGCAAGGCGTTTGTGACCACGCAAAAGCTTGAAAGGCTCATAGCCAAGGCGCCCAGGATGGGGGAAAGCGTTATGCCAAAGACGGGATACAAAAGACCGGCGGCAATGGGGATCCCCACACTATTATAGAAGAAGGCCCAAAAGAGATTCTGGCGGATGGTGGAACGCGTTGCCCGACTCAACCTGATGGCAAAGGCGACATCGGAAAGCGAATTTTTGAGCAGCACAACATCCGCCGCATCCAGCGCCACATCGGTGCCTGCACCAATGGCAATGCCCGTATCGGCACGGGTTAAGGCCGGCGCATCGTTGATCCCATCGCCAACCATGGCCGTGGCACCAAGGGTCTTGAAGGATTGGATGTATTGATCCTTTTGCTGGGGTAAGATGCCAGCCACTGTGCCATCAACACCCGCTCGATCGCCAATGGCCTTGGCTGTTGTCTTTGCATCGCCTGTCAGCATGACCACCCGAATCCCCATGGATTTGAGATCCGCTATGGCCTCCTTGCTGTCTGCTTTTAAGGTGTCGGCAATGGCGACAAAACCCAGAATCTGGGAACCTTTTGCGCAAAAGATGGGGGTTTTGCCCTCGCGGCTCACCTGTGCCGCTTGGCTGCGAAGCGCATCAGAGATCTGGGCGTGGGTCTCAATAAAGGCCAGATTGCCCGCAGCCCAGGTTTCATCGGTAGATTTTGCCGTAACCCCTTGGCCAATCGTGGCCGCAAAGTGGGTGACAGGTTGCCGTTCTATATTGTGTGCTTTGGCATAGGCAACAATGGCAGAGGCTATGGGGTGTTCGCTTTGGGATTCAAGCGCCAAGAGCACCGTAAGCAGGCTTGTTCGATCAGAAGCCTCGCTTGGCACAACATCGGTGACCTCTGGTGTACCAGTTGTTATCGTGCCTGTTTTATCGAGCGCAACAATGGCTGTTTTCCCGGTATTTTCGAGTGCCTCAGCGGTTTTAAAGAGGATGCCGTGCTTGGCACCAAGTCCGCTCCCAACCATGATGGCAACGGGTGTTGCCAGACCAAGGGCGCATGGGCAGGAAATGACCAGCACAGCGATGCCTCGAGCCAGGGCAAAGGCGAGATCTGCTCCCGCGAGTATCCAGAGAAGGATGGTTATGGAGGCAAGACATAAGACCAGGGGTACAAAGATACCAGAGATCTTATCGGCAAGTTTTGCAATGGGAGCCTTGGTGGCGTTGGCATCGCTCACCAATTGGATGATTTGGGCAAGGCTTGTGTCTTCGCCAACATGGGTGGCTTGGCATCGCAGAAAGCCCTGGATATTGGTGGTTGCGGCAAAGACCCTGTCTCCTGCCTTTCGATCCACAGGAATGCTCTCTCCGGTCAGCGCTGCCTGGTTGACGCTGCTTTCGCCTTCGAGAACAAGGCCATCAACCGGAATCTGCGCCCCCGGCTTCACCAGGAAGATATCGCCGACCATGACCTCTTCGATGGGAACGTCAATTTCTTGAGTTCCCCTCACAAGGGTCGCGTGCTTGGGGGATAATTTTGCCAGGTTTTTTAAGGCATCGGTTGTTTTTCCCTTGCTTTGCGCCTCAAGCAGTTTGCCAACCGTAATCAGCGCCACGATCATGCCTGCGGATTCAAAATAGAAATCCGCCTGCCCCCCGCCATGCATGGCAAGATCAAGCAGGACAACCACGCTCCAGAAAAAGGAGGCGCCGGAACCCAGGCAGACCAGGGTATCCATATTGGGGGCATTGTGGAGCAGGCCTTTGATGCCATTAGTAAAAAAGCGCTGGTTGATCACCATGACAATGCCAGCCAGAAGCATTTGCACAATGCCTTGGGCAAGGGTGCTTTGGGCGAGCGCTTGGGGCAGCGGAAGTCCAAGGAGCATGTGTCCCATGCCCAGATAGAGCAGGGGGATGCCGATGATCAAGGAGGCGATGAGTCGCGTGCGCAGAGCATGGATTTCTTCGGCTGCCGCTTCGCTTGGATCTTGGGCTGTGCTTTTTGCGCCTGCTTGAGAGGCGCCGTAGCCTGCCGCAACCACGGCATCGATAATAGCTTTGGCAGAAGCGCTGCCTTCCACTGCCATGGATTTGGTTAAGAGGTTGACAGCGCAGGATGTGACATTGGGCAGGGCTTGCACAGCCTGCTCAACGCGTGCGCTGCAGGCAGCACAGCTCATGCCGGTTACGATAAATTTTTGCATAGGCAATCCTCATATATTTGCCAACAGTACGTCATCCGTTTGGAGGGAAGGATCGCAGCGCATGAGCTGCGAGCATTTCCCATTGAAAATGAATGTGTTTTTTATTGAGTCTAGGCAGAATGGAGGCAAATCGCAAGGAAGGGGGCATGGGGAGGTTTGAGCAATTTTTTGACGGAGAGGCTGGAGCTATGAGCAAGAAGCTCTCTCAAGGCAAGGGGCAATTTTTTCCGAAGAAGTTTGCCGAAAGGCGGGGAGCAAAGGCTTTGAGGCTTGCTTGGGCTTCAAGGGATGGCTGGTTTTCTGCGCGGTGTTTGGCAAGGAGCTTTGGGAGAATGGGCGAAAAAACGCGGCTGGCTTTGGGCGTGCAAACTTTGCAAGGCAGATTGGTACGCTTCTTGAATAAGAATTGGCAACAAAAGAGTGTGTCATGGAAACAACAAGAAAAAACGTAGAGAGTACGTAGGATAGTACAAATAGAAGGTAATCGAGTCTAACGATTCATAGAATAAAGGGGAGAGGATATGTCGCTCGTTGTCAATCACAATTTAATGGCTGCAAATGTTGCCCGGAATTTGAACGCTCACTACGCGAACCTTTCGAATTCGACCCAACGTCTTTCGACAGGCCTTCGTATCAACTCTGCCGCCGATGACGCCGCTGGCCTCGCGATCCGCGAATTGCAGCGTGCAGATATTGCCGCCCTGCAGCAAGGTGCTCGTAACGCCAACGACGCCATTTCCTTGATTCAAGTTGCTGACGGTGCGTTGCAGATTATTGACGAGAAGCTCATTCGTATGAAGGAGCTCGCGGAACAAGCCGCAACCGGTACCTACGATTCAACTCAGCGTTTGATGATTGAATCCGAATACCAGGCCATGGCGTCAGAAATCACCCGTATTGCGAACGCGACCGATTTCAATGGCATGAAGCTTCTTGACGGGACCCTGTCTGCCGACGAACACAATGGTTCCAAGTTCGACGCCGAAGGCAAGATGAAGATCCACTTTGGCACAGGCAACGATTCCGCGGAAGATTACTACTATATCCAGATTGGGGAAGCGACCTCGCAGGCTTTTGGCCTTGGCGATGGTTCCACCTGGGAAGACGCGCAGGATAGGATCGTGCGGAGTTTCCAGACCAGTCTGAAAGAGCAGATGAAAGCATGGCAGGAAAGCGGTGACTATACAGCTGAAGAGCTGGCAACGCTTAAGGAAGCCTCAAGTACTTGGGTTGAGAATTTTGAAGAACAACTTGCAAAGTATACGAAGTTTTCGAATGCAAGTGAATTAGAAACATTGTACGATAAGTTTAAGGATGATGATGAAGTCGCTGCGCTGAGTGATCTCTTTGAAGAAAGCATTGAGAACTTTGACTCGGTGACCTATCGCGAGATGAATAAGATGCAGTATGCGTTAGGTCATGCGGCAGTGCGGAAGGCTGAGTTGTTTGAGTTTGAAAATTACTCCCCTGCCTCCTCTGTGTTCCCAATTGCTTCGGCAGCACAAGAAGCTGTCAATACTGAAGGGACGACCTATGAAACAATAGTTTTTGATCCGAGTACTTTTACATACACAACTAACGATAGTATAACTGTAACTAGAGGGACAGCATTAACTTATACCCTTGTGGCAGGCGATACTGATTTAGATAACTTGATTACGAATATGAATGCCGATCTGACCTTTGGTGCGGTATATGAGGCGTCTGCGAGTCCCGATGGGATGTTGGTTTTGCGGAATAAGACAGCTGGTTCTGCTGCATCGACTGCAACAGCTGCGACGTACACTGAAGTGACAGGCGGCACCGTTGTTGCCAATGGCACAATCACCGCAGGGGATGAAGGAAGTATTCAAGAAGCGTATGACTTGGCAGAAAAGGCGGTAGCTACCGCTACTCCCGGGCCTTCAGGTGCTATATGGGATGCGGAAGAAGCAATCGATGCCGCTGTGGAGTTTACCCAATTCTTGACAAGAATTCCTGATGCGGTTGCGGGGAGCCAGGCGACTATTAATGCCAATTTGGGAACAGCGGGAACGACCGACTGGGACGATGGAAACGGGAATTACTTCAGGCTGCATTATAACAGTTCGGGCGCTATTGATAAAATCGATTATGACAACGCTGGGACTTTTACTGCAGGCGCATTTTATACAGTAAGCACGAATAGTGTTCTTGCGTCGAATTTTACCTTGGGAGATATAAATACGGTCGTTTTAGATGGTGCATCAACGAACGTGTATACAATAGATTACACGAGTAATGTTTTAACAGCAAAAAATAATGGGAATACGTTTACATTGAATAGTGATGGGCTCATTGTTTCTGTGGTAGATACATCGAGCAATGTGTTTGATGTGAGTAGTAAAAGGGATAGTGTTGGTAATGGACTTCATTCTTATGTGAATAAGATGACGAGTGGGACAGCAACTATTTACCTCGATGGCTCGGTGGATGTAAACGTTGCGGGCGGAACTGGAAGGTCTATTATAGACAATGTAGCGTCGATGGTGATGAACGGAGGAGGGACGTACACCTTTAATGGAGGAGACATCGTTAGTGTTATTAATGGGAACGGTAGTGTTTTGACGTTAGATAGAACTGGTGGATATACTGTCGATGAGATCACAACGGTGACTGATAAGAATGGGAATGTTAGTACCGTGAGTGATGGGCTAATAGAGGAGACGACATTCGGTGAAAATTCCTATGGAGTTTCTGTTGATGTGGGGACAGGGAATTACAATATAACGGATGAAAGCGGTAATGTGTACACCTTTAAGCCAGATGGAACGTTGTATAAGGCGGTTAGTTCATCGGGAGACGACATTACCACGTTGACCTTGGCTGCGGATGGAATACTTTCTGATGTTTTTGAAGACACGACGGCGGAAGCGATGAGTCGCGACTACGCGGGCTTCACAATCGCGACACAGGAAGATGCGCAAAAGTCGTTGGCGGCGATTAATGATGCGATTGTGGTGAAGGACAAGATCCGTGCAAACCTTGGTTCCCTTCAGAATCGGCTTGAGAACACCATCTCCAACATCAATATCCAGGCTGAGAACCTCCAGGCTGCTGAATCCCGTATCTCGGACGTCGATGTCTCCACAGAAATGACTGAATTTGTCCGTCAGCAGATTCTGACCCAGTCCGCTGTTGCGATGCTCTCGCAAGCCAACTCTCTGCCGCAGATGGCAATGCAACTTATCGGCGGGTAAACTGATTAGTCTCAATCAACCATCGGAGAAATGACATGATTTCGGTTGTCCATAACGCGTCAGCTTTTCAGCATCAACCGACTGGATCTTTTGACACTATGCTGTCGCCGATGAGAAAATCCACCATGGGATCTGTCAACGACGTTGTCAGAGTTCGGACACCCAACCTTATGGGCGATGAGGAGGTGATCGAAGCCATGGGAATGGTTGAAAATGGACTGGCAGAAACACCCAATGAGGCCATGGCTCTCCATAGTGGACTCGATGAAAGCAGAGTGATGGCGCTCTTAGCAGACTTGTAACAAATACGACTTTCCTCCCCCCCCTAAATGGGTCGTAGACGAAAGAGGGTACGGTGTAGGCCTTGCCCTCTTTTTTTTGCCTCTTGCCTGTGCCATGGATTGCGATGAGAGCTTTTACCTAAATTTTGGATGGCATTTGTCAAGCGTTTGGCTCAGTGGGGATGGTGATCCAAGACCATTTATTTTTTGCCACGAGCCCTATGTCAACAGGATGCGAAGATTCTGCCAGAATGGCCGATAGTTCCTTTGCATAGGGGGTTGCTCTGCTAGAATCAGGTATACCAGCCCCCTCTGGAATCAACCATCTCTCAAAGCACAAAAGGCTCAGCAACGTGCTGAGCCTTTTGTGCTTGTGGGCAAATGCCGATGCCCAGAAAAATTCTGCAATAGAGGCACCCAAGGACATTGCTGTTTCCTGCAATGTCGGCAGCGATACCATTTTTTTCTCTCGCCAAAGCTTTGAATGAAAGACTGCCAGCCTCAAATCGCCCATTGTGAAGGTTGGGTGTGGCGCCCAGGGCAGATGGGATGCTCGTTCTTCTTTGTTGCCGATTTTTTGGGTGAGGAAGAAAAAAAGGGTTTGAGGCAATAACGCTCTCAAACCCTTAAATATGTGGTGGGATGTGCGGGGATCGAACCTGCGACTCACTGCTTAAAAGGCAGTTACTCTACCGACTGAGTTAACATCCCAACCGTGGAAAGAGGTATACGCCACACGGTTGCGCTTGTCAACCAGGAAAGAGCCCTGATTGCTTATTCTCCTTTTTTCTCCTGCTTTGCCCAGGAATCCCTGAGGGTTGCTGTGCGGTTAAACACGGCACAATCCTCGGTTGAATCAGGATCCTTGCAGAAATAGCCCACACGCTCAAATTGCACGGTCTTTCCAACGGGGAGAGTATGGAGTTCCGGCTCAATCAAGGCATCGCAGAGCGTGAGCGAATGAGGATTGAGATTGTCGATAAAGGTTTGGCCTGGTTCCACATCTTCGGGATTGGCTTTGGTAAAGAGCTGATCGTAGAGGCGAACCACGGCTTTTTTGGCATGGTTGGCGGAAAGCCAATGCAATGTTCCCTTGACCTTGCGGCCATCTTTTGCCTGCCCTCCCCGACTCTCGGGATCATAGGTGCAGTGGAGCTCTTTGATTGTGCCATCGCTTCCTGTGACAACATCGGTGCAGGTGATAAGATAGGCATAGCGAAGCCGAACTTCTGCGCCTTTTGAGAGGCGGTGGAATTTTTTGGGGGGATTTTCCCTGAAGTCATCGCGTTCAATAACGAGATGTTTGGCAAAGGGCACTTCGCGGGTGCCGAAAGAGGGATCTTCTGGGAAAAGCGGCATGGTGAAATACTCCACCTGATCGTCGGGGTAGTTGTCGATGATCACGTGGATGGGATCAAGCACAGCCATAAGGCGTGGGGCATGCTCGTTCAAATACTCTCTGATGCAAAATTCGAGCATAGCGTATTCAACGGTCGAATCGGATCTGGCAAGCCCTATACGTTTGCAAAAGGCATGGATGGCCTCGGGCGGCACCCCTTTGCGGCGCAAACCGCATAAGGTTGGCATTCTGGGATCATCCCAGCCTGTCACATGCTTTTCCTGCACAAGCTGGATAAGTTTGCGTTTGGAAAGGATGGTGTGGGTGAGGTTGAGACGGGCGAATTCGATCTGTTTGGGGTGGTAGACGCCTAAGGTGTCTAAAATCCAGTCGTAGAGCTCCCGATTGTTGACGAATTCGAGCGTACACAGGGAATGGGTGATATGCTCAATGGAGTCAGAGAGGCAGTGGGCAAAGTCGTAGAGCGGATAGATACACCAATCATTGGCTGTACGTTGATGATGGGCATGGCGAATACGGTAGATGGTGGGGTCGCGCATGACGATATTGGGGGAGCTCATATCGATTTTTGCCCGAAGCACTCGTGAGCCATCGGGAAATTCGCCAGCGCGCATACGCCGAAAAAGATCCAGATTTTCAGCCACAGACCGTGTGCGATAGGGGCTCTCCTTTCCTGGTTCAGTCAAGGTGCCCCGCATAGCCCGGATTTCTTCCTGAGAGAGATCATCCACATAGGCGCATCCGAGCTCAATCAATTTTTCGGCATAGGCATAGAGCTTCTCAAAATAGTTGGAGGCATAGAATTCGCGATCCTCCCAGTTGCCACCGAGCCAGCGGACATCATCTCGGATCGCGTTCACATACTCCATGTCTTCTTTGACAGGATTGGTGTCGTCAAAACGAAGATTGCACAGACCATCGAATTCCTTGGCAACACCAAAATTGAGACAGATGGATTTTGCATGCCCAAGGTGCAGATAACCGTTTGGTTCCGGCGGAAAGCGTGTGTGAACCGGAGGTTCAAAGGAAGGGGAAAGACGGTCATCGGCAATAATTTGACGGATAAAGTCGTTGGCTTCAGGCATGGCAATTCCTTGGGTGTGTTTCGGCAAGAAGATTGGCAAGAGAAAGATCAACAGCGTTTGTGATCTTGATATTGGTCTCTGAACCATACACCAAACCAACGCTCGCCCCATGGTCAAAGAGAATGCGGCTGGCGTCGGTTGTTTGGGCGAGATAGGTGGGATCTAAACCTTGATAGATGTGGTAGAATTGATGGAGTCGAAATCCCTGGGGGGTTTGGGAATGGTACAGATGCTCCCTGTTTGGCACCCTGCTGATCGTTGTGTGATTGAGGGATTCGACAATGGTGTCTTTGGCACAAACAACCGTATTGGTGGCATCAAAGCGGGTGAGAGCCTCTATATGGTCGGCAATGATTTTATGGGTGACAAAGGGTCGTGCCCCATCATGGGAGAGCATGCAGGCATTGGGATCAGGGCAATAGTGCTCCATGCAAAATTGGACAGCGCAAAAAAGCGATTCCTGGCGGTGAGATCCCCCGCAAACAAGGCGTATGCGGGGATCATGCAAAGGCGCTATGAGACCCTGTGCATAGTCGATCCACTCTTTGGCAAGGACGATGAGAATCACATCAATCGTTGGTATGGCCAGAAAGGGTTGAAGAGTTACAAGAAGCATGGGGGTGCCGTGGATAGGCAAAAACTGCTTGGGGATTGCTGTGCCAAGGCGTGAGCCTGTGCCAGCAGCTAGGAGAGCGGCAAAGAGCATGCATCCCTCCGAAGCCGTTTTTGTTCCCACAGCCAGGCTGTTTCGATAATGTTGCTAATCGAGGATGCTTTTGGCTCCCAGCCAAGGCATTCTTTGGCACGCGCAGCATACGCCACAAGTCTGGCAGGATCGCCTTCGCGGCGGGCTTTGACCTCATAGGGAACCTGTTTCCCCGTAACCGCTTGCACAGCGGTTACGATTTCCCGAATCGATGTACCCTGTCCGGTTCCGAGATTGATGCTTTGATTGGCAGCGCCATGGAGCAGATGTTGAACAGCCAGGACGTGGGCAGCGGCTAAATCCTGCACATGGATATAGTCGCGGATACAGGTGCCATCAGGAGTTGGGTAGTCTGTCCCAAAAAGAAAAAACGGTTTTTTTGTGAAAAGGGCTCGGAGGATATTGGGGATGAGATGGGTTTCTGGCTCATGCCATTCCCCGATTTCGCCCTCACTGTCTGCCCCTGCTGCGTTAAAATACCGAAGCGCCATCCAGGGGAGCCCATAGGCCTTGGCAAAATCCGCCAGCATCCACTCCAAAATGAGTTTGGTGCGGCCATAGGGATTGATGGGGGCAAGCGGTGCCTCTTCGCTGGTCACGCCTTCTGTCGATGCGCCATAGACCGCGGCTGATCCTGAGACCACAAGCGGCCTCACCCCTTCATCGCGGAGCACGCGCATAATCGTGAGAGAGCCAGCCACATTGGTGTCGTAGTAGAGGCCTGGATCTGTCACGGATTCGCCGACAGAAATACGGCTCGCAAAATGGATCACGGCATCGGGTTTGTGGGTGGCAATAACCTGCCGCAATCTGGCATAGTCCCGAATATCGCCGTATTCAAAAGAACCAAAACGCACCATTTCGCGATGACCGGTTTCTAAATTGTCGTAGGTGACAACGCGATGGCCACGCTGGGCTATATATTTGCAGGTGTGGCTTCCGATATAGCCGGCACCGCCTGTGACAAGAATATTCATTGGCAAGAGTGTGTTAAAATTTGTAGTGGAATTGCATGCCAAGGCCAAGCTCTGAATCGGGCTGGGATGTGGTGGAATCAATCGCCGGGCGTTGGGGGGTGTTTTTTAAGATCAGTTCAGGGCCTGCGGTGATATCGAGATTCTTGGAATCGGTTAAATGGGTGTGGGCGCGGATGCGGTGTTGCTCGTGGATGCCGATGGTTTCATCGGGCTTGAGACGTTTTTTAGCGGTTGGGGGAGCGTTCCAGGAGGTCCTTTCTGTATCGTAGTCAAAGGAATAGTTGGAACCAAAAAGCGAGGAGTCGGTGTCAGGCGGCTTTTCCTTGGGATACGCCTTGGGTTTGGCTAAGACCGCGTTTTTTTGCATTTGACTGCCATGGAGGCTTTTGCTCTGCGTCGTTGTTTTTTTGGGCTGAAACCAGGGAATGCGGGGATTGATGTGTTTTATATTGGGGATCTGTTGCTGTGTGGAGGGAGATGGGGGCTTTTGCTCATTGGCCCAAAGAGGGCGCACAAAGAGCAAAACAAAGAAGAGGCCAACGAGAAAGCAGAACGATGCACGCATAGGGATCCTCAAAAGAGGCTCCCCCAAAGCGGGGGAGCACAATATTATTTTTGGGGATTTTTGTGAGCAGTTTCCTTGGCCACCAGGGCATCGGTATCGAGTATGGGGAATGCGGGGGGCTCGAGCGGATCCCTCCATCCGCCACCAAGCGCCTGGCACACAGAAACAACGGCGTTTAAGCGGTTCTGGAGCGCCTGGGCGTAGCTCAATTCCGCAGAAAAGAGCTCACGTTCGGCGTCGAGCACGGTCAGATAATCGGTATAGCCGTTGTCGTATTGGAGTTGGGCAATATCCACAGCTCGACGAAGGCTGTCCACCTGCCTTTTGAGGCTTTTGACGATATGGGCGGTTTCGCGTTGAGCGGTGAGGGATTTGCGGATATCTTGAAAGGCTTCCTGCACGGTTTTGCGATAGGTCGCGATAGAGGCTTCTTTCTGCGCTTCAGCATCCTTTAAGCCATACCAGTTTCTGCCCCAATCGAGAATGGGGATGGAACCCGTAATGCCATAGCTCCAGGCGCCAGCAGGTCCTGAAAAGAGCTTCCCAACGGAGGAGCTCATGGATCCGAGGGTGCCGGTTAAGGAAATGGTGGGGAAGAACTGGGCGCGGGCTATGCCGATATTGGCGTTTGAAGCCATAAGGAGAAATTCAGCAGCCCGAATATCGGGGCGACGGTTGAGCAGGGCTGAGGGAAGGCCTTCGGGAAGCACAGGCGGCGCAGGAATATGGACAATGCTCTTGCCACGCGTCATAGCGCGCTCGATGATATCCCTGGGAGAGCGACCCAAAAGCACAGCCAAGGCGCCTTCTGCTGCATCGACCGCGATCGCGCTTTGATGCACCTGGGCGCGTGCAGTTTCAACAGCTGCCTGGGCTCTGTGCCAGTCGAGCTCGGTGATATCCCCCTGCTCATAGCGGCTGGTGTAGATCGCAAAACCGGCTTGTCTTGTTTTCAGTGTCCTTCGGGCGATTTCAAGCTGCATATCGGCAGCGAGCAGCTGGAAATAGGTCTGAGCTGTTTGGGCGGCAACAGAGAGACGCAGGGCTTCGTGGCTGAGCACGGTATTCATCAAAATATCGGTCAGCATGGTGAAGTTGTTGCGGTTCTTGCCAAAGAAGTCGAGTTCCCAGCTGGCCTGGAAGGAGGTTGCGTAGGAGGAGTATTCCTGGCTCATCCCAGGATTGTCGAAGTTGGTATTGGCTGTGCGGTTTGAGGCGAGCTGGCCTGTGGCTGATCCTGTTCCCTGGACATTGGGGAGAAAGATCGATTGACTCTGGCCTGCTTTGGCTGCTGCTGAACGGATATTGGCGAGCGATTGAGCCAAATCCTGGTTGTTTTTGAGCGCTTCCCCAATCAAGGCAATCAGAGCCGGATCGTTAAAGCGAAGCCACCAATCGGTATAGAGGGGCTTTGTGCCGAGATCGATGCTTCGCCAGGCTTTGGGCATGTCAAACGTAGGCCGATGGTAGGTGGGCGCGAGCGAACACGCGGAGAGCGAAAGCACTAGGATGAGGGAAAGAAAGAATCTGGGGGCTACCATTTAAGATCCTCCGCGTCATCGTCGTAGGCTGTAGAACCAGCATTGGGATCGGTTTTCCCTTGTAATTTGAGGGAAAGTGTCATGATGGCCTTGAAGAAGAAGGGGACAAAGAGGGTGGCGATACACGTTGCAGCCAGCATGCCACCGATAACGGCAGTGCCTATGGCATGACGGCTGTTGGCGCCAGCACCTGTGCTGATAGCGAGCGGCACAACACCCAAGATAAAGGCAAGGGATGTCATGACAATGGGACGGAAGCGCAAGCGGGAGGCATGCATGGCAGCCACATCAAGGCTTCGTCCGCCACGCCAGGATTCAACGGCAAATTCCACGATCAGAATGGCGTTTTTGGAGGAAAGGCCAATCAGGGTCACGAGCGCAACCTGGAAATAGACGTCGTTGGCGAGATCGCGCAGCCATGTGGCAGCGAGAGCGCCAAAAACCCCGAAGGGCACAGCGGTCAAAACCGCCAAAGGCAGGCTCCAGGATTCATACTGGGCAGCCAAGATCAAAAAGACCATGACAAGCGCCAGCACAAAGATCAGGGTGGTGTCTGCTGAAGCGAGCTTTTCCTGGAGTGAGGAGCCGACCCAGCCAAGGCTATAGTCATCGCCCAAACTCGCTTTGGCAGCGGCTTCCATCTGGTTTAAGGCTGCGCCCGACGAATAGCCTTCCTGGGGGGTTCCCATAATATGGGCAGCGGGGAAGGCGTTATAGCGCTCCACAACCTGGGGGGCTGTACGGCGTTCGAGGCTCATCACAGCAGAAAGCGGAACCATGTTGCCGGCATTGGTTCGGACATAGACATCGTTTAAGGAGTCGGGAAGCATACGATAGCGGGGATCGGCCTGGAGTCGAACCTGGAAGGTACGTCCCAAGTAGTTGAAGTCGTTTACATAGGTTTGGCCAAAGGCTGCTCCCATGGAGGAAAAGACATCGCTGATCGATATGCCCATATCCTTGCAGCGTTCCCGGTCGAGATTGGCGTAGAGCTGCGGGGCAGAGGTTGAGAAGAGGCTTCGCACCATGCCGATGGCCGGGTATTTGCGGCTACCGTCAGGGTTTTTGGCATTGACCTCTTGGATGAAGTTGTTGGCGGTTTTTTCCAGATCGTAGAGGCTGCCTGCCCCGCGCATCTGGATATAGCCCTCAAAGCCGCCGGTTGTACTCATGCCCTGGATGGGCGGGGGCGAGAAGTTGATGACAATGGCCTCAGGCTGCATCATGTTGAGCGCCATGGTTTTTTGGGTCACATCCTGGTCGCTCATGCCCGGTTCTTTACGCTTGCTCCAAGGCTCAAGTGTTGTAAAGAAAGTCACGTAATTGCTTTTGACCGAGATGGTTGTGATATCGATACCGTTGATGCAGGCTGTTGCCGCCACCCCCGGCAGATTCCCGGCATACTGGGTGATCACTTTTGAGACGCGCTGGGTGCGTTCGAGAGAGGCACCGTCTGGCAGGATGGCCATACCAATGGTGTAGCCCTGGTCTTCATTGGGCACAAGACCTGTGGGGATGACCTTGTTCAGCCACACGATGCAGGCGATCATGGCGCCAAAGAGCACCATGGTGCGGAGGGCGTTGTTTTTGATAAAGCGCACGCAGCGCAGATAACCGTGGGTCACCTTGGAAAAGAAATTGTTGAAATAGATAAAGGCCTTGGCCGGCACATGGTTGTGGGTATGGGGCTTTAAGAGCAGCATGCACAAGGACGGGGTGAGCGTGAGCGCCACAATGCCTGAAAGCACCACAGACACCGAGATCGTGATGGCGAACTGCTTATACATCTGCCCAGCCAAGCCGCCCATGAAGGAGACCGGGATAAAGACCGCGCACAATACAAGCACAATGGCAATAACAGGGGCTGTGACCTCGTTCATGGCCTTGGCTGTTGCTTCTTTGGGCGGGAGGTGCTCGGTTGACATGATGCGTTCAACGTTTTCGAGCACGACAATGGCATCGTCCACCACGATGCCGATGGCCAGAACCAGGCCAAAGAGGGTGAGGGTATTGATGGTATAGCCTAGGGCATACATGCCGGCAAAGGTGCCGATGATGGAGACCGGAACCGCGATGCAGGGAATAAGAGTTGCACGCCAGTTTTGGAGAAAGATGAAAACAACGATGACAACAAGGATAATGGCTTCAAAAAGCGTGTGGATAACCTCAACGATCGATTCCATAACAAAATCGTTGGTGTCAACCACAAGGCGCATGACCAGTCCGTCTGGCAGATTTTCGCAGATCTCGGCCAGACGTTTTGTCACACGATTGCCGGTGTCGATGGCATTGGCTCCCGGGAGCAAGTAAACCGCTCCCATACGGGAGACAGCCCCGATATAGGTTGATGTGACGGAATAGTCTTTGCCGCCAAGCTCAATGCGCGCCACGTCTTTGAGTCTGAGCATGGCGCTATCAGGGCCTGTTCGAATAATGATGTTGCCAAATTGTTCAGGGGTGAGCAGACGACCCAAGGTGTCTATCTGCCAGGAGAGATCGGTGCCGGGAACCAAAGGGTTGTCGCCAAGGCGACCAGGGGCAAATTGGGAACTCTGCTCGTTAATGGCTGCGGAAATGTCGTTCGCTGTGATGCCGTATTTGGCCATTTTGTCGGGATAGAGCCAGATACGCATGGAATAGTCTTGTTGGCCAAAGACCGAACAGTCGCCAACGCCCGGAATACGTTTCAGTTCATCGACAACGTTGATGTTCATCCAGTTGTGGATATAGGTCTCGCTGTAGCGGCCATCGGGACTGAGGAAGGCAAAGGCCTGGAGCATGGAGGGAGAGCGTTTGACAACGCTCACCCCTTGGCGGCGAACGGTTTCTGGCAAGAGGGTCTGAGCCAGATTGACCTTGTTGTTCACATTGACCAAGGCCATATCGGGATTGGTGCCCAGGGCAAAATAGACATTGATGGAACCCGATCCCGAGCCCGAGGCAGCGGTTGAGGACATATAGAGCATGCCTTCCACGCCGTTGATATTGACCTCAAGGGGCGCCAAAACCGTTCCTGCAATGGTTTCTGCGGATGCTCCCGGATAGGAGACCGTGACATTGACGGTGGGTGGCACAAGCTCAGGGTATTGGGCAATGGGCAAGGCCTTGAGAGCCAAGGCCCCGACCAGGGTTATGATAATGGAGATAACCGCAGAGAGGACGGGTCTACGGAGAAAAATATTGGGCTTTGCTGATGCGGCCATGGGCACTCACCTACTTCGCTGCTTGCGCTTTCTTGGGTGACTGCTCTTGTTTGAGCTGCTCTTCCAAGGTCTTTGTTATGCGCACTTTGGCACCGGGTCTGGCTTTGAGAAGGCCTTCGATGATCAGGCGTTCGCCCCCCACAAGGCCGGAATCAACCAGGTATTTTTGCCCAATACTTTCGCTCACAACAATCGGGATCGCCTTGACAGTGTCTTTGTCATCCACCGCAAGCACAATGGCCCCTTTTTGGGTGATGGTCACGCACTTTTGGGGAATCAGAATCGCCTTGGGTAGGATATCGCCATCCATAAAGAGTCTGACGTATTGGCCGGGCATGATGGCGCCGGTTGAATTGTCGAAGACCGCCCGTGCCTTGATCACGCCGGTATCGCCCTGCACCTGGCTGTCGATAAAGCGGATTTCCCCAACGCCCTGGTACATTTCCCCGTTTAAGAGTTTGAGTCTGGCTGTGTATTTATTGTCCTTGGGCGGGGTGAGTCTGCCCTGCGCCTGCATCTGTTGGCGGCGCATATGGTTGGGGGCTGGGATGGAAAAATCGATATACATGGGATTGGTCTGATTGACATAGGTGAGCAGGGAATTGTTGCTCACGAGATTGCCTTCTGTGACATTTTCCTTGCTGCTGTAGCCTGAGACAGGAGAGACAACCTGGCAGTAGTTTAAATTGATGCGGGCGGAACGCAGGGCTGCGCGAGCCGTGTCGAGGGCTGCACGGGCGTTATCGCGTTCTTTTTGGGAGACGGCATTTTTTTCATAGAGAGGGCGTACGCGCTTCCATTCCCGATCGGCATTGTTGAACTGCGCCTCAGCCTGCTGCACCTGCGCCTCGTATTGGTCTCGTTCGAGCTGAAAGAGCAACTGTCCCTGTTTGACAAAATCGCCTTCTTCGTAGAGGCGCTTTTGAATAATGGCTTGCACGCGGGCACGCACTTCAACCGCACGGGATCCGCTGGCTTGTGCCTGGAATTCTGCAGGCCAAGACACGTCTGATGGCTGTACAGTAATAACAGCAACAGGCACAGCCATTGTTGGTTGTGCCTGTGATTGTGTATTTTCATTGCATGCGGTGAGAAAAAAGAGGCATAGAAGGGGGAGAAAGGATAAAACACGATACTTCATGCACAATTCGGCGAATACGATGAACGCTTGCGCCGCCTCCGGGTTGTCCTGACAGCCTTATGCCGTGGTTGCACCTTGGAGCAGGAATGAACAAAAGATGGGACTGCACACAACGATGCACAGTCAAGAACGGTCATCTGAACGCAATACCGTTCCTCATGAAAAGGAATAAATTACGGGAAAGAGAGCGAAAACGCAAGATTTACCCAAAGGCCTTAATTGGGAAGGCTTTTGAGTGGCATAAGCGTTCCAGAATGGGCTGCAAGCAGTTCAGCAACCAGGGAAACAGCGATTTGCGAGGGGGTTTCAGCGCCAATCAAGAGACCTGCCGGCGTATGGATGGCAGCCAGTTCAGCCTCGGGAACGCCCTGCTTGCGAAGCGAAGCGAACATGGCCGCACGCTCTGCTGTTCCCTGGAGTATGCCGATATAGCAGGCTGATGTGGCGAGGATCTGGCGAATAAGCGCAAAATCGCTGTCCATGGTTTGGGGCAGAATGAGAACGAAGTGGTGTTGTCCAATGGCGCATGTTTCGGTAAGATGGGAAAATTCCGGCACAGGATAGCGTGTGCGAACCGTTGGAAAATCCTCTTCTCGTATGTCTTCAAGGGAATCCGAGGCCACATCCACGCAAAAGCCGCATTGGCTGGCAAGGCGTGCTGTGGCTTGAGCAATGGGGTCAGATCCACACAGAAGAAGGATTGCTGGGGTTTTCAGGGGTTCAACATAGAGCGTGTGTGCGCCTTCCTTGAAAAAGCTGGCCTTCCCGCCACAGCGTGCCATAAGCGTCGCATACTGATTGGGATCAACGGTGATACCGTCGGTTTCGGGATGCTCCTCCTCTGGTGCCTTAGCCAAAAGCAGGGTGCGACTTATTGTGTTAGGCGTTGGTATGTCAACAATCCATGCGCCATCAACGGAGAGGGCAGCCAAGGAATCGGCAAGGGCAAAGAGCGGAGCGATGGAGGAGGAAAGCCACTCCAAAAGCACAATGCGTTTGCCAACACCCACGTCATCAGGACCTGTGTAGGTGAACAATTGATGGGTGTGGCTGGCGAAAACCGATGCTCCTGCTTCGGCGAGTTTGAGTTCAAAGAGCCCGCCGCCAAGGCTTCCTTCAAGACCGTGTGAGCCTATGAGAGCCCGTGTCCCCGCTTTTCGGGCACAGGTGCCCTGGCATTGCACAAGGGTTGCCAACACAAGGGCTTCCCCCAGGTAGAGCCTGGTGGCAATGGCGCGGTCGAGGGAGAGATCGTGGGCGCTTTGAGCCATGTACAACTCCTTGGCTATTGATCGTCTTCGCTGCTGGTATAGCCGCACTCACTGTTTGAGCATATATAGCTTGTGCCGCTCTTGCTCTTTTTCTCGAGCAGGTAGGGGGCTTGGCAGAGGGGACAGACTTTGTTGATGGGTCTGCGCCACAGGGCGAAGGTACAGCTGGGATAGGTGCTACAGGAATAAAAGAGCTTGCCTTTTTTGGAGCTGCGTTCCACCAATTCGCCCTTGCCACATTGTGGGCAAACCACGCCGGTTGAAAAGGATTTGGTGTAATCGCAGTCGGGATAGCCTGTACAGGCGATAAAGCGGGAGCCTGCTCGGGTGTTTTTCACCACAAGGTCTTTGCCGCATTTGGGGCAGGTGCCAACCACTTCGGGTTTTGCCCGTTCGACAATAAAGGGCTTGCCGTCTTCGCCACGGTCGAAATTGCTGGTAAAGTGGCACTTAGGATATTGGGAGCAAGCGAGGAAGGAGCCTGCTTTCCCGAATTTGATCATAAGGGGGCTTTGGCATTCAGGACATGTCAGTCCGGATTCGATCCCCTGCTTGATGCTCTTCATATTGGTGGTGGCTTTGGCGAGGGTGGGATTGAAGTCGTCGGTAAAATGACGCATCAAGGACACCCAATTTTCTTCGCCCATGGCCACCTTGTCGAGATTTTCTTCCATCTGCGCGGTAAAGCCCACATCCATCAGCTGTTGGAAATTTTCCACAAGCTGCTTGGCCACAACGCGTCCCAAATCGGTCGGAATGAGATGGCGTTCCTGCACAACCACATAGTTGCGATCGAGCAGGGTGGAGATGATGGAGGCATAGGTTGAGGGGCGGCCGATGCCTTTTTCTTCCAATTCCTTGACCAAACTCGCTTCCGAATATCTGGCCGGCGGTTGGGTGAATTTTTGTTCAGGGGTGATACCCAGACAGGCGAGCGTCTGCCCTTGGGTTATGGGTGGAAGATCTTCCAGATCGTCTTTTTCGGCGTGCGATTGGCCTTGCACCACAAGAAAGCCCGGAAAGAGGACGCGCTGGCCGTGGGCACGCCACAGGGTATTGTCGCAGCTTGTGAGAATGGCTGTGTCTTCGATGCTGGCTGAGGCCATTTGGGAGGCCACAAAACGCTGCCAGATGAGGCTGTAGAGATTGTAATGCTCCGGAGAGAGATAGGCCTTGATGCTCTCGGGTGTGATTGTCACATCAACCGGTCGTATGGCCTCGTGGGCGTCTTGGGCTGAACTTTTGGCTTTGTAGACGCGTTTTTTCGCGGGAACATACTGAGAGCCAAAGTGGTCGAGGATAAAGGTTTTACAGGCACTTTGGGCTTCGTCGGCTATGCGTGTGGAGTCGGTACGCATATAGGTGATGAGGGCTGTGAGCCCACGGTCACTGCCAAGGTCGATGCCTTCATAGAGCTTTTGGGCGATGCCCATGGTGCGTTTGGCTGTGTAGGAGAAACGCTGGTTGGCCATTTGCTGCAGAGTTGAGGTGATAAAGGGCGGAAGGGGTTTGCGCTCCCGAACCTTGGTTTCAACCGTATCAACGAGAAAGACCTTGCCAGTCAGGCGATCAACCAGCTCCTGTGCTTGGGCAGCATTGCCTATCTGGGCTTTTTTGCCAGCGATTTTTTGCAACGTCACTGTGAAGGACGTTCCGTTTTCAGGCATAAGATTGGCTGAAAAGACCCAGTATTCTTCGCTCACAAAGGCATTGCGTTCGTCTTCGCGGTCGACAATGAGGCGCAGCGCAACCGATTGCACCCGACCCGCTGAGATCCCGCTTTTCACGGTTTTCCAAAGAAGAGGGGAGATTTTGTAGCCCACCAATCGGTCGAGTACGCGTCTGGCCTGTTGGGCGTCGAAGAGATTTTGATTGAGTTCGCGAGGATGTTTGAGCGCATTTTTCACCGCTTGGGCTGTGATCTCATTGAACTCGATGCGCTTGATATTGGGGCATTTGTCCCGAAGCAGGGTTGCGATATGCCAGGCAATGGCTTCGCCTTCGCGGTCAGGGTCAGGAGCCAGATAGATGGTGTCTGCTGCCTTGGCTGCCTGAGCAAGCCGGGATACCACCTCCTGCTTGTCGCTAACGACCTCGTATTGGGGCGCAAAATCGTGGGCTTCATCCACCCCAAGCTTTTGTTTGGGCAAATCGCGAACATGCCCGACACTGGCTTCAACCGTGTAATCCTGTCCCAGAAATTTGCTGATGGTCTTCACCTTGGCCGGCGATTCGACGATGATCAGATTTTTTGCCATGCTGCACCTCGCGGTCGTTTTTTGTCCCCCTCCTATGACAGGGAACGCCCTCTTTTGCAAGATTGAAGACTTTTGGAAAATGTCTGAACAGGGATTTTTGGCTGAATGCCCCCCGCCCATCCAGAATTTGACCCGGCTTTTTTGGGCACACTGCTCATTGTGCCCCAAAAAACCACTTTCTTTGCATCCACCACGAGTGTCACAGGAAAATAGAAACACATAACACGCACCTGCCCAGGGCGGATGCGGGTTGAGATGAAGTGTGGCACGACAGGGTAAGGCAAGCGTTCGTCCCTATCGGTGATGCCAAGCTGGGAACTCTGGGCAGTCTATGACAAGGCTACCAGCACGTATGGTAGCATCCATGGTGCTGTGTTTCGTCCTGTGCATTGTACCCATATCTTCGTGGATTCCGAGGCCACGAATGACGGATTCAGGTTCTCCCCAATTCCTCAGCCGGAAGATGTACTAATCGGCTGGAGGAACTGGGAATGATCTGCGGCCGTGGATTTTCTCCAATGTGAATGAAATAAACCACGAGGTGAGCGCATGCTTCCCATCGTGAGTAGCAGTTAGGATATATGGTGATCTATGCATATATGGTCTAGGCTTACCCTGCTCTTCTGTCTTTGTTTGGTGTTGATAGGCGTGTTTGGGAGCCCCGTGCAAAGCCGTGGGGATGTTCTTTCCTTTGCAAACGGGCATTTCACCAAATGCCGGGTACCCTTGGAACACCCAACCCTCTATGTGAGTATCCAAGGCACTCCCTATGCTAAGCCTTTGGAGCGGGCGTTGCAAAAAAAAGCCCGCGAGCTTGACTTTACCTTGACCAGTCAGCCAAGTTCTGCGGACTGCATCCTTCAGGCCACTCTTGTCTTTGGCGGGATCGCCGATGAGAGTGCGCTCAGAGAGGCTGTGGACAGAGGCTATGATGAGAAGAGCAGTATTGGCGGCACAAAGAATTTTGGCGTGGTGGCCGATCTTTTGCTCGTCATTCGCGAAGTGCCGGTTGCAAAAGACGATACCCAGCTTATGCTCAAAAATATTTCTCAACGGCTGACGCTCTCCTCAAGCACTATGCGCATAGGCTTTTGCGCCAAAAACCGGGAAAACACCCTCACAGATCCCTTTGTGCATCGATTTTCTGAAATTGTTCTCAGCCATATGACACAAGCCCTTGAGCGGTAGTTTGCGTAAAAAAAAACTCCTCATTGAGGAGTTTTTTTTTACTCTGGAAGGTTTTGGGCAAGAATCAATTGCACCTCGTCCACGCTTAAGCCGGCGTTCTTGGCTATCTGCTGGACGGTTTGGCCTTTTTTCCGCCCATTTAAAATGATTTCCCGCAAAAACTGCGGCGATCGGGTTATGCCTTCCGCTTGTTCGAGAAGGCGTCTGAGCGATTGCGCTCGATCTTCGAGTTTGGTGTTCAGTTCTTCCAGTTCTATTTGCCGCTGGGCAAAGGATTCGACCACTTCGCGTTCAAGCCTGGCGTTTGTTTCGATGCGAGCTAAGAGTTTGGCTTGATTGTCCTGCAGCATGTGCATCAGACTTTCTGATTTTTTCAAACGGAGATAGAAAAAGAAGACACCGAGAAGCACAAGAAGCTCAATGATCGATGAACAAAGCAGCAGAAAAAACAAAAATGTTGTATTCATATTTTAACATTTAATAAATTCCCAGAATAGGGATCGGTACAAAAAATATCGTTTTCGTCAAAGACATCGTCAGGTTCTTGGCGCTCTCCTCGTTGCCCTGCGAAGTTGGCTTCGTTTTTGTTATGGCCATCTTTTGCAATGCCTTTATTTTCGCTTTTGGAGCTTTTTTCAACGGTTTGCTGCTCCTGCTTGGCTGTTTCCAAGGCCAGCACGCGCGACATGGCTGCCTGCGCGTGGGGAGTAACAGCAGCAGTATGGGCAAACTGGGTGCCAAGGCCAGTTTGTGCATAGAGAACGGCAATCGTTGTATTGACGCTCATGTGCTCGCCTCCGGATTAATGACCAAGATAGGTATCGAGGAGCACATCCTCTAGTTTTCCAGAGGACAGATAATCGTTCAACAGCGTGACGAGTTCTTTTTTGATTTCAGGGCCATTGGCGGGATCAAGAAGATAGTCGTAGGTTTTGTTGCGCAAATAATAATAGATAGAATCCCGCAAGGTGATCTTCTTTTGGTCGAGTTCGATCTCAAGCGAGGGATTCTTGGTCACAGTAGAAAATTTGCACACCAGGAATTTCGTTGATTCCACCGTATCCCCCAGGGGAACGATGAATCGATCAAATTCCTTGACAATATCGGGGTTGACGACCGGCTGGAGTTTTGACGGCACAACAATAACTTCAGGCTTCTCTTCGGCAACGGGAGGGGGCGGTGGCTGTTCAGCGCCTCCGAAAAACCACCAAGCACCGGCGGCTCCTGCTATCAGAACAACTGCGGCTGCTCCGGCTATGAGCAGAATTTTCTTGCGTTTGGATTTTTTGGGATCAGCCGCTTGGCCTTCTTCTGCCTGCTCGCCTCCTTCCGTTGGTTCCGTTTGTTGCTGCGGTTCGCTTTCTTTGAGGAAGGGAGCATCCTCAATATCAAGTTCGACTTTTTTGGCTTTCTTACTGACTTCGGCAGGCAGAGTACCCGATGCCACCTGAACGCTTGGATTGGCTTCTGCTTCCTTGACTTGGGTAGTCTCGCTGCTCTGAGACATAGCTCATATTCCTTCGGCAATAAAAAGGGAAAGCATGTCACCAGGACATGCTCAAACAACCGCAATTGCACAGTCTGTCTGTTAGGGGAATATTTTGTCGATTTTCTGCTTCAAGGTGTCAGCGGTAAAGGGTTTGACGATATAGTTGGACACCTTGGCCTGCACAGCTTCAATGATGTTTTCCTGCTGGGCTTCTGCAGTAACCATGAGGAAGGGAAGATCGGCAAACTGTTCTGAGGCACGGACTTTGCGAAGCAAATCGATGCCAGGCATTTTCGGCATATTCCAGTCAGAAACAATAAAGTCGATTTTTTCCCTGTTTAAGATATCCCAGGCTGTGGTGCCGTCGTCCGCTTCCACGACATTCGCAATGCCGAGCTGCCGAAGAATATTGCGGACAATGCGGCGCATAGTAGAAAAATCGTCAACGATCAGGACACGCATATTGGGGTTGAATGGCATGGACAGACTCCTCGTGGTGAATACGGCAATCGCTTGAGGCGATCGTTTATCTTCTTGTGCATGGCTATGGTAGCATTCTTTGATTGTTTTGTCATTCTTCGTCTATCTTCAAATATTCTAGAAAAAATCTCAATTATAGCAATAAAGACCATGCACAATACGCACCCACAATTTGCGATGCCTGTGCCTGGTCTCCATGGATTTACAATGCTTTTGCGTGGAAAAAATCGTGCCTGAGTTGCTTGAGAGCCAGAGAATGGAGCTGGGAGACTCTGCCTTCGGAGAGACCGAGAATGGCCGCGCATTCCCGCATGCTCATGCCCTCGGTATAGTAGAGGGAGAGGATGAGTTTTTCGCGCTCCTCAAGCTTATCGATCAGAGGAATCAGTTTGTCGATCAATTCCTTTCTGGCTATCTGCTCAAAGATCGAGCTATCGCTGGAAATATGGCCATCGGCCATGCAACCTTCAAGATCATCGAGCGTGAGCCAGGTTTGATTTTCAAGAGCCTCAAGCCCCTCGCGGATTTCAGCGACAGACAATTGCGTACTTTTCAAGAGTTCCTGTTCGTTTGGCTTGCGGCCTTGCGCCATTTCAAAGGCGTGGATGGTTTCCTCTAAAAGGCGTACCCTTTGCCTGAGTGGGCGTGGGTACCAGTCCCGGTTTCTGAGCTCATCGAGCATAGCCCCTTTGATGCGGTTTTCAGCAAAGGTCTCAAAGCGATTTTCCTTGGATGGCCGGTATTTGACAAGGGCTTCGAGGAGGCCAAGAGAGCCGGCACTGAACAATTCATTGAGCTGAACAGATGGCGGAACTTTTGTCTTTAGACGAAGGGCGAGAAATCGGATTTTAGGGGCATAATGCCGAACAATGGCTTCCTGCTCTTTGTGAGAGAACGCGTTCCAAGGAATTTTCCCTTGCTCAAAGAGTTCCCAAGGTGAGGAATCACGGTCTTGGGCAGCGCCTTGTTTCATGAACGTCCCCCCTGTTGAGCGTTCGAGAAATCCTTGGAGGATGGACGGCTTAATGAAAGAGCAGCTTTTTCCAGAAAAATTTGATGTTGCCGTCGAGGAGTTCGGGAACTTCCCAGCCTGCGATCTTCTCAGCCAAGTCTCTGACTCCCACAGAGGCAGGAGAGGAGGGATCTTCAGCGGAGAAGGGCTTTTGCTTGATGATCGCTTTGCGCACGAACGGGTCGCGGGGAATAATACCCGCCAAATCAAGGGACACGCCTTCGAGAAAATGGTCACAGGCCTGATAGAGTCTGCTGAACATGTCCTTGGCTGTTTTGACATCAGGCGTCATGTTCATGCAGATCTGGAAATGCTCAACCCCGTGGTTCATCTTGAGCACCTTGATCAGGGCATAGGCATCGGTGAGCGAGGTCGGCTCTGTGGTCATCACGACGATACGCTCTTGAACCGCCATGTTAAAATACAGCACATTGTCGCTGATTCCAGCCCCTGTATCGATGATCAGCACATCAACAGCGTCTTCGAGTTCATCGACCGCTTCGAGCAGTTCCAACTTTTGCCCTGTTGAAAGCGACAGCATTTCGCTCATGCCAGAGGAGGCTGGAAGGATTGAAAAGCCATAGGGCGTTGGGAAAAGGATGTCGCTCAACTTGGCATCTTCGTTAAAAAGATGGAAGAGGTTCTTGTGGGGGGTCAATCCCAAGACAACATCGACATTTGCCAGACCAAGATCCGAATCAATGAGAGTGACGCGTTTGCCCAATTGCACAAGGTTATACGCTAAATTGACCGATATATTTGTTTTTCCGACGCCGCCTTTGCCAGACGTCACAGAAAAGACCAAGGGTAAATTCCCACTCATCTTGTACTCCGCGGGGGATTCATTGCGGCCTCATGGCCAGGAATCTGTCGCTTAAAAACCAGGCGCCATACCAAGGGCTCAGTGGCTGGCGTAAAACTGTCCTGAAGTTCAGCTCCATAGGAAAGGGCAGATATTGGCAAGTTTGCCTCATTGGAGACATTGACTAGCGTGCCAAAACTGACCGCTTCATCCAATTTTGTCCAGACCAGACTAGTCGGAAATGGTGTGGTATAGCGTTGGATGAATTCTTGTGTTTGCAGGGCATTGCTAAACGGTGAAAAGGTGAGATGCACAGCGATATTTTTTTTGGCATCGAGGCCGAGGTTGGCCGTATAGGTGCGGAGATTCTGCCCTCTCGCAAGACCTTGGGTGTCGATAAACAAGAGATCAACGGCCGCACTTTTTTCGATGATGGTTTGCATCGTTGCTTCATCAGCCGCCTCAAGGTAGATGAAGTTGGAGAGTTCTGCCCAATGCCTGAGCAAAAGGCGTCCGTTGCCCCTCAGACAGTCGGTATTGACGAATGCCAGGCGGATTGAAGGATCGCATTTGCGCAAATACAGGGCAAAGCGCAGAGCTGTGCTCGTTTTTCCGCTCCCAAAGGGACCGGTAAAAAGATGGATGTGTTGGGGCCATTCCTCAATGCCAAAGGGTTTGACATGCACCATTTCGCAGAGGCATTCAAGAATAGAGGAGCCAGGATTGGCGAGGAGGCGGTTATAGAGATCAAGGGATACGGAATCAGACACCCCCTCCCGTTGCAGGTATTCGAGAGCAACCCGTTGCCTAGGCGTGAGCCGGGACATTTGGATGGCCGGGCGCATGAGGGCATAGAGTTGTTCCTTGATTTTAAGCCAGTCTTTTTGCCAGTCTCCCCAGCCACCATTCCCAAAGCCCGAGAAATCCGTTGTCTGGGGCGTTGGTTGGGTGTTGCGATCGAGACCGGCGGTTATTTCGTGGCAGATAACTCCGTTTTTACGATAGGTTCTGTTTCCAAGAATAACGGCATCAGGCCCCATTTCGGCTTTAACCTGTGCTATCACTTCCCCAGAAGAAGAACCTGTAAAGGTCTTTACCTGCATGCAACTGTCCTGACGAGTTTACCGCGCAGTCGTCCAGCATACTATTGAAATGCAAAAAATATGCCTTTGGCGCGATTTCCTAAAAAAAAGGAAAAACGCAATGCGAGCTTGCGTTTTTTTGGCTCAACCATATGCCGAATTCTACGTCAAAACCGGGTTCGGTGCAATCTCTTCTTGTTTTGCTAAGCTGCTCACCCTCTTGCAGCCACGAATCTCCTTCTTCAGGAAACGCTTGACAGAGCGGGGCAAGGTCTGTACAAGAAAGTCATTACGTCGTTTCGATCAAATTCTGGAGAGATGTCCGAGTTGGCCGAAGGAGCTCGCCTGCTAAGCGAGTATACGGGCTTAAACCTGTATCGAGGGTTCAAATCCCTCTCTCTCCGCCAGAAATTACTTAAGACGGTGGGTTGCAGCAAAGCTGTGACCCACCGTTTTTGTCTTCAAATTACTTGAACGCGTCCGCCCGCGCATACTTTGCCGCGAAATACTCCTCCCTGTATATCGAACCGCTTGGCTTGAGTGTGTCTGCCTTGGCGGCGCATAGGCGTGTCTAGAATAGCAGTCTCCGCCATTCTCAATGGTCGTGCCGCTCTCTCTGTAGACATGGCCTTGCGCCTTTCCCGTGCCTTTAACACCACTCCTGAGCTGTGGCTTAACCTGCAACAAAAAAATGACTGATAGCTCCCAAAAAAAATTGTTGTTTTTAGGGAACTATTTTTTTATATTCTAAAAAACACTTAGAAACTAATTTTCTACAATATGAATAAAATAGACCACTAGGTTCCCGGTATCCTTCTTCGTCCCAAATTTACCATGATGGATTCACTTATGTATACAGCTAGCTCTACCCTTTACCTAAAAAAATATCTGGAGTATAATAGCTGGTTCTTGTATAGGGAATTATGTCTGCGGGATTTACTCGGGGAGAGTGATCTCTCTTGGCAGACTCCATGAGGTTCGACACACTGTGGCTTGAGGAAAAAACAAGCCACGGCAACATTCTTCTCGATAGACTATGAGGAAGTTTCCCCAGAGTACAGCGGAGCTTCACCCGTGACCTACGAAGCAAGACGTATGTCTTGGGTGGTATGCCAAGCGAAAGCGATGG